>JBBSRZ010000133.1:0-2088 GCA_038242555.1 Flavobacteriales bacterium | reverse complement strand
GAAACAGTCTTGTTTAAGAATTTTCTTCTGAAGTTGACATCGGTTATTATTGTTATTATTAAACTTACCTAATTTTTAATCTTATCCTTTCACTCCCATCTATTATGTTGATTCTAGAGGGTGCAATTTCGTCGTTATTTCACGACTGAATCAAAACATCAATGTTTTAATGTGTTGCTTAAAAGAGCAGATTTCTACGTTCCCAAAAATCTGGTCCATCATTTTTAATCAGTGTTCCATCCAGAACTTTAAAGCATAACAGATCAATGTTTGATGCATTAATTTTGAAGTTTCTTCGCATAAAAAAAGCTACCATTTCTGGTAGCTTCATATCAATTACTTAAAATATCTGAGTTAGTTAATATTTGCAAAATTACTGTTAAAAACTTCTTGCGACATTACCCGCTTCGCAAATCTGAATTTTGGTCCCCAGTAGGAATCACTTAAAGAAGAGATCATCACACCCCTCGACGTGGCTGCATGAATAAATCTAATATCTCCTTCCGCTGTAACGTTCTCTACAATTCCAACGTGGGAAATTCTTCCTCTACCGTGGGAAAAGAAAACCAAATCTCCTTTCTGAAGGTTCTCTTTATCAATTTTGTCACCTTCCTGAGCTTGTGAAGCGGCAACTCTTGGCAAATTCATACCGGCTGCTGCGCCAAAAACTGAAAGTACAAATGCGGAACAGTCTATTCCTTTTCTGGTCATTCCACCATAACGGTAAGGAGTTCCTAAATAAGATTCTGCTTCCGTTAAAATATCATCGATCTTTCTTGTGAATCTTACCGTCTTCGCGATTTCTTCGTTCTTTAAAGAAGCTTCTAAACTTTTTGCTGCAGCGATCTTTTCATCTTTGAAGCTATTAAGTAGTTGCGTCTTAGCAATTTCTAATTTTTTATTATCGATAGATGCAAGTTTGGCATCTGATTTGTATTCATTAATATAAGCCGTAGGTGCTGAGACCGCGTAGTTGGTAACACAAGATTGCAGTGAAAATGTAGCAATCGCTCCAACTAGATAAAACAGAACTCTTTTCTTCATATATATATTTAATTTCTGTGTTAAAAAGTAATATTTGTTTTTAAATGCAAAGCAAAAGTAAGTATTCACTCTTTAGTATAGGTGTAAACACCTTTCCGCAAAAGTTATTTTAACACATTTTAACAGTATGCAATGTAATGTTAAGAGAAAATAAACCGCAATCCCTTTATTTAGGTGATTGCGTTTTTATTTTTATTATGATTTGTTAACATTTATTCATCTCATCTATTTCATTTATAAAATTCTTCTATGATGATTGAGGATCAGTTCCAAAACTTGGGGACTAAGCAAAAATCGGATCAGTTCCAAAACTTGGGGACTAAGCAAAAATCTGTGTTAATCTAAACAAGAAAAACTTCCGATCTGTTACTCCTCTTAACTGCATTCTGAAGTTTTTTATTTTCGCATTAAAACTTTCCGCACTTGCATTTGTACTTCTGTTGATGAAATAATTTAGGATGTCATTGTAATGCTGAGTGATGGTTCTGACTAATGTATGGAATGATTTAAAGCCCGCATTTTCTACATCTTTAAACCAATGCGCCAGTTTTAGCATCGCAACATCTTTCACGGTTCGCTGGTTATAAATTTGCCGTAATCCATTTGTTAAACCATAGGCTTTTCTATATCTGGATAGTTTTCAAAAAGGATTTCTGCGCGTTGTTGTTGAGATTCTGTCCATTTTTCCTGGCTTTTATAAAGCAAATATCTACTTCTTGCCAAAAGTTGTTTTCGGGTATCTCCATTTTCAAAAACTTCGATGGGTAAAGGTTTATCTTTCGTTTTATTTTCAGTAATCCAGTCATTTTCCAGATCCATGGCCTGCCAACGATGCTCAATTCGAATTTCCTGCAAAGCTTCAGTTGCGAGTTTTTGAACATGGAAACGATCGATTACCTGTACTGCATTTGGGAAACATCTTCTGGCTATTAATTTCATAGAACCTGCCATATCTAAAGTGATTTCACGAACTTTTAGCCTTTGTTTTCGGCTTATTTTAAATAAATGGTCAATCACGATTTCAGATTTCGTTCCTTTAATAAT
>JBBSRZ010000132.1:0-2402 GCA_038242555.1 Flavobacteriales bacterium | reverse complement strand
GAAGTACTTCTTCTGAGATCTTAAAAGCAGCCGGAATCAGCGAAGACAAGAAAGTCAACGAATGGAATGACGATGAATTGGCATTGATCAGAAACTATATCACCGAAAGCGTAAAAGTAGAAGGTGAATTACGTTCTGAAACTTCAACAAATATCAAGCGATTGATGGATATTGGTTGCCAACGAGGAATACGTCACAGACTTGGATTACCTTTAAGAGGACAAAGAACTAAAAATAATTCTAGAACCCGAAAAGGAAAACGAAAAACTGTTGCTAACAAGAAAAAAGCAAGTAAATAATCGGTAAGAATTATGGCAAAACAGACAAAAGCAGTTAAAAAAAGAAAAGTTAAAGTAGAAGCGATTGGAGAAGCACACATCCAGGCGACTTTTAACAATATCATTATTTCTTTAACGAATAAAAACGGAGAAGTAATCTCTTGGGCATCTGCCGGAAAAATGGGATTCAGAGGTTCTAAAAAGAATACTCCCTTCGCAGCGCAAATGGCTGCAGAAAATTGCTCAACAGTAGCCCACGACGCTGGATTACGTAGAGTAAAGGTTTACGTGAAAGGTCCTGGAGCAGGTAGAGAATCTGCGATCAGAACAATTCACAATTCAGGAATTGAAGTTAGTGAGATCGTTGATGTGACTCCTATGCCACACAACGGATGTAGACCACCAAAAAGAAGAAGAGTATAATAATTAGAATTTAAATTCTAAATTCTAATACATGGAATCTCCATCGTATAGATCTAGAATCTAAAATCTACAATCCTAAAGAATTATGGCAAGATATATTGGACCTAAAACGAAGATTGCTAGAAAGTTTGGCGCTGCAATCTACGGAGACGACAAGAACTTCGAGAAAAGAAAAAACCAACCGCCGGGACAACACGGTGTTAATAAAAGAAGAGGATCGAAAAAATCCGAGTATGCTGTTCAGTTAATGGAAAAGCAGAAAGCAAAATATACTTACGGTATTTTGGAGAAACAATTTGCGAACTTATACGAAAAAGCCAACAGAGCAAAAGGCGTTACGGGTGAAGTTCTATTACAATTGTGTGAATCTAGATTAGACAATGTAGTGTACAGATTAGGGTTTGCAAAAACCAGAGCAGGTGCAAGACAATTGGTTTCTCACAGACACATCACAGTAAATGGAGAATTAGTAAATATCGCATCGTATACTTTGAAGCCAGGTGATGTAATCGCAGTTAGAGAGAAATCAAAATCTCTTGAAGTAATTGCTGATTCATTAGCTTACAAATCAAACTACGAGTGGTTACAATTCAACGACGAAACAAAATCAGGTACTTTTACATCTGCACCGGAGAGACTTCAAATCCCAGAAGATCTAAAAGAACAATTAATCGTCGAACTTTACTCTAAATAATAATTTTTTCAAATTTTTGCTCAACCTATATTATATGGCAATTTTAACATTTATTAAACCCGATAAAGTAATCCTTCTTAATTCTAATGACTTCAAAGGGCAATTTGAATTCAGACCATTAGAACAAGGATTTGGACTTACTATCGGTAATGCTTTGAGAAGAGTTTTACTTTCTTCTCTAGAAGGATATGCTATTTCATCTATCAAAATAGAAGGCGTAGAGCACGAATTTTCAACAATTCCAGGTGTAATTGAAGACGTTACAGAAATTATTCTTAACCTAAAGCAATTAAGACTTAGAGCGAAAACTGAAACTGCAACTGCAGAAGAAGTTGTTGCAAAAGTGTCTGGTCAAACTACTGTTACCGCAGGTGACTTAGGAAAATCAATGCAAGAATTCGAAGTATTGAATCCTGAGTTGGTAATCTGTTCAACAAATAAAGATGTGAAATTTGAAATCACATTAAATATTGAGAAAGGTAGAGGTTATGTTCCATCGGAACAAAATAAGTCAGCAAACGCTCCTATCGGAACTATTGCAATCGACTCAATCTATACCCCGATCAAGAAAGTACAGTACACTGTTGAGAACTATCGTGTCGAGCAAAAAACAGACTACGAAAAATTAGTATTGGATATTGAAACTGATGGATCCATCAGTCCTCAAAATGCTTTAACTGAAGCTTCTAAGATATTAATTTATCATTTCATGTTATTCTCCGATGAGAGAATTACTTTGGAAACTGAGGCAGTGAAAGCATCTATTCAATATGATGAAGAAACTTTACATACTAGACAACTTCTTAAATCTAAATTAGTAGATATGGATCTGTCTGTAAGAGCACTAAACTGCTTGAAAGCTGCTGAAGTGGAAACTTTAGGAGAACTAGTTTCTTACACGAAGTCTGATTTGATGAAATTCAGAAATTTCGGTAAAAAATCTTTAACAGAATTAGAAGAATTAGTGCACGCAAAAGGTCTTAACTTCGGTTTCGACGTTGCAAAAT
>JBBSRZ010000131.1:0-2518 GCA_038242555.1 Flavobacteriales bacterium | reverse complement strand
ATCGCCTACCACTGAAGTCATTTTCATTGCACCAATACTTTGTGTAGAATTCATTCCGACAGTTTGGCTATTGTTCATTCCGATCATTTCACTTGCATTCATCCCCACACTCGTAGTCATATTCTGTCCCACAGAAATATTTAGATTTGCGCCTGCTGTAAAATTGATATCATTGGGAGCAGTAACAGATATATTCCCCTTTCCATCCATAAAATAAGAATTCCCACTCGGGTCTAAAATAGTGACGCTTTTTTCGTCATCATTCATCAATACTTTTATTCCGCTTTTGGTTTGGATAGATCTCATGTGATTATTAATTCCACCGCCAAGACCAACTTTTCCATGAAACATTCCACCCATCACGAAAGGTCGGTCGGGGTGATTGTGTAAAAATCCGACCATCACTTGATCGCCCACTTCGGGGATGGCAACATAACCTCTGTTTTTAGAAACTTGATTTGTTCCTCCTGCATCAGGAGACATCACGCGGATAAAACTCGTAGTATCGTTCAATTGCCAATCGAAGCGAACAGTTACGCGACCTTGTTTTGCAGGATCGGTGTTCGAGACTACCGTTGCGATTTGAGGGTCTGCTTTTGGCAAAACAAATTTAGGGGTCGGCATATAACCAGTATCAGCAGCAATGGCTTCAAAAGTTCCTGTGTAATGTCCGAGTGTATCGATTTCATGGATCACTTCGGTCATCATCACTCGGGTGAAATAACTCGTTTGGTTACTATCCACTTTTCGCATGTTCAAATCTGCCACACAACCAGGATAAAGAAAAGGAACGGTGGTTCCTCCCGATACCGTAAAGACTTCTACGGCTTTACTTCCAGCGGCACTGGTTTGAGAATTTCCCACATCCACATCGGTCGTTGCTCTCATAGGTGCAACCTGCAAAGATTTGGTTTTGAAAATACCATCGTTATTTCGATAAGACGTTTTCGCTAAGTCACTTCGATGTTTAATAGGCGTTTCTCCTGTAGTTAACTTCGCATGAGAATCGCTGTTGTAGCCGTAAAAACTCGGCTTAAGATGAACTGCTTTTAGCTCGACATTAATATCAGAAACATTACTGCCGAAAGTAAGTTCAATCGCTTTATTCGGTGGTGGCATTCTTCCAAAATGAAGCACTTCACCATCATAAAAAAACTGTTCGCCATAAGCTTCCGCCATTCTAGCTAAATAATTATAATGCGTTTCTTCATATTGAGCGCTGTACAATATTTGAGAATTTGATTTGGAATCCACTCGTATATCGTAAGCCGTTCCGATTCCTTGCTTGATGACATCGTCTGCAATAATCCCCATATTGACGACATCGTCTCCACCAAAACTTTGGGTATGTGGGGCCGCATCTAATAAGATGGTCGGACTGAATCCTTTCAAAATGATATTTCCTAAAGTATAACCTTCCTGACTAAAACCCACGCCCGTAATTACTCCTACAAAAACCCGCTCTGGACTGTCGTCAATATCTTTGTACATGATTTTTACCGTCAATCGATTGCCCAAGAATTTATTAGCATCTTCCAATTGATGGGTTTCCCTTTCACCTAACGCATCATGCGCCAAAGTGAGTTCAAAACTATGATGACCACGGGCACTCTGCGAAAGTTTAAAATGCTTATAATGTTTGATAATTCTTCCATTAATCACGACCATTAGCTTCACCAAACGATTAATTCCGACGTGTTGATTTTCTTTAATTCCGGGTGCATTATTTTCAGGTCTGAACTTATGAGGTTTGAAGAATACTGCTTCTGGATTGTGTTTTTTTTTCCATATTGTAGATTTTGAAGTGAGTGTTTATTTTTTTGTAAATATATTGTTGAAAGCATTTTCCCAACAAGACCGTATTTATTTAAGACACAAATATAATTGATAATGATCAATTATGATGTAGTAGAACTACTACAATTTTCAAAGTTTTTGAGCAATAAATACCTAAAAAAAAGAAATCATTCTATTTCTAAAATAGAAAGCAAGCACAGTCTTTGTGCATGGATAAAGGAACGAGCCGTTATTTAGAAGAAAAAAAACCTTAGAAATTCAAAAGTAGTAGAATTACTACAATTTTCGAGATTTATGAAAATCATGATTTAAACTTAAAAAAGCATTTTATCTTTGTCATAACAAAATGAAATAAACATTTCAAATAATTAATTCTTAATCAATAATTCAATACTTCGTTAAAAACTCATGCGGCAATTCTACCAAAACAGGCGAGTTGCCGTAATTTATGTTTATTTTTTCTCGTGTTTGGGTTTATCCCAAACTTGCGAATAAATATATCTATCAGTAAATCATTGTGATACGTCGTTTTTACATCCGACATAGAAAACGCGCCTCTTACTTCTTTTGGAACTGACATCCAATGTGCGATTTTCGCCAAATTGACTGTGGTAAGTGAAGTATTGAATTGAAATTTCAATTTATTTTCGCTTCTGGCTTCACAATCATTTAAGCCTGTAAATTGTTTTGCATCACGGTACAAAAACTCAATCTGAAATCT
>JBBSRZ010000130.1:0-2592 GCA_038242555.1 Flavobacteriales bacterium | reverse complement strand
TTCTGCAGAATCTTTCAATGCCAAAATAAAAGCTTTTAGAGCGCAGTTCAGAGGGGTTAGAAACGTAGAGTTCTTCCTATATAGACTTACAACAATTTATGCTTAATATTAAAATCCCACAACTTTTTGACATGATCCGAATTCAACACCATTTTCAAATTTGGCTTTGTTCATTTCAAAATTTGCGGTGGTACTTATCATTTCGTTGATTTTGATATTTTTCTGTATTGTTTTAGGTATAATATTTCAGATTTTGTATCACTATCCAATCATAGATTGGAGTACTTATTTGTCCTTATTTTATTTCGTTGGCTTGCCTGCATCACTTTGTGGTCTTCTTATTATTGCTTTTCATTACATTATTAAAAATAAATACATTGCACTTTCTGTTTCTGCTGTTTTTTTAGTTCTGACAAATTCATCTTTCGGAAAAGCGTTCGGATTTAAACATCCAATATCCCGATTTGCCAATTTTTTGCTTGATGTTTTAAGCGATATCAATGGTTTTGGCTATTTCCCAAAAGTATTTTTAGTGAATATGCTGTACAGCTTATCTTTTGCAATATTACTTTCAGTACTGGCCATTCTTTTTTTGAACAAATGGGTTTTAAAGATAAAATGGAAATCATTTACTTTTTTGATTGTACCATTTATAGTAATGATTTTTTCTGGAATTTATATTGATAAAAAAAGTGACAGAACTTCAGAAGAAACTCAAATTAATTGGCAACAGCATTACGAAGAAAAATACAAAGTCTTTAAAAACAAACCGCAACCAAGCATTACCGATGTAAAAACAAACATCAATTTGTTTCCAGAGGAAAACAGTTATAAAGTGCAAGGAACATACGTTTTGGTCAACGAAACGCAATCTTCAATTTCAGAATTTTTAATAGCTACATCAAATGAAATCACTTGGCATTCGATTGCTTCATCACAATTAACTTTAGTAAAAAAAGATGAAGAATTTGGGCAATATCTTTTTGAAACAAAAAAATCATTGTTGCCTAATGACAGTATTTCGATTAATTTCAGTTTTGAATATAAAATAGAACCTTTAAAAGGGCATCAATCATTCAATGCCATTGTGAAAAATGGTTCTTTTATGCGAATCAGCAATTACTATCCATCAATTGGTTATAATGTTGACAATGAAATTGAAGATAAAATAGAAAGGAAAAGAAGAAAAATGCCATTGCGAGATGCACTTACAAAAGTAGATGAGCCGTTGGCAAATCCGTACAATTATGAATTTATAAATTTTGATGCCATAATTTCAACTTCGATAAACCAAACAGCAATTTCGATTGGAGAATTAGTAAAAAAATATTCAAAGAACAATCGAAATTATTTTCATTATAAAGCCAATAATATTCCGTTTCGATTTGCAGTTTCATCAGCAAAATACGCTATTCAAAAAGCGGACTATAATGATATTGCTATCGAAATTTTTTACGAACCCAAACACAATCAAAATATTTCCCATTTAATCAGTAGCATAAAAAAATCATTACAGTATTGTGAAATAAATTTTGGAAAATATCCTTACAAAACAATTCGATTCGCTGAAATAAGTTCATTTACGAGAGGTTTTGCGGCAACAGCCTACCCTGCCACCATTTTTATCAATGAAATGCAATTTCATTTAAACTTATCACAAGGCGAAGGTCACGATGTTATCAATGAATTAGCAGGACACGAATTGTCGCACGAGTGGTGGGGAAATGCTATGCTAAAACCCGATTATAGAGAAGGAAGTGGTGTGCTTATAGAAACATTGGCACAATACACGCAATTGATGTTATACAAAAATGAATATGGTAAAGCAAAAATGTTAGAAATGGTCAACCTTTATAAAAATATGTATAATAGCGAAAAAGCATTTAGTGGAGAAGAAGCTTTGTATATCTCAAATCCAACTAATGCAAATGTCATTTACAACAAAGGTCTGGTAAAGATGTATGATTTATATGTGTTGATTGGCGAAGAGAAAATTAATTTGGCCTTAAAAAGTTTATTAAGCAGACATAAATTTCCCTTACAACCAGCAACAACTCTGGACTTGATTGAAGAATTGAAAATGGTTACAAAAAAAGAAAACTATAATAAACTGGATGACATCTTTAAGGAGTAAGAACCTATAAGGAAAATTATTCTGTGAAAAGACCTGTGGATAATACTGAATCTGACGTGAAAAACATAACATGCGGAAAGGAAAAACGACGCATAATCGAGTGGATGGCTTCGCCATCAAATGACGGAGTGCACCCCTCACACCACCGTACGTACGGGTCTCGTATACGGCGGTTCGCAAACCATCATCCCAATCGCTCTTTATACCAATTGAAACTATTTCGTACTTTATGAAAAGGCTACAGATATTTCTGTTCCTTATCTAATTTCCGAAAGGATTACGTTCAGTCCTTCCCCAATTGTGAGACCTATGCAGTTTTCTGCACCTCGTTCTTTTGGGTACTATGACCTCTGCTGACTTCTCTATTTTACCATCTCGTGGCTATAGAGACCTCCCTAGGTAATGACATCTTCTTTCCCTCGATTCCTGCCGTATCTACATCCATGCACTTTTGTAAT
>JBBSRZ010000129.1:0-2817 GCA_038242555.1 Flavobacteriales bacterium | reverse complement strand
TAATATCGTGTAATTATCAACGCCTAACGAAGACCAATACAGCATTTCGTCGTGCATAGAAAATCCACTCATTTGAAATAATCCTGAGGGATCACTTCCAACGAGGAGTAAGTAATCATTTTCATATAATTTTTTAAAAACTAACTTTTGCTTTTCGAATTTTGCTTTATATTCCAATCCAGGTTGTAGAAATTTTTGCTCTCCATTTTTTTCCACTTTTGCCTTTAAATCTTTCTCCCATTGATCTTTGTAAGAACGAGGTGCTTTTTGATAAGTTAATCGCTTGCTATAGTCGTTGGGATATTGATAATTGAAAACGGTAACAAAATAATCGAAGGTCGGGCAGTTATAAACTTTGTTTTCTTTTGTTAACTGAATATTTTCTTCTAACTGATCTATGTTGTCATCATTTGAATAGGCGGCCAAGTGTTCGATGCTTTTAAAACCCGAACTTAAGACCTTTTTGATTGGGACACCAGATGGATAATGGCCGCAAACGGTTTTGCTTTCCTGATTTGCATGCTTCATCAGTTCATCAAAGGTATTTTCATCTTTTACAGAAAGTAACTTAATAAAGTCGAAATTATTTTTCGTCATATCGGTCAATATACTGTCGAGTTGATTGACCGTATTTTTTTTGGTAATAATAGAACTGTAATGGATGGTCGGCTTTACTTTTTGAGTCAAAGTTGGTTTTAAATCAGCTTGCTGTTCTTCAGAATTCATCACTCTTATCTGAGTAACACCTGCTGCGATATTGAGCAAGAACAAGGTGTCTAAGTATTTCTTTTCACGTAAATGAACATGCATATCTGCAAGTCCTGGCATCAAAAATTTATTTTTTGCGTTGATTATTTGGTCCGTTTTATCAAGTCTCAGTCTTCTATAATCATCGATCTCAATTATTTTACCATTTTCAATCAAAACGCTTTTATTTTTTAATACTTTATTTTGGTTGATCGGAATAATATTGACGTCTTTAATAACGATCCTTTGTGCAAAAATGGGGACCAGTATTAATGAACTAAGTAATAACAATAGTTTTTTTCTCATAATTTAGGGTTTGGAAAGCTTGATCAAATTTAAATCATTTAAAATCAAATCTGGATAACTGCTTGAAACAAAAGTTCTACTGAAATGATCGTTGGATTCGTAATAGCGGAAGTGTTGAATTCGGACCAAAGAAAAAATCTTCGATTTAACACAAAGTCCGCCATAATTACAAACTGACCGTTGAAAAAGTGCATTTTCATTTCATGATTTGGTCTGCTAATATTCCTAATACAAATCCTCCAATTATTCCGCCCATACCTAATATAACCATTGGTATTGCCAAAAAAAGATATACCTGTGGTTGTGACTTTCTAACTTGAATGCAGAACTTAGTCATATCAATTGATTTTGAAGGTATTATTTTTGAGATGAGATTGTGCAAACCAACTAAACTTGTTCCTTCTTTAAGTTCTATTATACAGTTTCCAAAAGGTGCATAAAAAGTAAACAATTCCATTCGTCCTGTTGTAAAATCGTTTGTGCGAGGACTTAATAAAGAATGATTTAGTTTCAACTCTTTTTTTGTCAATGCGCTATAAATATATGGTCTTAATCTATCAACTGGAGTTCGTGTAAGTAATTTTCCTTTCTGCCAAATAGAAAAAGTTCCAGCTTTTGAAATATATAATTGTGTTTTTAATGGTGAAAACGGAATTTCTAGTAAAAGCGCTCCATTAAAAGATTTTCGCAGTAATTTTATTCCTTTTACTAATGCAAAAATTCCGATGGGAATGAGACAAAATAATAAAATTTTGATGTAATGTATTTCCATTCAATGTCTTAGATAATTTTTAATTTTGTTAGTTTTTTTATATCATTTCTGCTAACGGCTGGATAGTTTTATTGTCGGGGGACTTTTTATAACAAGTTTTTATAAATATAACAAATTGAACGATTTGAGAAAATCTTTACGATAGAAACTTCCATACTATTAATACAAATAATTTGTTATCTATCGTTTTTATTCATTCCATTTAATATCACCGTCCTTAACTTCTAATTTGTTAGGCGGATTTTTATAATCTTCAACGTCATGAAAGATAATGTAGCCATTACCATTTTCCAATTTTCCGCAATCAAGACTTTTTCCACCTTTGTCAAAACAACTTTTTATTTCCAAAACTTTTCCATTTTCATAAAGTCTTTCTGTATATGGTTGTCCATTTTTATGATACCATTTCCATAAACCTGTGGGTTTACCGCCGCGTTGTTCGCCTTGGCCCATGAAATTCCCATCAGAATAATAGTAATACCATGTACCGGTGTTGTAAGCTCCCCCGAAAACAGTACGATTCAAAAGTATAAAAATTATTAACTTTAAATCGTAATTATTATCATGAAAAAAAGCATTTTCAGTCCTGCCAAGATTGCAGGCATTTTAAAGGAGTTTTCTGGTGGCCGTAGTGCCGATGAATTGGCCAGAGAAAACGGAATCAGTACCGCAACGTTGTATAAATGGCGTCAAAAGTACAACGGAATGGAAGCCAGTGAGCTTAAACGGGTAAAAGAACTGGAAGAGGAAAACGCTCGGCTTAAACGCATGTACGCTAATCTGGCGATGGAACTCGATGTTGCTAAATATATTATTGAAAAAAAGCTCTAAAGCCTTGTCGGAAACGCGAGATCGTGAGGGATATTAAGGAACTTCGACCGAATAATTCCGGCAAGGCTTTACGCATACTTCAATTAAGTAGAAGCAGTTTTCACTACCGCTCAATCAAAGATGATTCTACGGTAATGATGGAATTGGAACAACTCACGCAG
>JBBSRZ010000128.1:0-3248 GCA_038242555.1 Flavobacteriales bacterium | reverse complement strand
TACTCCAAATCAAATGCACAGGCAAAATAAAATTAAAATGAGAACCTACAAACGAAAAAACACTTGCAAAAACGTTTTTGCAAGTGTTTAATTAATTATTTTTGTTTATTAATCTGTATCGTTTTTTTAGGACGGGACAATTATTTTATTGAACAAAATATCATTATATAATTAACTGTCTTCTAACTCAATAAGATTTTCATTTCTTAATTTCTCTTCATTTTCTTGCACTAATTCTCTAGTCGTCTTTTCGTCGAGCTTAAACCTACCGCCAAATGTTGGGTCTAAAAAAACATTTCTTCTCGTTTCTTTATATTTTGATTTGGACACGTAAATAATTTTATCGTTCGCATCATACTTATAAATCTTTGGATACTTTTTTATGGAAGTCATCACATAGTGAAATGTACTGTTTTCGTCATATAACTCAATAATTAATCCAGGAAGACCATTGAATTTATATGGCCCAAACGGGAAGTTATAATCTTTACTAAAGTATGCAATCCAATTTCGACCGTATTTCTTTGTAACTGCCTTCTGACATCGAAGTCCTTTAATTTCCTTAAACTCATCGATGATCTGCCAGTTAAACTTGTTGTCTTCTTTGTAACCCAAATAGGTAGTGCTAATTAAATCTGAAAAAACAATTTCTTCAGAATCAACTACTATATTTAGTTGACTATCTATATCAAAAAAGTTTTGAGCTTCTATTTGTTTACCAGCAATATTTAATGAATCATGAACATATCTGTTAACGGGTTTAAAAACACTCTTTCCCTCACCAATAATAGCAACGAAATTCTCTTGCACGGAATCTGCTTTATTTTTAAACGGTTTGGATGTCAAATTATATTGTACTCGTATCGCAGCGTTTATATTTTGGCTATCGATTAATATGACTGCTAATAGTATAAAAAAGAACGATAAGATTTTTGAAAATTTATTCAAGACTTGTAGATTTAATTTGTATTGAAGAAACTATTGTTTTACACAACTTTTTATTTTCTATATTGGCAATTATTAGATTTTCAGAAAACGTTAATTCGCCACCGACAACTGTTATATTTGTAGTCACACCGCAAGTAGATGTATATTTGTAGGTGACATTTCCATTACTTATACTTGTCTGTTGAAAGGACTGTGCACTCATGATTCCTCCGACTCCGAAAGCTGCTAATAATAAAACTTTTTTCATAATACATTGTTTTTGTTTGTTAATGTATCACGAATTTAAAACTAAAACTATGCAAGTTTTTTTGAAAAAACCTTATTAATTCCATAATTTAGAATAAGTCTAAATATCTCTTTTCCCTGCAGGGTGGTTTGACATAATCGTTATTACTCAGATTGTGATTTAAAGTAAACAGTGCATTGGAATTCTTTAAAATAGTTCTGCGTGAATTTCTAGCCCCGATTGCAGCGGCATCCTTTTGCAGAACGAAGTGGCGCAAAAGATAGAGCGGAAAGCGGGACTGATTTTGAGAAGAAGCAACAATTTTCTTGCTCACACATTAAAATTGCTTCTCACTTACGGATTACCGCACATAAAAAAATCCCTAATCTTTCGAAAAGGGATTTTATAAGGATGATAATCTAAATTATCACACTTTAATTTCTACGTCAACTCCTGAAGGTAACTCTAATTTCATTAGGGCATCTACAGTTTTAGAAGAAGAAGAATAGATGTCCATCAATCGCTTGTGTGCAGATAGTTGGAACTGTTCTCTTGCTTTTTTGTTTACGTGAGGAGATCTCAACACAGTGAAGATTCTCTTATTCGTAGGCAAAGGAATCGGGCCGTTTACAACAGCACCGGTAGCTTTTACCGTTTTTACGATTTTCTCAGCAGATTTGTCTACCAAATTGTAATCGTAAGATTTTAATTTTATTCTGATTCTTTGTGACATTTTGATCTAATTTAAATATTAACCTCTTGCTTTTTCGATTACAGCTTCTGCGACACTTTGTGGTGCTGCTTCGTACTTTTCGAATTCCATTGAAGATGTTGCTCTACCTGAAGACAAGGTTCTCAACGAAGTTACATAACCGAACATTTCAGAAAGTGGTACAAAACCTTTGATCACTTTTGCATTGTTTCTGTCGTCCATACCGTTGATTGTTCCTCTTCTTCTGTTAAGGTCACCTACGATATCTCCCATGTATTCTTCTGGAGTTACTACTTCCAATTTCATGATCGGTTCCATGATCACTGGTTTCGCTTTTTTACCTGCTTCTCTAAAGCCCATTTTTGCTGCAAGTTCGAAAGATAATGCATCTGAATCCACTGCGTGGAAAGATCCGTCTTTCAAAGTCACTTTAATCGACTCTACTTCAAATCCTGCTAAAGGACCGTTTCTCATAGATTCTTTGAATCCCTTTTCTACAGATGGAACGAATTCTCTTGGAATGTTACCTCCTTTGATCTCGTTCACGAATACTAGACCTGGTTTACCGTCGTCGGTTGGTCCTAATTCGAACTGAATATCTGCAAATTTACCTCTACCACCAGATTGTTTTTTGTAAACTTCTCTGTGAGCGGCAACTTGTGTTAAGTTTTCTTTGTATTCAACTTGTGGTTCACCTTGGTTTACCTCTACCTTAAACTCTCTTCTCATACGATCGATCAAGATATCTAAGTGAAGCTCACCCATTCCTGAAATAATCGTTTGACCAGAAGCTTCGTCAGTTTTCACTTGGAAAGTAGGATCTTCTTCGGACAATTTTGCCAAAGCGTTCCCCATTTTATCCTGATCTGCTTTTGTTTTAGGTTCTACTGCGATACCGATTACTGGATCTGGGAAGTTCATCGATTCTAAAATAATCGGGTTCTTCTCGTCACACAAAGTATCTCCAGTCTTAATATCTTTAAATCCAACCGCTGCTCCAATATCTCCTGCTTCAATATATTCTACAGGATTTTGCTTGTTCGCGTGCATCTGATAGATTCTAGAGATTCTTTCTTTGTTACCTGAACGGGTGTTCAGAACATAAGAACCTGCATCTAATCTACCTGAATATGCTCTAAAGAATGCCAACCTTCCTACGAAAGGATCTGTAGCGATCTTAAATGCTAAAGCAGAGAATGGTTCTGTAACTGAAGGTTGTCTTGAAACTTCCTCATCAGTTTTTGGATTTGTTCCGACGATTGAATCTTTATCCATTGGTGAAGGCAAGTATTTACATACTGCATCCAACATAAACTGTACTCCTTTATTCTTAAATGAAGAACCACAAGTCATTGGGATAAT
>JBBSRZ010000127.1:0-3941 GCA_038242555.1 Flavobacteriales bacterium | reverse complement strand
GTGTAAAATGAGCGAAAACAATATAGTTAGTTATTCCGAAGATAATATCAGAACCCTCGACTGGCAGGAGCATATCCGACTTCGGCCTGGAATGTACATCGGTAAGTTAGGCGATGGTTCTTCGGCAGATGACGGAATTTATATTTTGCTCAAAGAGATCATCGATAATTCTATCGATGAATTCGTCATGAAATCTGGGAAACGTATCGAAATTAAAATCGATGAAGGTAAAGCAACGATTCGCGATTATGGGCGTGGAATTCCGTTAGGAAAAGTAGTGGATGCCGTTTCAAAAATGAATACGGGTGGAAAATACGATTCAAAAGCTTTTAAAAAATCAGTCGGTTTAAATGGAGTAGGAAGTAAAGCGGTTAATGCGCTTTCTGAATTTTTTAAAGTTAAATCGATTCGTGATGGCAAAGTAAAAATTGCTGAATTTTCCAAAGGTTTGATCACCGAAGATTTCGTCGAAGCCCAGTCAACCGATCGCAACGGAACAGAAATAACTTTCATTCCCGATACCTCTATATTTACGCATTTCAAATTTAGAAAGGAGTATATCGAAAAAATGCTCAAAAACTATTGCTACCTGAATCCAGGTTTGAAAATAGTTTTTAATGGCGAAACGTATTTTTTTGAAAATGGTCTGAAAGATTTGCTCAATGAAGAAATTGAAGATGAAATTTTATACCCGATCATTCATTTGAAAGATGAGGATATCGAACTAGCAATTACCCACTCTGATAAATCCCAATCTGAAACTTATTTTTCTTTTGTTAACGGACAAAATACAACGCAAGGTGGAACGCATTTAAATGCTTTTCGCGAAGCGTACGTAAAAACGATTAGGGATTTTTTTAATAAAAACTTTGAGGCTGCAGATATTCGAAAATCAATTATTGCAGCGATCGCGATTAAAGTTATTGAGCCTGTTTTTGAATCGCAGACCAAAACAAAATTGGGTTCCAATGAAATAGAACCTGGGAAGGAAACTGTTCGAACATTTATCACCAATTTCCTTAAAAATAAATTGGATAATTTCCTTCATCAAAACACGGATATTGCTGAAGCAATTCATCGGAAGATTATTATTTCTGAACGAGAAAGAAAAGAGCTTTCGGGAATTCAGAAACTAGCGCGCGAACGAGCGAAGAAAGTTTCTTTGCATAATAAGAAACTTCGCGATTGTCGTCAGCATTACAATGATCAGAAAGCCATTAGAAAGGCGGAAACGATGATCTTTATTACGGAGGGAGATTCTGCGTCTGGTTCTATTACGAAATCAAGGGATGTAGAAACTCAGGCCGTATTTTCTTTAAAAGGAAAACCGCTCAACTGCTATGGAATGACCAAAAGAGTGGTTTATGAAAATGAAGAATTTAATTATTTACAAGCTGCTTTAAATATTGAAGAATCGCTGGAAGATTTGCGCTACAACCACGTAATCATCGCTACTGATGCTGACGTTGATGGTATGCATATCCGTTTATTACTGATTACTTTCTTTCTGCAATTTTTCCCGGATTTAATTAGAAACGGACATTTATATATCTTACAAACTCCCTTGTTTAGAGTTAGAAATAAAAAAGAAACCAGATATTGTTATTCAGAACCAGAACGAATTAAAGCCTTGCAGGATTTAGGTAAAAACCCTGAGATCACAAGATTTAAAGGATTAGGCGAAATTTCGCCCGATGAATTTAAATACTTTATCGGAAAAGATATTCGGCTAGAACCGGTAGTTCTTGGTAAAGATCAAACGATTGAGCAGATTTTAGAATTTTATATGGGTAAAAACACACCTGATCGCCAGTTATTTATTTTGGACAATTTAGTGGTAGAAAATCCAGATATTGACAGTAAGGAAATTGAACATACTGAGATCGAAAATGCATAATTGCAGTTAGAAAAATGAGATTAAATAACAGAAACAAAACGGGCTACTACAATTTTCTAAGTATTTTGGTAGTCATGATTTTTTTTGGTGGACTGGGTGCATTTCTATTAGAATATTATGTCTATGATTATTTGGATTACTCGCAGTGGCTTCTCTTGATCGTCCCCATTGTACTGGTGATGATATTTTATTTTAGAGGAAGACAGATTTTTGAATACGATAGTGATGGCGAAGCTTTAAATTTTAAAAATAGAAATGTTGTTTTATTTTTAGATAAAAATTTGAATGACGAATTTCCCAAATATAAATTGTTAAGTTATGAAGTGGTCGATATATTAATTTTGAAAAGATTATATATTACGATCTCCAGCAAAAAAAGCAACACCTTAATTTTACGATACGACATTTCTTACTTAAGAAAGAAAGAGGTAAATGACTTAAAACTTTCCCTCAATAAAGTCATTAAACATAACAAAGAACAAAAGAGAGAGCAATTTAATTGATGGAAGATCAAGAGAATCACCAAGAAGAATCCCTGAGAAAAGTCTCCGGTCTATACAAAGACTGGTTTCTCGATTACGCTTCGTATGTAATTTTAGACCGCGCAATTCCTTCTATATTTGATGGTTTTAAACCGGTACAGCGCAGAATTATGCACTCAATGAAGGAGTTGGAAGATGGCCGCTATAATAAAGTTGCCAACGTAGTCGGTAATACGATGAAATATCATCCACATGGCGATGCGTCAATTACTGATGCGATGGTTCAATTGGGACAAAAAGAATTACTAATTGATACCCAAGGAAACTGGGGAAATATTTTCACCGGAGATTCTGCCGCCGCTCCACGATATATTGAAGCTCGATTAACTCCTTTTGCGTTAGAAGTTGTATTTAATCCTAAAACAACGGTTTGGGCAAAATCATATGACGGCCGAAATAATGAACCCATTGATTTACCGGTAAAATTCCCTTTATTACTCGCACAAGGAGTTGAAGGAATTGGAGTTGGCTTATCGACGAAAATAATGCCGCACAATTTTATCGAATTAATTGAAGCTTCGATTGCACATTTAAAAGGCAAGAAATTTCAGATATTTCCAGATTTCATAACGGGCGGAATGCTCGACGTTTCTAATTATAATGATGGTGAACGTGGTGGAAGAATTCGTGCTCGGGCCAGAATTATTCAGAAAGAGAAAAATGTATTGAGCATTATCGAACTTCCGTTCGGTAAGAATACGAGTGATTTAATTGATTCCATCATCAAGGCAAATGAGAAGGGAAAGATTAAAATCAAGAAAATTGAAGACAATACTTCTGATAAAGTAGAAATCAATATTTATTTAAATAACGATGTTTCGCCCGACAAAACCATCGACGCCTTATATGCTTTTACTGACTGCGAAATCCCGATTTCTCCCAACGCATGTGTGATTGTCGGCAATAAACCAATGTTCCTTAATGTTTCGGAAATCTTACGACAGAATACTGATCACACGGTTACTTTACTTCAAAAAGAATTGCAGATCGAATTAAAAGAATTGCAAGAAAGTTGGCATTTCTCCTCGCTTGAACGAATCTTTATCGAGAATAGAATCTACCATGATATTGAAGAAGTGAAATCTTGGGAGCAAGTGATCAAAACCATTGATAAAGGATTAAAGCCTCACACCAAGCATTTATTGAGAACTGTAACTGAAGAAGATATTTTAAAACTAACAGAAATTCGAATTAAAAGAATTTCTCGTTTCGACCTTGATAAATTTAAAGAAAATATTCTCGCACTGGAAGGAAAAATTGAGCATGTAAAATACAATTTAGAGCATTTAATTCCTTACTCGATTGCTTACTACACAAACATTCAAAAGAAATACGGCGCTGGAAAAGAAAGAAAGACCGAACTCCGAATATTTGATACGATTGATGCGACTAAAGTTGCTTTATCCAACGAGAAATTCTACGTGAATCGCGAGGAAGGATTTATCGGAACTTCTTTGAAAAAAGATGAATATTTATTTGACTGTTCTGATATTGATGACATT
>JBBSRZ010000126.1:0-4007 GCA_038242555.1 Flavobacteriales bacterium | reverse complement strand
TTTAATGTAGGAAAAGAAAATTACACGGAATCTGCACAAGTTCAGGAATTTATTAATCCGATTAACTCCCGAGTTTCTGGTTATATTAAAGAGATCAAATTTAAGGAACACCAAATTGTTAAAAAAGGCGATACGCTAGTCATTTTAGATGATCGCGAAATTGAAACACAATTGGCACAAGCAGAAGCAGCTTACCAAAATACATTAGCACAGAGACAAGCGACCAGTTCTTCTGTGAATACCGTTTCGAGTAATATTTCAGTTTTAGAAAGCAATATCGCCGGACAAAAAGCAAGATTGTGGAATGCAGAGCAAAACTTAAAACGATACCAAAATCTATTAAATGCCGAAGCAGTAACTCGACAACAATATGATCAGGTAAAAACAGAATACGACGCGCAGAAAGCTTCTTATCAAACATTGCAGAACCAAAAAAACTCTGCACAACTTTCTACCTCCGAAGTCAAAAGCAGAATCGGAATTAACGATGCTGAAATTAAAAGGGCAAAAGCGGCTTTAGATATGGCAAAAATTAATTTGAGTTATGCTGTCATCACAGCTCCTTATGACGGGATAATGGGCAGACGCCAAATAGCAGATGGACAATTAATTCAGGCTGGCCAACAAGTAGGAACGATTGTGTTAGATGGTGAAAAATGGGTGACCGCCAATTTTCTTGAAACTCAAATGCCAGAAATTGAGATCGGTAAAAAGATCATGATGAAAGCAGATGCTTTAGGCGGAAAAAAATTTGAAGGAACAGTTGTCGCTATTTCTGCCGCCACAGGATCCCAATATTCTAATATCGCAACTGACAATTCTACGGGGAACTTTGTAAAAGTTCAACAAAGAATTCCCGTGCGAATTGAATTTACAAAAAACAATAACGCAGAAGATATTGCAAAATTACGGGCAGGAATGAACATGGATGTTACGGTGAGTAAAAATGCTAAATCTAAATAAAGAATGGATTTGAGGAATAAAATAAGTACAAATGTATAACCAAGGTTTATTTAGAAGTTGGGTGCCGAAACTCGTTCAACTGCTGCTGATCATTATATTCATTACGGTAATCGTACCGATCAACGGAGTTTACGTAGGGAATGTTTCTTACATGGTTGGCAGCACCGGAATGCAGCCGGAGTATTTTGTTTGGGCAAATTATGGCGGAATTATCGGAATGGGCGCTGCGATGCCCATTATATTAAGGATGAAATTTCGATATAAAATCAGGGACAAAGTCACGCTCATTTTTATCCTAATTGCTCTATTAAGTTATATTAATGGAACTACGGATCGGCCTTTAGTTATCGTCGCAAATTCCGTAATGATCGGATATTTAAAAATGATCGTGATGTTGGAGTTTATCATTCCGATCATGATGATGATCAGCCCCGACGGAAACAGAGGGAAATTCTATTCCGTCTTCTACCCTTTCTCGATCATTGTTTCGCAAATTGCGGGATATGTTTTAACAATTATTGCCTTCGATTATAACTGGCAGTTTGTGCACATTGTAAGTGCGGTTGTTTGTTTGGCGCTTGCTCTACTCGCTTGGGTTTTTATGCACGATAAATATTTCGGTTTCAAAATGCCTTTGCACTATATCGATTGGATAAGTATCCTATTATTTGTTGCCGTTTTTATGTTCGGTGCTTATGTGTTAGCCTTTGGGAAACAACAATATTGGCTATATTCTCCCAGAATAATCAATGCAAGTATTGCTTCTTTTGTAAGTTTAATCTTGTTGGTAATCAGACAATACACTTTAAAACGACCATATATTTCCTTCAAAATTTTCAGAAGAAATAATGTTATTCATGGACTAATTATGTTATTGATGACCGGAATGTTTCTGGCAACTGGTGCTGTTCAAAATATATTCAGCGTTGGAATTTTAGGATACGACCCAGTTGTTAATGCGAGTTTAAATTTATTAATGATTCCTGGTATCGTTGCGGCAGGTGTTTATATGGCGTATTGGTTTAAGCAAGGAAGAGGTTTAAAAATGTTTATCTTCTTAGGCTTTTCAGCGATGCTAGCTTATACGGTGATCATGTATTTTTCCATGAGTTTAGAATTTAATTTCGAAAGGTGGATTCTTCCCTTGTTGTTAAAAGGTTTTGGAATGGGTGCTTTATTCATTGCCGTCTGGTATTATACCTTGGATAAACTAGAAATGACTCAAATGATGGCAGCAACCGGACTGGTTTTAGTCTGGAGAACCTTTTTCACGGTCGGGATTTTTTCCGCTCTGTTTTCCTGGTTGCAGTATCAATTTCAAATAGAAGCAATCGGCAATTTAGCCGTTTATATGGATGGAAATACTTTTAGTTACAAAGACGTGATGACCAATATGAAAGCCATTCAGTTTAACGCGATTATCGCCGCCAATAAAAGATTATTAGGATATGTTTCGATTGCAGGAATTGGAGTGCTAATGTATGTTTTGGCCTATCATTTCGGTGTAGAACGATATAAAATTTATCGCGGTTTAAAATTCACCGTTGATAAGCGTAAAGTTAGAAGATCAATAAGAAAACGACAAATTCAAGAAATTGAAGATGCGGCCGGAGCAGTCTTCTAAAATAAATTTATTTTTGATTTAAGTAAAAGTCCGATTTGTAATAGGAATCGGACATTTTCATTAGAATAAAACTTGAGAACATTATTAATTTCGAAAATTGTATTTTAAACTAATAAAACGATCATTTCTACCTTACTTAAAACTCATTTTTGCCTTAAGTAAGGTTATAATATCTTTAATTATTCAATTTTCTATAAACTTTAACATAAAATTTTATTAAATTCAAAAAGTTGTAAAAGTATTTCATGAAAAAAGATTACTTTTGCAGCGTCAAAAAACGAATATGCAAAACATTAGAAATATCGCAATTATTGCGCATGTTGACCACGGGAAAACTACTTTGGTTGACAAAATCATCCACGCAACCAGTGTTTTCCGTGAAAATCAGGCAGATTCAGGTGATCTGATCATGGACAATAATGATTTAGAGCGTGAAAGAGGAATTACTATTTTATCGAAAAACATTTCGGTACAGTATAAAGGTTACAAAATTAATGTAATCGATACGCCAGGTCACGCCGATTTCGGTGGTGAAGTAGAAAGAGTTTTAAAAATGGCCGACGGAGTTTTACTTTTAGTAGATGCTTTTGAAGGACCAATGCCGCAAACTCGTTTCGTATTGCATAAAGCATTAGAATTAGGATTGAAGCCAATCGTGGTTATTAATAAAGTAGATAAACCAAACTGTCGCCCTGAAGAAGTTCATGACAAAGTATTTGATTTATTCTTCAACCTTGAAGCGACTGAAGAGCAATTGGATTTCCCAACGTTCTACGGTTCATCAAAACAAGGTTGGTTCAACACGAGTTTAACTCCTGCTGATGATATCACACCTTTATTAGATGGTATCATCAAATATGTTCCAGAGCCAGAAACTTTCGAAGGAAGTTTGCAGATGCAAATCACTTCGTTAGATTTCTCTTCTTTCTTAGGTAGAATTGCTATCGGGAAAATTAGAAGAAACTCTATTAAAGAAGGTCAAACAATTGGTTTAGCACAGGAAGATGGTAAAGTAGTAAGAGGAAAAGTAAAAGAACTATACGTTTTCGAAGGTTTAGGAAAGAAAAAAGTTCAGGAAGTTAAAGCCGGAGATATCTGTGCGATCGTAGGATTTGATAAATTCCAGATTGGTGATTCATTCGTCGATCTAGAAAATCCAGAACCGTTGCCAAGAACTGCAATTGACGAGCCGACTTTGAACATGACATTCTCTATTAACAACTCTCCTTTCTTCGGAAAAGATGGGAAATATGTAACTTCTAATCACCTGAAAGAAAGGCTGTACAAAGAGTTAGAGAAAAACTTAGCTCTTAAAGTAGAACCTACTGCGGACGCGAATACATTCTTAGTATTTGGTCGTGGTATTCTTCACTTAGCGGTGTTAATTGAAACCATGCGTCGTGAAGGCTATGAATTACAA
>JBBSRZ010000125.1:0-4025 GCA_038242555.1 Flavobacteriales bacterium | reverse complement strand
TTCCGACTTGGTCCCCACGGATAAGGCGTAGGACCAGAAACTCCAATGAATTGTTCAATTTCGTCGTAATATGATTCTAAGTCTTCGTAAGATAGCGGCCAATCTTTTCCTTTCCCGGAAGTAGTTTTTATTTTGAAATTATGGGGTAACGGTCGGGGAGTATAACCCGTAAAATGTAAAGTGGATCCTCCTAAACCAATACCGGAATTATTTTTTCCAAAGGGTAAAGGATCCTTGCCTGCACTTAGTCTTTCGTAATTCCAATATAATTTATTCTGAGCAATTTCGTCGGTAGCAAAATCATGCTCAGGATTCCATTTTTTCCCAGCCTCGAGAGCCACTACTTTCAAACCCGCTTTTGCTAACCTCGAAAGCAAAGGCGCACCACCTGCTCCAGTTCCGATAATGACGGCATCTACAATTTCGTCGTTAGGATAGGTATTCATCAAATTTTATTTTGTGAAAATTGTTCAGTAACATACTGTTCAACAGGTTCTGTATCATCTAATTTTAATTCAGTCCACCCACCGTGATCAGCCATTCCCGCGTAACCCATTTCTAATTGAATTTCAGGGAAACTATAATAGATTTCTGAAACCTCCGCTAAAAGCTCTTCAAAAAATATCTTTGAAGAAAAATTCGGCCACGAATTTCCTTCCGCCGTTCCGTTTTGTATTTTGGTTAAAACTTCTATTTGATTGTGAGTTTCTAAACTTTGAAAATCCTTTTTAAATACCAGAAAACTTATTTCATTAATTCCACTTAAGCCTTTCACATACATTTCTTGATCTGGTGGCATTTCATCATATCGCCATCCATCACTTTTATTTAGATATAGACGTTCATCAATAAATCCGGCCATTTTTTGATTATAATCTTCAGAATCTTCACCCATTAATAGTTGAGCAACTTTTGCTAAAAGTTCGGATTGACTTTCATTAAAGAATTTAGGTTGATGAAAATGTTGTTGCAGTCGATCAACTAATACTTTAGAAGTTGGTTGAGTTAAATGGTCGCTTTGTAAAAATTGGAGAACTTTATCTTTTTGGTCGGAACTGTCTTTCATACTTTTAACTGCTTGCTAATTTTCCGCCGGTAACTTCAACTAAACTTCCGGTCATAAAACTTCCATCTTGTGAGGCCAATAAAACATAAGCAGGCGCCAACTCTTCAGGCTGTCCGGGTCTTGCTAAGGCGACTTCATGCCCAAAGTTTTCTACTTCTTCGATCGGCATTGTTCCCGGAATATTTGGCGTCCAAACTGGCCCTGGAATCACACAATTCACCCGAATATTTCGTTCGCCCAATTGTAACGCTAATGACTTTGTAAAAGCATGAACAGATGCTTTTGAGGAAGAATAATCAACTAAAATAGGAATACCGCTAAGTCCGACAATACTTCCCGTGTTCACAATCGCATCGCCTTCTTTAAGATGTGGAAGTGCGGCTTGAGCCATAAAGAAGTAACCATAAATGTTTGTTTCAAAACTTCTCCGCAAGTTTTCCTCAGTAATATCTTCTAGTTTTTTTTCTGATTTTTGAAAAGCCGCATTATTAACGAGAATATTCAACTCTCCAAACTCATCGACGGTTTTCTGTACTGCATCAAAACATTCCTTTCGCTGTCGAACATCTGCTTTGATAAGCAAACATTTTTGTCCCGTTTCTTCAACCATTCGTTTAGTTTCATATGCATCGGAATCATTTACATTATAAAGAACGGCTACATTCGCGCCTTCCATGGCATAAGCAAGTGCCACGGCTCTTCCGATTCCAGAATCTGCGCCAGTAATTATAGCAACTTTGTTTTTTAGTTTTCCCGCTGGTAAATATTCGGAAAGATCACTATCTGGTTGCCGATCCATGTCAGATTGCTTCGCTGGATATGGTAATTTCTGTCCTTTAAATTCACTCGCTTTTGGTCTTTTCTTAAAATCACTCATTGTATTGGATTTGGTTAAACTATTAAGTTGAGATTGTAATTCTTTTGCAAATAGTATTTAAATGAAGAATATGTTTACTCAGAATTTATTTAAATACTTGCGTGTAATTGATTGAAATACATGCTATTGTTAAGCATCAAACTTAATGCCTTTCAATATTTTAAAGAATTTGAAAATATTATAGTTAAATGAACTTAAAATTGAATTTTATAGAGAGGGATATTAATGATAAAGCGAGTTAGCAAATTTTAAAATCAAAAATGCGACTCAGTTGAATCGCATTTAATTTTAAACAAAAAAATAATTCTTATTGGTACTATTCCTTTAAATCTACTACATCTAAATCGTTGGTCGCCGGTCCATTTAAAACTTTGCCAGAAATATCAAATCGGGCACCGTGGCAAGGACAATCCCAGGATTTTTCAGTGTCGTTCCAGCCAACATTTCCACCCATATGAGTACAGGCGCTTTTCACCGCGTGCACAGTTCCGGCTTCGTCTCTGTAAACAGAAACAGTATTGCCATCATAAGAAACGGTTTTTCCTTCGCCAGGTTTTATTTCTTCTAAACTTTTGATTTTTTCGGCTGTAAATTTATCCGCAATCAGATGAAATACAGCGTCAGAACTTTCTTTCAAAGTATCCAGAAATCCTGCTTTTACATTTAATCGAGATGGATCAAATAACTGCTCGTATTTATTTTTCTGTCCTGTAATGAGGTCGGTAATTATCATGGCAGAAAGTGTACCGAAGGTCATCCCATTACCATCGTAGCCTGTTGCCCAGTAAATATGTTTATCACCCGGGCTTTTTCCAATAAACGGTAAACCATCGGTCGGAGTATAAAATTGGGAAGACCAACGATGCGTAATTTCATCAACATCGAAAAAATCACGGACGTAATTTTCCAAATTCTCAAATCTTTGGTCTGGATTTTCTTCATGTCCAGTTTTATGATCTTCGCCGCCAGCAATGATGTATTTTTTACCGTCGATTTCCTGGGTGCGGTAATAATGATAAGGTTCACTCATATCTGAGGCCTGCGCTTCAGGATAATGGCTTGATTGTGAAGTAAATGCGATAACGTAACTTCTATACGGTGCCGCTAGGAAATTCATTCTATTAATATTAGGAACGACGTGAGTTGCCCAAATAAAATCTTGAGTTTGATAGGTCGAATCCTCAGTTTTTACTTCAACTATATTATCTTTTTCTATAATGTCAGTTACTTTTTGACCAATGGAAATAGTTCCGCCCATTTTTATAAACTCTTCGCTGACTGCTTTGATATATTTTGTGGGATGAAACTGCGCTTGATCTTTTATTTTAATAATACTGTCAAAGGGAATAGGAAAAGGATTTGCAGAAACTCGTTCTGTCGGAAGACCAACTTTTACAGTGGCTTCATATATTTTATCTAATTTCTCCGTCTGTTTTTTATCGATAGAAAAAACGTAAGAATCTCGATCTTCAAATTCGCAGTCGATGTTATGTTCAGCAATAATGGCTTTAATTTGCGCGATCACTTCTGGTCCGGTTTGTGCTAAAAGTTTCGCCTCTTTTTCACCAAAATCTTCGATTACTTGGTCATATTGCGCATCATAGAATGTATTGATATGAGCCGTAGTTCCGCCCGTAGTTCCAAAACCAATATTGTCGGCTTCTAAGATCAGACAGTTTTTTCCGGCTTTTTGAAGGAGATAACCGGCGGTAATACCAGTTATTCCAGCACCGGCAATTATGACATCATAAGGTTGGTCTTCGCTTCTATTATTAAGATCGGACATCTGGACATCTTGCCATAAACTTTTATTTTCACCATCTCTTTTCATAAAAAGTTATTTGTTTGTTTAATGTATTGCTTTATTGATCTTTACGATTAGCAATTTTTGCGCCTTAATGCCGTACATTTCTATACTTTACCAATTTTAATTAGAGAACTAATGTAATCTTCCCCAAAAACAGGAACATTTAAAAGTATAGTTTTTAAATTTGGGAGACTATGAAAAACAGTAAATTTTCAGAAGTTCAGATCATCAAGATTTTATCTGAACAAAATCAGGGAAAAACGGTGAATGAGATT
>JBBSRZ010000124.1:0-4354 GCA_038242555.1 Flavobacteriales bacterium | reverse complement strand
TTAAAAAATAATTCCACTTATTTGCAAGTGGAATTTTCATTAAAATGAAAGAATTAATTTTATATACGTCCGATCAAGTTCCGCTTTCAGTCAAGATTTTTGAACCTGAAAATTCAAACGGAAAATTATTGTTAATCAATTCAGCCACTGGCGTTAAGCAGCAAATTTATTTTTCTTTTGCCAAGTATTTAAAAGAAAATGGCTTTACCGTAATCACTTATGATTACCGCGGCATCGGAGAATCGAAACCGAAAAAAATGAAAGGTTTTGGAGCCACCATGCGGATTTGGGGAACAATTGATTATAAAACAGTGACTGATTATATTCAATTTCAATTTCCAACTTATACGAAGTTTTGTTTAGGTCATTCCGTCGGAGCATTAATCCTGGGAATGAACGAAGATTCACAGATATTCAAAAAGTTTATTTTTGTCGCAACACAAGATGCCTACTTGGGTAATTTGAATTTTAAAGTTGCGGTAACAGGATTGCTTGGTTTCGGACTTGCGCTTCCTGCCATGACCAAATTACTTGGCTATTTCCCTGCACAGCATTTCGGATTGGGAGAATCATTACCAAAAGGCGTGGCATTTGACTGGCAGACATTAATTTTAAATAAAAAATCGACCAGTAAGTTATACGAGAAAAACGGCAATGACTTTTCTAAAGATTTAAAGCAAGAAACTTTCATCATTCATGCAGAAGATGATTCTTGGGTCACCAACAAAGGCATGAAAAATTTAATGAAAAGAACCTATCCGAACTTAAATGCGACCTATCGCGAAGTTAAAATCGCGGAATCTGAGAATGGCGAAATTGGCCACATTAATTTTTTTAGGAGTTTTAATAAATCGCTGTGGGACATTGTTTTAAAGGAACTTTAACCTCTGCTGAAAAGTAGTCCTAATAAAATCCTTAAATTTACTGTTACGAATCAAATTTTAGCACAATGAAAATATATACCAAAACTGGCGATAAAGGTCAAACTGCTTTATACGGCGGTACTCGAGTTTCTAAAGCATCGGCCAGAGTGGAATCCTACGGAACTATTGATGAACTCAATTCTTTTATCGGAGTTGCGAAAAGCGAAATTAAAGACGAAAAAGTTTTAAATCAACTGAAAAAAATTCAATTTGATTTATTTACGTTGGGTTCAGAATCTGCCACGCCTACCGATAAATTGACTTTGGCAAATGGAAAATCTCGTTTGGCTTTAGAGATTACAGATACGGAAATCGAAGAACTCGAAAGTTGGATGGATGAGTTCGAAGCGGATTTGGCACCTTTGCAATATTTTATTCTTCCTGGCGGTGGAAGATCTGCGACTTCATTGCACGTTTGCCGAACAGTTTGCCGACGAGCAGAACGGAGTTTGGTTTTCCTTAATGAATCAGAAGAAGTTCGTCCAGAATTAATGAAATATTTAAACAGACTTTCCGATTATTTATTTGTGCTGGCTCGGCACGTTTCTAAATTAAATGGTGAAAGCGAAGAATATTGGAATCCAAATGACAGATAGCAACTTAGAAAATCCCTCTCCTTTAGAGAGGGATTTAGGGAGAGGAAAAGCACTTCTTTTTATTAATGGTGTTCCGCCGAATATTCTACCGAAACTTGATGAATATTCATTAATCGCGTGTTCAGATGGTGCTTTTAATTATTTAAAAGAAAAAGATTTCCCACTCGAAACACTCGATTTTATTTCCGGGGATTTCGATTCGAGTTCTAGAATAGAAGAAAGCATTGACCAGAGTAAATTGATCTATACTCCAGATCAAGATAAAACTGATTTTGAAAAATCCTTAGAAATTATTTTAAAAAAAGGCTTTAAAAAAGTAGATGTTTATGGCGGAAGTGGTGGAGAAATGGATCACTTTTTAGGAAATCTTACAGTTGCTTTTCATTTCATCAACCAATTGAAAATTAGTTTTCTTGATGATTATTCGACGTATTTTTTTGCACCGAAAAAATTAGTTATTAATGATGTTAAAGGAAAATTGGTCTCTTTATATCCATTCCCAAAAGCCGAAAGAGTTTCAACGACAGGATTAAATTGGCCTTTAAACTCCGAAACTTTAGAAATAACGAAGAGAATAGGAACTAGAAATATTGCCAACGAAGATCAAGTTACCATCGAATTTGAAAGTGGAAACTTGGTGGTCTTTATCGGCAATTAAAAGCGATACTAATTTTAACCTAAATTTAAAACTTAAAACCAACTTTTTTCCGCAACTTTGCACTTGTAAAACTGTAAAATTTCAGCAACAATATGAAAATTAAATATTCAGAACTTATTGACCAAACTTTGTATTTTCCGACCGAGGAATTTAACGTTGCGGATAATACGCTTCAGTTCCATGACATTCCTTTAATGGAAGTAATAGAACAGTTTGGTACGCCTTTGAAGTTTAATTATCTGCCGAAAATCTCTATGAATATCCAGCGCGCCAAAGCGTGGTTCAAAGAAGCATTTGAGATCAATGATTACAAAAAGAGTTACCGTTATTGCTATTGCACCAAGTCCAGTCATTTTGCGTTCGTCTTAGAAGAAGCGCTAAAGAATGATATTTCGTTGGAAACCTCCTCCGCGTACGATATCGATATTGTAAAATCGCTTTATGATAAAGGAAAGTTTGATAAAACGGTAGAAGTAATTTGCAATGGTTTTAAAACCGATGATTATTTAGCCAAGATTGCTGATTTAATTAATAATGGGTTTGAAAATATTACGCCTATTTTAGATAATTACCGAGAGTTAGATAAACTGACCGAAAGTATCGATTGTAAGTTTAATATTGGGATCAGAATCGCGGCGGAAGAAGAACCGAAGTTTGAATTTTATACGTCGAGATTAGGAATTGGCTACAAAGATATTATCCCTTATTATACTCAGAAAATTGCCGAGAATCCGAATGCAAGATTGAAAATGTTGCACTTTTTCATCAATACTGGCATCAAGGATACGGCGTATTACTGGAATGAACTGTATAAATGTTTGCGTGTTTACGCAAGATTAAAAAAGATTGCCCCCGAAGTTGATTCCCTTAATATCGGCGGTGGTTTTCCTATTAAAACATCTTTGAATTTTGATTACGATTACCAATATATGGTGAACGAAATCGTTTCTCAAATTAAAAAATTCTGTGAAGAAGAGGGCGTAGAAGAACCAAATATCTATACCGAATTTGGTAGTTTTACGGTTGGTGAAAGTGGTGGACATTTATATAAGATTATCTCCCAAAAACGCCAGAATGACCGTGAAAAATGGAATATGATTGATTCCTCGTTTATGACGACTTTACCTGACACGTGGGCGATTTCTCGTAAATTTATTATGCTTCCTATTAACCGATGGGATGATACGTACGAACGTGTTTTTCTGGGTGGATTGACTTGTGATTCAGATGATTATTATAATTCTGAGCAGCATACGAATGCAATTTATTTGCCTACATTTAGCGATACAAAACCATTATATATTGGCTTTTTCAATACTGGTGCATATCAGGAAACAATCGGCGGTTACGGTGGCGTTCACCACTGTTTAATGCCTCAGCCAAAACACATTTTAATCGATAAAGATGAAGAGGGAAATTTTGTTTACACCGTTTTCCGGGAAGAACAAAAACCCGAAGAAGTCCTGAAATTATTAGGATATTAAAAATTAAAGGAGCAACACAATCGTTGCTCCTTTTTAATTAAACTCCAGTTGTATACTATACCTGCCAGCCGGCAGGCAGGTCTTTTTTCTCCTCGTTCCTCCTCAAAAGAGGATGTCGTTTCCATCTGGGCTAGAATTACGATTAGTTTGTCATACGAGTAAAGAATCAATCTCAAAAGGACTTTTTGACGCTCGCTTCGCTCGCGCCTTCTCAGAAATATGTAGAAATTTTTTCAAACTTAATTTCTGAAAAATCAGAAATCAATAAATTTGCTTTGTCATAATTCTGACCGACCGAATGCTCACTTTGGTAGGCCGTGCAAAATATTCCGGCAGAATGTGCGGCTAGAATTCCGTTGGTAGAATCTTCAATGACCATACAGTTCTCTTTAGGTTCATTTGCGATTTCTGCAGCGAGCAGAAAAATTTCAGGATGAGGTTTTGATTCTTTTAAATCGGCTCCGCTTATTTTTCCGATGAAATATTTTTCTAAGTCAAACTTTTCAAAAACCATATTGATCGTCTTCATACTTGCCGAGGAAGCCAAAACTAATTGAAGTCCGTTTTGAAAATAATTTTCAATCAAATCTTTTACACCGGGAATTAAATTAAACTCTGCATCATTATAAAAATAGTCTTTGAAATATTTTCTTTTAATGATCGCTAATTCTTCATGAGAATGAGTCAAACAAT
>JBBSRZ010000123.1:0-4501 GCA_038242555.1 Flavobacteriales bacterium | reverse complement strand
TAGAAAATGCGAGTTTCTTTAAACCCGTTTATGCGGGAGATACGATTACCGTTTATTTAACGGCGAAAGAAAGAATTAACAAAGGTGTTAAAGGCCGTAACGTTCCGAGTGGCGTTGTAAAATGGTTGGTAGAAGTAGTGAATCAAAGAGAGGAAACTGTCTGTATCGCCACAATTTTAACTTTAGTGGCTAAGAAATCACCTTTTATTAAAATAGATTATAAAGATTTTGCAAAAAGATTAAATGGTTTAACCGCTGATTCTTTACCAAAATGGGGTCAGATGAAAGCACAAGAAATGTTGGAGCATCTGGAAACCACCATGAAATATAGTACTGGAGAATTAGAAACGTCCGAATGTAAAACACCAGCAGAGCATTTAGAGAAATATCAGGATTCGCTTTATAATTTTTATAAAATGCCACAAGATTTTCCAGCACCGTTTTTAGAAGATGGGAAATTGCCAGAACTTAAATATAAAAATTTGGAGGAAGCGAAAACGCATTTCATTGAATCGGTGAAAAATTATCAAATTTATTACCGTGAAAATCCACAAGCAGAACATTTACATTTCGTATTTGGAACTTTAAATAAAGAAATGATGGAGTTGTTCCACCAAAAACATGTGACGCATCATTTCGAGCACTTTGGATTAACTGAGTAACTTTTAACTTGAATGAAAACTTTTATTTCGGCGATTTTCACTCTATTATTTACTTTGCAATTTTCTGCACAGAAAGTTTTCTCTGCTGATTATCAAAGTCAGGCAGACGTAAAAATTTTTGTGGTGAAATATGAAAGTCAGGCCGACTTAAAAGTTTATAAAGTCGATTATCAAAGTCAAGCCGATAGAAATGAAGGTAAGTGGTTTTTTGTTAAATATTCTAATCAGGCAGATAAGAAAATTTATTTTGTCGATTACGAAAGTCAAGCAGATTTAAAGATATTTTTCGTAAAATACCAAAGTCAAGCCGGTTGGAATAAAAAGGACAAGAAGCAGTTGGTGTATTGATAATCTGTGCTAATCGTGTAATCTGTGCGCTAAATTGCTCACAGATTTCACTGGTTTTCACAGAATAATAAAAAAATAGTGAGTAAAACCATCGGAGAAAAGGTAGTTAAGTTTAATGAAAACTTACGTTATTCAGGAGAGCTTCCTGAAGGTTTCGATGTGCTCAATCCTTTCTTCGATAATCCCAAAACATTAACGGTGATGACCGAGTTTTATCAGAAATTCTACAATGATCAAAATCAAAGAAAATTCATCATCGGAATTAACCCAAGTCGACACGGAGCAGGAGTTACCGGAGTTCCATTTACCGACACAAAACGACTGGAAAGCGTGTGTGGAATCGAAATGAAATCTGCTCATACGCACGAGATTTCTTCGGTTTTTTTATACAGTGTCATTGAGCAATTTGGTGGGGCCGAAGCATTCTATAAAGAATTTTATATCAATTCACCATTTCCTCTGGCCATTATACGAAAGACGATTAGAGGAGGATTAAATGCCAATTATTATGATGATAAAGAACTCTTCGAAGCCGTAAAACCTTTTATGATTCAAAGTTTAAAAGATCATATCAGTTTGGGTCTGGATACTTCGGAAGTTTTTATATTAGGAAAAAAGAACGCTACTTTCATTGATAAAATCAACAGTCAGGAACATTTCTTTGATAAAATGACGGTGTTGGAACATCCCAGATATATTCAGCAATACAAAAGTAAAGAGAAACAATTATACATCGATAAATATATAATCGCCTTAAATAAAGCATAATGAATAACGGATTTGTAAATCAAGAACTTAAAAATAATATTTCAGAAATCACTTTTGGACATCCAAAAAGCAATTCCTTGCCGGGTGAAATTTTAGAATTACTCGCGCAAACTATTTTAGATGAAGGTGCAAAAGAAGAAGTAAAAGCAGTTCTTTTGAAATCTAGCGGTGAAAAAGCCTTTTGTGCTGGAGCCAGTTTTGACGAACTTTTGGTAATTGAGGAATTAGAAAATTCAAAAAAATTCTTTGGAGGATTTGCAAAAGTTTTAAACGCAATGCGTTCTTGTGGAAAATTAGTCATTGTTAGAGTTCAAGGAAAAACTACAGGCGGTGGAGTAGGAATTGCTTGTGCAGCGGATTACTGTTTCGCCACAAAAGATTCCGCAATGGCATTGACCGAGTTAAATTTAGGAATCGGACCTTTCGTAATCGGGCCGTATGTTGAAAGAAAAATGGGAAAATCAGCTTATGCTGCCATGTCGATTGACGCAGATTTCCGCAGTGCAGAGTGGTGTGAAAAACACGATGTTTATCATTCCATTTCTGAAAATATTGAAGTGATGGATGAAGAAATTAATAATTTTACTGAAAAATTGTCCAGCAGAAGTTCAGAGGCTTTGGCTTTAATTAAAAAAGTCTCTTGGGAAGGAACAGAACATTTCGAACAGTTAATGCCTGCCAGAGTTGAAATGAGTGCAAGTTTAATTTTAGAAGATTCTGCAAAGAAAAACATTGAAAAAATTAAGGAACGACTTCGCGTGAAATAATAGATGAATATTAATCTCAATAAAACAGTTCTAATTTTAGGTGCCAATTCTGATGTTGCCAAAAGCTGTATTTTGCAATATTTGGAAAAAGGATATTCTATTATTGCTTCTTCCAGAAACCTTAATTCTTTGGAAAGTTTCGTGAACGATAATAACATTGATTCTTCTAAAATAATTGTGAATTATTTTGATGCAGCTGACTTTCCTACACATCAAAAGTTTTATAATGAACTTTCAGTAAAACCCAATATCGTTATTTACGCTGCAGGGTTTTTAGTTGAAAATCAGGAAGCTCTTCATAATTTTGAAGGTGCTAAGCAAATGATGGAGGTCAATTATATGGGTGCGGTTTCTATTCTGAACATTATCGCGATGGATGGATCGAATAAAAATTTAGAAAGAATTATCGGACTTTCTTCGCTTTCTGGAGTTCGTGGTAGAAAAAGTAATTTCATCTATGGAAGTACAAAATCTGCGTTCACGCACTATTTAGCTGGTCTTCGACAAGAATTGAATTCTAGAAATATTACCGTCAATGTTTTGGTTAGCGGTTACATCAATACCAAAATTAATCAAGGTTTAGAATTGAATAAAAATCTTATGATGCAACCAGATTATGTTGCAAAGCATATTGTCGATGCTGGAAATTCGTTTTCAATCGTTCCTAATTTAAAATGGAAAATCATTTATTATGTTTTGAAAGTACTACCAGAAAGTTTAGTTTCTAAGTTGCCGTAAGGATTTTAGTGGGTAGAAAATCAATAAAAAAAAGAGGAAGCAAAAACTTCCTCTCTTATATTTTTCAAATATTTTGAACTAATCTTTTAAATTTAATTTTAATTCCAGTTCATCCAACTGCTCAGCAGCAATAGGACTCGGCGCATCAATCATCACGTCTCTTCCTGAGTTGTTTTTCGGGAAAGCGATATAATCTCTAATTACTTCATTACCATCAAGAATAGCCACCAATCGATCGAAACCTAAAGCTAATCCAGCGTGTGGTGGAGCGCCATATTGGAAAGCATTCATTAAGAATCCAAATTGTGCCTCTGCATCTTCTTTGGTAAAACCTAAAAGTTTAAACATTTTAGCTTGTAAATCTTTATCGTAAATACGTACTGAACCACCACCGATTTCATTTCCGTTTAGGATCAAATCGTAAGCATTTGCTCTGGCTTTTCCTGGATCGGTTTCTAATAAGTGAACGTCTTCCGGTTTTGGTGAAGTAAATGGATGATGCATGGCATGATAACGATTCGTTTCTTCATCCCATTCTAACAATGGAAAATCGACTACCCAAAGTGGTGCGAATTCTTTTGGATTTCTTAATCCTAATCTATTCCCCAATTCCATTCTCAAAGCTGAAAGTTGGGTTCTTACTTTATTTTCATTACCGGACATTAGGAAAATTAAATCTCCTGGTTTTGCTCCGAATCTTTCTGCGATTTTCTTTAAGTCTTCTTCGTTGTAAAATTTATTTACCGAAGAAGTAACGGTTCCATCATTTTGGAATTTAATCCAAATCATTCCGTTGGCACCAACTTGTGGACGTTTTACCCAATCGATTAATTCGTCAATTTGTTTTCGGGTATATTCTGCACAACCTTCTACGTTGATTCCGACCACCAATTCTGCTTCGTCGAATATTTTGAAATCTTTACCCTTTACGAGTTCATTTACTTCTACGAATTCCATCCCAAATCTGATGTCTGGCTTATCGTTTCCGTATTTTTGCATGGCATCGGCGAAAGTCATCCTTGGGAATTTGCCAAATTCTTTTCCGGCAATATCTTTTAATAAAGTTGCGGTCATTCCTTCGAAAATTTCGAGAACATCTTCCTGTTCGACGAAAGCCATCTCGCAATCGATTTGTGTAAATTCGGGCTGACGGTCTGCTATTAAATCTTCATCGCGGAAACATTTAACAATCTGGAAATAACGATCCATTCCACCAAT
>JBBSRZ010000122.1:0-4522 GCA_038242555.1 Flavobacteriales bacterium | reverse complement strand
TTATTCCGTCACAAAGATTTGGCTGAATTAAGAGATACCAGAGAAGAAGATGCTACGGATGTTGAAGCTGGTGAAGCTGGTTTAAACTTCGTAAAGTTAGATGGTGACGTTGCTTGTATGGTAAACGGTGCTGGTCTTGCGATGGCGACAATGGATATCATTAAATTATCTGGTGGTAATCCGGCAAACTTCTTAGACGTTGGTGGTACTGCTGATGCTGAAAGAGTTCAGAAAGCTTTCGGAATTATTTTGAAAGATCCGAACGTAAAAGCAATTTTGATTAATATCTTTGGTGGAATCGTTCGTTGCGACCGTGTTGCTCAAGGTATTGTTGATGCTTATAACGCGATGGGAAGTCTTCCAGTTCCGTTGATCGTAAGATTACAAGGAACAAATGCAGTAGAAGCAAAACAATTAATCGATGATTCTGGTTTACCAGTACATTCTGTGATCACATTGGAAGAAGCTGCAAATAAAGTAAAAGAGGTTTTAGGAAACTAAAATTTATCATATCATTTACAAAGCCGTTCAATTTATTTGAACGGCTTTTTTTGTTTTAATTGATGATCGCTATTCCTAATAAAATTGACGTAAATTAAAAAATGATACACGTTATCAGCGAAAATTCGCGTAAATGATTCTTGAAAATCATATCTTTGTGCTAAATGCATATTATTGTTACCTAAATAATTATGAATTATCTCTTAAATCTATTATTCTTTTTTCTTTTGAGTTGCAATTCACAATCAGTAAATGATCAGTCCGATAGTATCGATTTCGAAGAAGTAAATCATTTTGCCTATTCGGTAATTTCGGGAGAATCTTCGATATTGGATTCGCAGGAAAAAATTGAAGCAGTCTATAAAATTGTCCGGTCAAATATCCAGGGAAATCGCTATCCGCCTATTCCTGTGATAAATTCTGAAGAAACTTATGTCGTCTTTAAACCGGTTTTAAAGAATAGCAACGATATCAAAATTAAAAAGATTTACCTTCAAAACAAAAATCTTTATATTGTGCTAGATGAATTCGATAATCCACAAAAGAACTCCACGTCACGTGTTAATCCTAGTGTACTAGTGAAATTATTAGAAAAAGTAAATGCCAAGAAAATTGTCATTCAGTATGAAAAAAGATCAAAGTAAAATATAGTATATGAAAACAAAAATTTTTACCCTTTCGCTCTTAATGTTAGCGGCCTTAGGATATGGACAAAATTATTGGTCAAAAGTAAATGTTCTGCCCAAAAAAGAATTAGCTACCAGAGATTTAAAACCAACAAAGTTCTCCGTTTACCAAGTCGATTTAGATAAGATTAAAGCAGATTTATCTGTTGCTTCAAAACGATCTTCTGGGGTGCAAGGAAAAATAGTGACTTTCCCCACCACAGATGGTAAATTTAAAAATTATGTAGTTCAAGAAGCTTCTGTTATGGAGTCTGAATTACAGGCAAAATACCCAGACTTAAAATCTTATGTCGGTTATGAGAAGGGAAACGCTCACAGTTCGATTAGGTTTAGTGTAACGCCAACTCAGGGAATAAGCGTAATGTATTTTGATAATGCTGAGGTAAGTTATCTGGATAGTTTTACCAAAGACAATTCTACGTATATGCTATACGAACGAAATGATATGCCGACAAACGATCATCTATTTGAATGTAAAGTAATTGACGAGGCTGCCAAAGCAAAAAGTTCTAAAACGGCAACTTCACTGGTATCTGACGGTCTGCTTCGAAAGTACCGTTTAGCTTTAGCAGCGACTGGTGAATACACGAAATATCATGGAGGAACTGTTACTAGCGCCTTATCTGCTATGGTTGCTGCGATGACCAGAGTCAATGGTATTTATGAAACATCAGTTTCGGTGACCATGGTGTTAGTGAATAATACAGATCAATTAATTTATACAGATCCCGCAACGGATCCATATAATAATACGGATGGTTCAAAAATGTTGTCGGAAAATATTAAGAATGTAAATGCGGTTATCGGATTTACTAATTACGATATCGGACATGTATTTTCTACAGGCGGTGGTGGCGTAGCTTATTTAGGAAGTGTCTGTACTACAAATAAAGCTGGCGGTGTCACGGGTTTAACTGCACCGGTAAATGATATTTTTTACATTGATTATGTTGCTCACGAAATGGGTCATCAATATGGAGCCAATCATACATTCAGTGCTACCACTGGAAATTGTGAAGAAAATGTTAATGATGCGACAGCCTTCGAACCTGGGAGTGGATCAACCATTATGGCGTATGCGGGAATTTGTGGCGCGAATAATAATGTACAAAGAAATAGTGGCACGTACTTCCATTCTGCCAGTATCAATGAAATCTACAATGTGTTGCGCAGAACTACAGATTGCTCCACTAAGGAAGTTAACAATAATCAAGTTCCTACCGCTGATGCTGGCTTAATTTACAGGATTCCAAAAAGCACCGCATTTGTTCTTACCGGAATAGGTACAGATCCCGATGGTGATCCAATTACTTATTTATGGGAGCAGATCAATAACAATTCGAATGTACAACCACCAGAGGCAACCGCGACAACAGGTCCGGTTTATCGATCTTATCCACCGACCGTTTCACCTTCCAGATATTTTCCGAAATTAAGTTCTGTCTTAGAAAATGATCTGACGCCGAAATGGGAAGTAACGCCGAGTGTTGCGAGAACCTTAAATTTTTCCCTTTTGGTAAATGATAACAGACCGACTGGAAATCAATCTGCACGTTCTTTAACGGAAGTTATCGTAACAAAATCAGGTCCTTTTGAAGTTACTTCTCAGGAAACCAATATTGAATATGAGGGAAAAAGTCCTATTACCATAAATTGGAATGTAGCCGGCACAGATCTTACACCGATAAGTACTCAGAACGTAACTATTCTTTTATCGAATAATAAAGGGGAGACTTTCGATGTAATCTTGGCGGAAAGTGTTCCTAATAATGGAACTGCGGTTGTAAATCTTCCGAATGAAGATATCGCGTCAGCAAGAATTATGGTGAAAGCAGTTAATAATATTTACTTCGCGTTGAATCCTTCTTTTTTCAAAGTAAAGAAAAATAATTTAGCAACGATCGAAAGTAATTTGAAAACAATTTCACTTTATCCTAATCCTGCTAAAAACGAAGTAACCATTAAGTCGACTAAGTCTGCAGCCACCACTTACATGATCTATGATGCTTCTGGCAGACAAGTGAATAAGGGAAATGTTAGCATTGATGGTAAAATTAACGTCGAAAAATTATCGACCGGCAATTATATTTTAACCGTTGAATTAAAGGATGGTGATCAAGTAACAGAAAAATTACTGATCAGAAAATAATCATTTCTTCAGATATAAAAAGGATGCTAAAATTTAGCATCCTTTTTTTGGTTTTAAAGTACTTGTGAATCTTTCCTAAATAACTCGATCATTAAGATTCACTGACATTAAATTGAGTTTGTGTCGCCAGTTCGATCCCCGCATCTTGCAGTTTATTTTTAATCATCTTTAAAGCATTGCTTCGAACTTGCATTATATCTTCTCCACTTTTCATAAAAAATCTCGCCTCTAAAAAGAAGATAGCAAAGTTTTGTTTTAGAACAATAACTTCAGCCTCTTCTAAATGATCAGCAAAATCAAACGATTTTATTTGTTCTAAAATTACAGCCGAGGCTTTTTCTAAATTTTGCTCGCTGGACATTTGAAGTTCCAAGAATACTTTCCTTTGACCCGATGAAGAATAGTTAGTAAAAGGAGCGCTAAAAATTAACTGATTCGGGACAAAAACTTTTTTACCTTCATCGGTGATAATTTTCGTTGTTAAAAAACCAATTTTTTCTACGACACCCGTTACATCTTTGATGGAAATATAATCACCTTGAGCAAAAGATTTATCGATCCCAACTAAGGCTCCCGAAAACATCGAGGAAACCAGATCTTTTAAAGCAACTCCAGCTACCACACCTGCGACTCCTAAACTACCAAGGAACTTTAAGACAAATCCACCAAGACCCATTATCTCAAAGGCGATAAATGCTCCCGAAAGAATGATAAAGAATTTAAAAACTTTAATTAAAGTGACGATCGATTTGCTTTTACTTCTAGGGAAAAGTTTATGAAATAGTCGTACAGAAATTTTACTGAAATAGGAACTTGTTGTCCAGAAAAAGATAAAGACTAAAATCCCTACAAGGATTTTCGGTGTTGCGTGGGCAAATCCTTTATACCACTGCGTGATAACAGAAATTACGATTTCAAAATAGTCCATACTTTAATAATAACAAATTAGACGTGAGCGTAGCAAAATTCTTTCCAAATAAAATATAGTGCTTTTAACTTTATGTATCTTTGCCGTCCACAAGAAAAACGGCTTGTTGATTTCCGCTTCGGCGGAGGTAGGAAAGTCCGGACACCATAGAGCAGCAAAGCGGATAACATCCGTCGGTCGCGAGATCAGGACAAGTGCAACAGAAAGTATGTATATTAATTTATAGTGAAACCAGGTAAACTCTTTGCGGTGCAATGT
>JBBSRZ010000121.1:0-4594 GCA_038242555.1 Flavobacteriales bacterium | reverse complement strand
TTAAATTTGAAATAAGAGGCGATTGCTAAAGCAAACATAAATGCTATGCCAAGATACACCCAAATTGGCACTGGAATCGGATCACCAGCGGCGTAAGAATGCAAACCACTTAGGTAATAGTTCACTCCGAAGTAAGTCATCACAATCGTGCTAATTGCAAATAATGAGGCTACATGGAAAGCCCATCTCCCTCTTAATCCTGGCACTAATCTCATGTGTAAAACAAATGCGTAAATCATGACAGAAATAAAGGCCCAAGTTTCTTTTGGATCCCAACTCCAGTATCGACCCCAAGATTCATTGGCCCAAATTCCGCCTAAGAAAGTCCCTACTGTCAAGAAGTATAATCCGATTGTTAAAGACATTTCAGAAACGATCGTCAATTCCTTGATGGTGCTATCATGGTGAATTTTATAGATATTTTTATTAGCGAAAATATAAAAGAATAACACGATCATCGCAATCACCATGGACAGTCCGAAGAATCCATAACTCGCCGTGATAATCGCCACGTGGATAATTAACCAATATGATTTCAGTACGGGAACAAGCGGTGTAATCTGCGGATCTAGCGCTGAACCACCATGTGCAAAGCCCATCATAATTACGGCAACCATAAATCCGGCTGCTGGAATCAAGGCGTTGGAGTTTCGGTATAATAATAATCCAGCTGAAATACCGACCCATGATATAAAGATAATCGCCTCGTAGCCGTTACTCCAAGGAGCGTGACCTGAAATAAACCATCTTGCTGCCAGCCCTAAAAACTGTAACGTATATCCTACCAAGCCTAAGACAATTAAACCTTTTATGGCTTTATTTAAAATTTTATTTGGTTTAAATAATTCAATAAAACCTAGCAAAAGTAGAAGTCCACCAATTACACTATAAAATATCATCAAGTGAAAGTTGATATTCACTTTATTCATGAAGACTTCTAAGTTGATCTTCGATTCTGCAGGAACTACATTTTTACCCCACGTATTTTGATATTGTTGCAATTTTACTAATTCTGCATCTGCTCTACTCCAGTTACCCGATCGCTGTGCTTCTAGAACTTCTGCGAAATAAGGTCCCATTACTTTTTGAGATTCAGTATCTGGTTCGAAGTTTTGATCTAACCACGAATGCCAAGTATTATTGGGCTCGTTTTTCACTGGAATTATCCGCATAAACTGGCCGCTGAAGAATTCATTAAACGCCTGAACACGGTCATTCACCTTGATTACTTCTTTATCGTAATTGGTTTGCGCTGCCGGTTTTTTTCTAAATGCTGCTTGGTAATCGTCTTCTAAAACATAATGAAGAGCGCCGGTTTCATCGGCAGGAAATAATGACATCAACGAGGTATAGCCGTCTTCATTTGCTTTTGCTTTTTTCATTAATTCATCGCCACCTTTTGTTCCAATACTAATTATCGGAACCATGGTCCAACTTGCGGTGTCGGTGTTTATGGATAAAAACCATTGACTCGCAGTTAGAGATTTTCCGTCTGTTCCTCGGAAAGCATCTTTTTTATAGAGCTTTCTAAGAACGTCCAGCGCCTGCGTATTCATAGGAACAATACGACCGTCGTAATTCTGAACTAATAAATAAGCGAATTTATCTGCGTGCTCTTTGGATATTTTATTTCTGGCAATAATTTCATCAGCCGTAATTGGGCGTGGAGATTTTAACGTTCCCGCAACTTGTTTATTAGCGGGTGTAGGATCTGCGGTTAATAAATCTGCCGCACCGTGATCATGTCCATCGTCTGCAGAGTGCGCTTGTTGATTTTGCTGGGATGATCCATCACTTGTCCCGTGCGTCTCTATTTTCTGAGCATTAAGATTTAGAGTCAGAAAAATTAAAAGAAGCAGAGTTGTTCTTTTTTTATTCACATTTTTCAACATTTGCTCCAATTTCCAGAAGTGTGTTCCTTTCCAAAAAAAGATCACAAACATTCCGCCGAATAAGAAGAAATAGCCAATATAAGTGATCAATGTTCCCCAGAAATCATGATTTACAGATAACACCGTTCCTTTTCTGTCCGGATCAAAACTTGCCTGGAAGAATCGGTAACCACTGTGATTTAAAACATTGTTCATGTAAATTTTATACGGAGTTTGTTTACCATTTTCAATCACTTGCACATGACTTTCATAAGCACTTGGCGAAGAACTTCCCGGATAAGTTTCCATGACGAATTTCTCTAATTTTAAAGAAAATGGAGTGGTATACACTTTCGGTCCGAATCCTAAAATGACATTCATTCCATCTAAAGCTATTTGTTTAAAAGCATTAGGATTTCCTTTTTCAACCGGGAGATCAACAATTACTTTTGATTTCGGCCCCTGAACTTCTACACGTAAATTATCAGAAACATTTTCATCTTTTTTACGATCACCTTCGTAAGCGATGAGTTTTCCTTTCATTAAACCTTCAGGAACTACTAATTTCAATTCATTAATGGTATATAAACTTCTTAAAGCCAAAAGTTCATATTCATCTTTTTTTGTCGGAAACTTTTCTTGAGTTGTCATGACCATATACTCCGCTTCCACGGGAGTTTTAATCATTAAAGATCCGTTCGTATTATTAAATTCTACGGCGCCATCAATTGCTCGGTTAAAAGAAACTAAAGTTCCATTGACCAACTTAGAATCACCTGGTCTAATGTAAATATTTTCTCGTCCGGATTGACCGGTAGAAACCAAATGAAGATATTCTGTTCCGGCCGCGTCAGCGATTAAACTGTCTTTTTTGCGCTGGATGAAATCCAAAGTTTTTACGGAAAGTTGTTTACCGTGATATTCATAACTCGCATTAAAATTCTTGTGCAGTGGCGACATTAAGTAAGGAACGTCTTGGTAATTTAAAATATCTCCATTTTCTTCAATTTGAATTTTAAAGAAATTTTTATCAGTAATTATTTCATTAGTAGTTTCTCCTTCGCGAATGTGCATAATTCCTTCAAAACTAATGTACCGCGTAATCGCACCTCCTAAAAATATTAAAATGAACGACAAGTGAAAAACCAAAACCGGCCATTTTTCCTTCCGCCAAAGTCGGTATCTGGTTATATTTCCGATGAAGTTAAGAATGAGTAATAACATCACCAATTCAAACCATTTTGCTTCGTAAATCAGTGCTTTCGCTGTAGGTGTTCCGTAATCATTTTCTATAAAAGTCGCGTAGGCCATTGAGAATGCGTAGACTAAAAGTAGAACCGCCATGGTTCTGGTCGATATTAGAATATCTTGAATTTTTTTCATGAGAATCGAAAAGTTTACTTTTTAACTGAAAAAGTTTATAATTGATTTCAGTTGTTTTAATTTGGAATAAATTGAACGTTTGCAAAAATACAATCTATAATCTGAATGAGCGAATTTGCTCCTTGTTTTTTAAGTTAATTAACCGCTTAAAAATCAAAAGTATGGGGGAAGTGTTCGGAGAAAAAATGAGGAATATTTTTTAACCTTTTTCAATGTTGATATTTGGATTTATTTCCAATAACTTTTGAAAAAATAGGTCTTCATCTTTAGGAGTGATATATACATCATTTTTAAATTGAGAAGAAACAAGTAAACCGTTAGTTGCCGTGCCGTGTTTGTGAATCCCAAACCACATTGTTTTACCAGTATGTATCGTAGTGATCGTCTTAATATCAACCTTGTACAGATCGTAAAATAAATGAACGAAAAGAAAACCGTCTTTTATAATAAGTTTCATTAGGAAGAAACTTAAACCCACTAAAAGGAAAGCAATTACAAAGATCGGCGTCATTATAAGAAATATATAAGTATCTTTTTGGGACATCAACATGACCGCCGTCAAAATTAAAGTAATTAGTAACATGCCGATATATAAACCAAAAAAGGTATTTCCGACTCTTGTTTTGAAAACTGTTGGTGATGAGTTCATTTTAATGATTGGTATTGGTTAACATCGGTACAAATTTATAAGCACCAAATTCTTCTTTTTCAAATTCTCTTTCTGATTTTTTAGTAAAACGCATCAAAATCTGTTGATCAGTTTTTCCTAACGGGATGACCATTTTGCCGCCTACTTTTAATTGATGCAGAAGTTCTGTGGGCAAATTTTCGGCGCCGCACGTTACGAGTATTTTATCAAAAGGTGCAAAGGTTGGCAAGCCTAAAAAACCGTCACCGAAACTTTGAAATTTCGGACGAAAATTCAACTCTCGTAGTTTTTTAAAGGAGAAATCATGCAGATCTTTTTGACGCTCAATCGTATAAACCCAAGCATTTAAAGCAATCAAAACGGCAGTTTGATAGCCAGAGCCCGTCCCTATTTCTAAAATTTTATCTTTTTCTTCTACTTCCAACAGTGCAGTTTGTTCGGCCACCGTGGATGGATGAGAAATCGTTTGCTTCGCCAAAATAGGAAAAGCCCGATCTTCGTAAGCATAATCTTCGAAAACACTTTCTAAAAAAAGATGTCGCGGCACTTGATTAATCGCGGCCAAAACGTTCTCATCTGAAATACCTAACTGGTCACGGAGATAATCTACTAAAATTTTCCGCTTTCCTTTATGTACGTACGAATCCTGCATATCACAAAACTAAGGATTTGATTTTAGATTTCAGATATT
>JBBSRZ010000120.1:0-4733 GCA_038242555.1 Flavobacteriales bacterium | reverse complement strand
TGACCTGGGAAGAAAAAATTAACGATTTTGCAAATTATTTAAAATTTGAACGAAACTTTTCTGATAATACAATAGACGCATATTTGCGAGATATTAAAAAACTCCAAAATTATGCAGAATTAGAAGCGGTCAATATCGGCCCTCTAGAAATTACCTATGAAAATATTCAGGAGTTTTTATTTCAATTATCTAAATTGAAATTTAGTGAAAGAACGCAAGCAAGATGGGTTTCATCCATCAAGGCTTTTTTCAAATATCTTCACGAAGATGAAGTTCGAGCAGACAATCCTGCAACTTTACTAGAAGGTCCTAAATTAGGACTTTATCTTCCTGACACTTTAAGTTTCGAAGATGTAGAACGAATTATAGATGCGATCAAACTTGATACTGATTTGGGACAACGAAATCAGTGTATGATCGAAGTATTATACGGCTGTGGCTTACGGGTGTCGGAATTAATCGATCTTAAAATTTCAAATATCAACTTTAAAGAAGGTTATTTAAAAGTGGATGGAAAAGGAGATAAATCTCGATTCGTTCCTTTGGCAGAATTCACGTCGAATTTAATTAGACATTATATCGACGAAGTACGCTCTAAAATAAAAATTAAAAAGAACCACGAAGACATTCTATTTTTAAATAATCGCGGCTGCGCAATGTCTAGAGTTATTGTCTTTATCATTATTAAAGAATTGACAGAAAAAGCAGGAATCAGCAAAAAGATTTCACCGCATACGTTCCGTCATTCTTTTGCGACACATCTTTTACAAAATGGCGCAGATCTTCGATATATTCAGGAGATGCTTGGACATTCTAGTATTACGACGACGGAAATTTACACACATTTGAAAAATGAAGAACTGCGTGATGTTATATTAAATTATCATCCACGAAATATGGCTTCATGAACGATTTAAAATTCTGTCCAAAGTGTGGAGAATCTTCACTTTATTGGGATGGAGAAAAAAAATGGAACTGCAACAATTGTGATTTTGTCCTTTATCAAAATATCGCTGGGGCAGTTGCTGTGATCATTAAATTCGGTGATGAAATTTTATTCACGAGACGAAATCAGGAACCAAAGATGGGGAAACTGGATTTGGCTGGTGGATTTGTGGATCCAGAAGAAAGCGCCGAAGAAACTTGTGCGCGCGAACTTTACGAAGAATTAAAAATAACAGTTGATCAGTCTCAATTAAAATACGTCGGCAGTTTGCCGAATACCTACGAGTATAAAAATATTTTATATAATACAATTGACTTATTTTACGAATATGAAGTCTCTGAAAAGTTAGAATTAAAACTGGAATTATCTGAAATTTCTGAAACGGTTTGGGTTCATAAAAAGGACCTAAATCTGGACGATATTGCCTTTGATTCTCAGAAAATATTTTTAAAGGAATATTGCACGTCCTAATATAAACGACCCGTTTCTTCGACGGGTCGTTCTTTTTTAGCGTAAATTTGGCTTTCGTAAAATTCAAGTATGCAAGAACAAATCGTTTTCGAAGACAATCATCTTTTAGTTATTAATAAACTTCCGGGGCAATTGGTCCAGGGTGATAAAACCGGTGATTTATCTTTGCTGGATTTGATTAAAACTTTTATTAAAAAAAGAGATAACAAGCCTGGAAATGTATTTCTAGGTTTGGTTCACCGAATCGATCGTCCAACTTCTGGCTTAGTAATTTACGCGAAAACATCAAAAGCACTTTCCCGTTTGACGCAAATGGTTAAGAATCGCGAAATGAAAAAAACGTACTGGGCAGTTGTTCCCAAAACCGAAATTCCTCAACAGCAAAGGCTTATTCATTACCTTCAGAAAAATGAAAAAACCAATAAGGCAACCGTTTTTCCAAAAGTGACTGAAGGAGCAAAAGAGTCCATTCTTAATTATCAAATAATTAAGACTTTGGATAACTTTCAATTATTAGAAGTTGATCTGGAAACTGGCCGTCATCATCAAATCAGAGCGCAATTGTCAAAAATTGGTGTACCGATTAAAGGCGATTTAAAATATGGCGCAGCCCGTTCTAATCCAGATGGTGGAATTCATCTTCATGCACGAAAACTAGAATTTATCCATCCTGTAAGTTTAGAAAATCTAACCATCACCGCACCAGTTCCTAAGAATGATGCGGTTTGGAAATCTTGTGAGGATTAATAAATAACTACGGAGTTTGCGGCATTACGCCTCCATTAGAATCATTTTGATTTTTCTCCTTTAAAATATTGGCATCTTCTTTTGCCAATTTATTCTTCGTTGGAATTTTATAATTCACCGAAAATCCAAAGTTCCGTGTATCTGTTTTGTTATACAGGAAAACACTATTACCGACAAGTGGTTGTGAGTGAAGTTGCGTTACTTGCGTATTTAACAGATCGTTGCCATAAACAGAAACGGTTAATTTTTCGTTCAAGAATTTCTTCGAAAAAGTTAAATCAAACCTTTCATTAAATGGTTTTTCAGATTCGAAATAATAGAAACCGGCCTTTCTAGATAAAACATTATAATTAGCGGTCATTTTAATTTGAGCCGGCAACATTACTTGCGCCATTAGGTTTAAAATCCACAGACCTTTCGGATCAATTTCTTTGATTTCATGTTTCATGTAACCCGCGTAAACGTACAAAAAGTTTATTTTATCCGGATTAAAATTCACCTTCATAATTTCGCTTAAAGGAGTGGTGAAAATCATAAAGGGAATCGGAACCCCGAAATTAAAGTTGTGAATTTTCATATTCGGAATATTCACCTGTTCATTTTTAATGACGTCACCTTCTCTAGAAAGCATCTGTGCTACTTGATTATCGATATTCGAAACATTGTAACCGATAAAAGCATAATCGAACGCCGAAAGTTTTATTTCGAAATTATCATAAATGGTTGGTTGCAAATAGGGATTTCCCGTCATCGTAGTGTTTGGTCCCGTAAACGTATTGTTATTTGGATTCAAAGCGGAAATACTCGGCAGCGTAATTTTCTTATTATAATTTAAAGCCAAATAAACCTGATTCATCAAATTATACTGAACACTTGCATTCGGAAATAATTTAAATTTATTGAAAGGAATTAAATCCTCTTCTTGCAAAATACCGTTTTCATCTGTTAATCTTGTCGTTCCTGAAATGTCATAATTCTCGGCTCTGGTTCCGACTATGAAATCAAACTTATTTAATTTTGCTTGAAACTCCAGATAAGATGAAGCAGTATTTCTTTGATAATCCAAGTTGGTTATTCCTCTACTTTCAGTATCAAAAATCTGGTTTTCATACAATCCGCCGAAACTTATTTTACTTTCATCTAAAATCTTTAACGGTTGTGAATAATCAACTTTAAAATTAGAAATTTGCATCACCGAATTATTATCGAGCAACCTTCCTAGATTTCGCAAACCATTTAAGGTAGATTGATTGTAGATATTATCTTGGTAGAAATCATTATTGGAGCGCGTATAACCAGCCTGGAAATCTAACTTTTTGTTTTTCTCGTCAAATCTCTTCTGATACGTAACAACCGCTTCTTGACGAAGAGAATTTGTTTTTGCCGCATCAAGCGCTGTGAATTTATTTACCAATTGACTCGGCAACGTAAATGACCCTTCACTTAAAGTTACATTATCATTGTTATTTTGATAAACGTCGTAATTCAATAATAATTTATCATTTCCTAAATCAACGGTAACTCCTGCTTTTGCAAATGTTCCACGACCAATCCGATCGGTGTTAGACAAAACCAAATTATCTTGGTTGCTGTTCATTTCACTTTCACGGTAGTTTTGTCCGACTCTTAATTGCCAGCCGAAATATTTATTTCTCGCATTTAAACTAAGAGAATTGCTCGTACGACTTCGGAATTTATCCTCATTTGTAAAAGAATAATTTCCCGAATACGTGGCGGTTAAATATTTATTTGCATTTTTATTGGTAATAATATTCATGATCGCGCCTCCAGATGAAGCCGGAAATTCCGCGCCGGGTTGCGTAATCACTTCAATAGATTCAATGGAATTTGCGGGCATTCCTTCTAAAAAAGAAGTCAGATCATTAGTGGATATATTTAAAGGACGACCGTTTAAATAGACATCAAGTATTTTTCCTTGATACATCATTCCAGCCACATCAGTCGCGATTAAACCAGGAAGTTTCTTAATTCCTTCCATCGCAGAACCTGTATTCAAGTGCGCTTGTTCCGAGAAATCGAATATGGTACGATCGGCTTTTTGCTCAACTGCTTTTTTAGTTTTGGTAATAATAACGCCTTCAATCTCTTTTTCTTTCGGTTCCGTTTTTGGAGTTTCTTGAGCAAAATAAAATGGACCCACTAAAAAGGCGAAAGCCGCTACCGTTAAATTTTTAAACATAGTTTGTATTGTGCTCAATTAGACACTTAAAACAGGGATTTGTTACATTTTAATTTGCACGATTTTTTTCATCAAATTTTACCGAACGATTTGCCGCTTTTACATTTTGATTTCCAAAATTATAGGTGACACTAAATGTCAACTTTCTGGCGTCCCAGTAATTATTATAGGTTTGATTATTATCGGCGAAATATTCAGTTCCTCTATATCCTGACTGTCTAAAAATATCATTTACTGAAAGGTTTAACTGAAGCGCTTTTTCCATTAAACTCATTTTAATTCCAGCACTAAAGTTTCCAGTACTTTCTGAAAAACCATTCCCACTTTTAGACGGTAAACTTTGCCAATAATTCATTAAAAGAAAGAAGT
>JBBSRZ010000119.1:0-4808 GCA_038242555.1 Flavobacteriales bacterium | reverse complement strand
TTTTAACGCAAAGATTTCTATGTTAATTCGCAAGTTAAATCTGCATTTTTTTTTGATAAAAATTCATTTAGTTTCAAATACGGTTGCTTTTTTCGTATTACGGACATAATTCTATGGACTAATTTATTTCTTACTGCATTTAAAACACTCATTTTATTTTTGCCTTCTTCCACTTTTCTTCGGAAATAGGTTTTCATTTCATCGTCGCTTCTTATACTTGCCATTGCCGCTAAATGCAATAATCTTTTTAAATTTTTATTCGCCATTTTTGAGATTCGATCTCTTTTCACAATAGTTCCAGATTGATTTTTGAAGGGAACTACACCAGCATAACAGGCTAAATGTTTTGCATTTTCAAAAGACTCAAAATTATTTGTAGATATAATAAAATTGATAGCGATCTGATTGCCAATGCCAGGAATAGTGGTTAATAATTCTTTGTTTTTATTAATTTCCGCATCACTGGTTATCAATTTCTCAAGTTCCTGTTCCACTATTTTTATAGATTTTATCAAAGTCTCTAAAATTTTCTTAAATGCTTTGCTTAACATCTTGTATTCATACGGATCATGGCTTTTTGCTTCACGCAATTGATTTTCTAAGGCTACTTTCTGACCTAAAAATGTTTCGCGAGATTTGTTTAAAACATTCATCTCTTTTACAACAGAATTTGGTTCTTTAAATGAATGTTTTCTGTCAAAATATCTTACCCCATATTCCGCTATCCTAAGTGCATCTTTTCTATCGTCTTTACCTCTCATATCTGTACTTGCTCTCTTGATTTTCAAGGCATGTTCTACCCATAAATCTACGCCAAGATCCGTACAAACAATCTCTAATGGCCGATTGTAAATACCGGTGTTTTCACAGCAGATCAATAATTCATCAGCATTAATTTTCAGCAATTTTAGCATATCTTTAATAAAAGATTTCAACTTTGTTTCGGTGTTGATAATGATCAACTCATATTCAATTTTAAAGGCAAAATCCATCACCGCACAATCTACCTTTGACTTGGAAATATCAATTCCGATTACGTACTTTTGTTTCATAATATTTCTTATTATTATCCACAATTGAAAGTTTTATCTAAGCCCTTGATAATAAGTCTACAAACTTGAATTTCTATTAAGATCTTACTTTCAAAGAAACAGGGTTCATAATCTTTGCATAGGCCTAAAAACCTTTTCCGCAAACTGGTTCACCCTGTTTCTGTGGATTATTAAATTGATACTAAAATAATTTAAAATATTTATTTTGCAAACTAAAGGACGCGAAGGTTAAATCACTATTACTTTTTAAATTACGGTCGCAAAGGCGTTTCACTTAGCAAAGGCATTGATATAGGTTCTTGTTTCTGAATGAAAACCAATTTAAAAATTCACCATTCACTAATGACCATTCAACGTACTTGGCTCTTTTCCCTTGGCTCTTAAATAAACTGATACGCTTTCAAAGTCAGAAATTCTTCGAAATTATCGTTGAGGATTAAGTCATCGAAAAGTTCGGTTGCCAATTGGAATTTTCCATTGTTGTAGCGATCTTCACCGACGTAATCTTTGATTTTCTCTAATTCCTCTTCCTGCCAGTGCAAAATCATTTCGGGCATTAACGTTCGGCCGTCATCGAGTTTTGCTTCGTTTTTCAGCCATTGCCAAATTTGCGTTCTGGAGATTTCTGCGGTTGCGGCATCTTCCATCAAATTGTATAAAGCTGCTGCGCCAACTCCCATTAACCAGGATTCCAGATAAAGAATTCCGACGTTGATATTTTTACGAACGCCCTTTTCGGTGATCGTTCCTTCTGGAATTTCGAGCAGATCTTCTTCTGAAATATGATATTCTTCAAATTTTTTATCGATTTGATTTGGAGTCGGCATCAATTCATCAAAGATTTTTTTAGCTACAGAAACCAATCCCGGATGAGCGACCCAAGTTCCGTCGTGTCCGTTTTTCACTTCCCGTTCTTTATCGGCGCGAACCTTTGCATAAGCGATCTCGTTTTCTGCTTCGTTATTTTTTACAGGTATTTGTGCAGCCATTCCGCCCATCGCGTGAACATTTCTTTTGTGACAAACCTGAATTACTCTTTTGGAGTAAGCACTCATAAACGGAGAAGTCATGGTGACCTGATCTCTGTCGGGAACTAAAAACTCAGGTAGATTTCTAAACTTTTTGATGTACGAAAAAATATAATCCCAACGACCGCAATTTAATCCGGCGCTGTGTTCTTTCAGTTCATATAAAATTTCGTCGAGTTGAAAAGCAGCGGTGATCGTTTCAATAAGAACGGTAGATTTAATTGTTCCCTGTGGAATACCAGCATAATCCTGAGAAAATTTAAATACCTCATTCCACCATTTCGCTTCTTTATAATATTCCAGTTTTGGCAAATAAAAATAAGGTCCGCTTCCGTTCTCAATTAATTTTTTAGCATTTCTAAAAAAGTAAATTCCGAAATCAATCAAAGAAGCTGAAGCTGCTTCACCATTAATTTCTATATTTTTCTCCGGTAAATGTAAACCTCGTGGACGAACTAAAAGGGTTGCAAGATTTTCACCCAACTCATATTTCTTGCCTTTTTCATTTTCAAAACTGATGCTTTTATTGATGGCGTCGGAAAGATTTTTCTGTCCTTCCATGCAGTTTTCCCACGTGGGCGAATTGCTGTCTTCAAAATCTGCCATAAATGTGGAAGCTCCAGAATTTAAAGCATTGATCACCATCTTTCTTTCCACCGGTCCCGTAATTTCTACACGGCGATCCAGCAGATCTTTAGGCAATGGATTACAAACCCAGTTATCTTTTCTTACGTTTTCGGTTTCAAGCAAGAACTTTGGGAGTTGGCGGTGATCAAACTCGATCTGTTTCATGGTTCGCGAATGGAGCAGCTGCTTTCTGTCTGAATTAAATTTTTCATGAAGTTCGGTTAAGAACTCCATTAATTCTGAAGTAAAAATATCGCTGTATTGCTCTTTTGCAAGAATCTGAAATTGAGTTGCCGTTTCCATTTTTTATAATATTTAATGATTTGGTGAAACAAATATATGTAAAATACTTTCACCTACAGCGAACGTTCGCTAAATATATTTAAAATTAATTATGCGAACACCCGCTTTATTTTATTTAACTTTGTAACCATCGGAATTCCCGATCTATTTAGAAAGAGAATAAATTTTGAAAGAGCAATGAGAGGCGACAGTGATTTTATTAAAACCGTTTTAGGCTTGAAAATGAAGCAATTGAGACAAAAAAACAATTTATCTCTTCAGGATTTAGCAAACATTTCAGGGCTTTCAAAATCTTATCTGAACGAAATCGAAAACGGAAAAAAATATCCGAAACACGACAAGATCGCACAACTTGCAGTGGCTTTAAATTCTACTTATGACGAATTGGTTTCGACAAAGCTGGATAAAAGTTTACTACCGATCGCGGAAATTCTACAGTCCGAATTTTTTAAGGAAATTCCGCTGGATCTTTTCGGCATCAATAAAAATACACTGATCAGCATTATTGGTGACGCGCCAAAAAAAGTTACCGCTTTTATTAATACCTTAATCGAAATTTCGAAAAATTACAATCTGGGGAAAGAACGCTTCTATTTTGCGGTGATCAGAAGTTTTCAGGAACTGCACGACAATTACTTTCCTTTTATCGAAGAAAAAGCAGAAGCTTATCTCCAGGAAAATGCACTTTCAACCAAACCAAATTCAGTTGATCTACAGAAAATTTTGGTGGAAGAGTTTGACTATGAAGTAAAGTTGCTCAATCTGGAACAATACGGCGCTTCGGGAAAACTGCGGTCCTTATTTATTCCTGAAAAGAAACTTCTGTTGATGAATGAACTTTTAGATGAAGATCAAAAAACATTTATTCTTGCGAAGGAAATTGGATTCACGATCCTCAATCTAAATCCGCGTCCGAACACTTATTCCTGGCTGGATTTCACGAGTTTTGATGAATTATTAAACAACTATTACGCTTCCTATTTTGCAGGTTCCCTACTGATCCGAAAAGCAACTTTGACCCAAAAATTAACCGATTTTTTTCAGAATCCAGAATGGAACGCCCATCTTTTTGAAAATTTAATCGAAGAGTTTACAAACTCTCCGGAAACATTTTACTACCGGTTAACCAATATTTTACCACAGGAATTAGGTATAAAAGATCTATTTTATCTCTGCTTTACGAAGAAAAAGAATTCAGATAAAATTCAGATCTTAAAAGAACTACACTTGAATCAACAACAGGCGCCCCACGCGAATTCTACAAATGAACATTACTGCAGAAGATGGATCGCGGTAAAAACGCTCGTCGAAATCAAGGAAAATGAAAAGGTTACTGCCGCACAGATCTCTCATTACAAAGACAGTGGATCGTCTTATCTCGTCCTTTCGACGTCACAGAAAAATCCTTTTTCCGATGGTACGAACCGCAGTTACTGTCTCGGTATTTTATTGAATGCAAATTCCCTGAAGAAAATAAAATTTGCGAAAAGCGAAAGCGTAAAAACGATCAATGTAGGCGTGACGTGTGAAACGTGCAGCATTTTGGATTGCGAAGTTCGGCAGGCACCGCCGGTTCGTCTGGAAAAAGAAAATTTCAATGAAAATATGAAGAAGTCGATTCAGAATATTCGGAGGGAAATGCTGTAAAACTCTCAAATATTGCACAATTTTTTTAATAACAAAGTCAACACAGATTTCCTGGAAAAATTAGGTTAATGCAAGTTCTGAAATTTGCAATTTTCTTTTGCAAACTTCCCGACGATTCGCAGGTACCATTTAGTTTTGAATACAGGTCTGA
>JBBSRZ010000118.1:0-4901 GCA_038242555.1 Flavobacteriales bacterium | reverse complement strand
GTTTTTGCGCTCTTACTTTTAAATCGATTCATTGGCGAAAATCCTTTCCAAAGTGAAACCGGTCTATCGGCTTCTACATTAGCGAAACAAAGTGTGAGTCGAATTTTATCTGAACAATTGAATAATCTGGCTTCTGATTTAATTGGTGGTGTAGAATTGAATTTTGATCTAGAATCTACCGAAGATTATTCCAGCGGGACGAAAAACGAACGAACTGATCTGAATGTTGATTTCAGTAAAAGATTCCTTGATGATCGTTTAAAAGTGACGGTTGGTAATAACTTTGAATTAGCCGGTGATGCAAGAGAAAACGAGCAAACCACCAATATTGCCGGCGACATTACATTAGATTATAGCTTATCAAAAGATGGTCGTTATATGTTGCGCGCATATCGTAAAAATGATTATCAAGTTGCTTTGCAAGGTCAAGTTATCGAAACTGGTGTCGGATTCATAATCACTCTAGATTATAATAAGTTCCGAGAAATATTTGAACGTTCTAAGAAAAATAAAGAACTGAAAAAACAAAATACGTCTTCAAAATAATGATAAAATTGAAAACATCTTATTATAAAATATTTGCAACGCTTTCTTTTGCAATCATCATTTCTTCTTGCAGCAATATCAAATTCCTGCAGGAAGGACAAATGCTTTATACAGGAGCAAAAATTGAAGTTAAAAATGATACGCTTTCCAAGAAAGAAAAATCTAATTTAAAAGAAGCGCTGAAAGATCAATTGCGACCGAAACCTAATTCTTCTTTTTTAGGATTACGTCCGCGATTATATATTTATAATATTACCAAAGAACCGAAGAAAGAGAAAGGATTGAGATATTGGTTAAAATATAAAATTGGAGAAAAACCAGTTTTACTTGGCGACGTAGATCGGGAATTCAACAAAAAAATAATTGTTAACTATTCTGAAAACAAAGGTTTTTTTAATGCGAAAGCCTCTTCTGACACCATTTCTAAAAATAGAAAAGCACAAGTTAATTACACCTTAAAACCGGGCGCAAGATATTTAATCAGTCAAGTTCATTTCCCTGAAGATTCAACCATTATCAATTCTGAGATACAATCCATTAAAGACAAAACTTTTTTAAAGGCTGGGAATCCATTTGATTTAGATGTCATTAAAGCAGAAAGAAAAAGAATTGATGAACATTTAAAAGACCGTGGTTTTTATTATTTCAGTCCAGACAATATTATTGTCCAAGCAGATAGTACGGTTTTGAAAGAACCGAAAGTCGAACTTTTTGTTAAATTAAAAGACAATACACCTCAGATTTCAAAAGAGCAGTTCACGATCGATAAAACAATTGTATTTGCAGATTATAATATAGAAGATGTGAAGTTAGGAAAGTATGGAATTCCTTACGTCACCGATTCTGTTGAGGTGCATAACGATTTATATGTGATCGATCCAGAAAATAAATTCAAACCAAAAATTTTCGATCGTACGCTTTATTTTAATAAAGGTGATTTATACAACCGGAAGGATCATAACTTATCGCTGAATCGATTGATCAGTTTAGGAGTTTTTAAATTTGTTAAAAATGAATTTGTAGTTTCAGATTCTCTCAATCATCAGTTTGATGCATACTATCTTTTAACACCACGACCTTTTCAATCTTTAAGATTAGAAACTTTAGGCAAAACCAATTCCGCCAATTATACTGGTGGAGAAGTTAATCTCAACTGGACGAACCGAAATTTCTTTCGCGGTGCTGAACAATTAAAAGGTGCGATTTACGGCGCGGCCGATGTACAAGTTGGCGGACCAAAAGATGCTAATAATATTATTCGAGTTGGCGCAAACGCTCAACTTTCAATTCCGAGAATTGTAGCTCCGTTTAAGTTTCATTCTTCGAGCGCATATGTTCCAAGAACGAATTTTAATATTGGATATGAATACTTAAGTAGAACAGAATTGTACACCTTGCATAATTTCAATACTTCTTTCGGATATGTTTGGAAAGAAAATGAACGAAAAGAACACGATTTAAAACTGCTAGAAGTTACTTTGATCGCGCCGCAAAATGTAAGCGATAAATATCTAGAGCAAATTAAAGGGAATGACGCCAAAGACATTACGGCAAATCCATCTTTACAAAGAGTCATCGATAAGCAGTTAATTTTCGGACCAACGTACAATTATACGTATACTAACACGATGCTTCCGAAGAAAAACACTTTTTATTATAAAGGAAGTGTAGAATTAGCTGGTACCATTGCAGGTTTAGTAAGTGGTGCAGATGCAAAAGCCGGAGATCAAAAAGAATTATTTAATATTCCATTCAGTCAGTACGCGAAAATGGAACACGATTTTAGATATTACAGAAAGGTAAATGATAAAAGCAGCATTGCTACTAGAATCGTTGCTGGCGTCGGATATCCTTACGGAAACTCTACTACGATTCCTTATGTGAAACAATTTTTTGTGGGCGGAAGTAATAGTATTCGTGCATTCCGGGCGAGAACTTTGGGACCAGGAAGTTATGATCCGCGACCGCAACAAGCATCTTTTTTCTTTGATCAATCGGGTGATATTAAATTAGAATTTAATGCAGAATACCGAGCAAATATTTATAAATTTTTAAATGCGGCTGTCTTCGCTGACGCTGGAAACGTCTGGCTTATTAACGAAGATGATACAAGACCTGGCGGTAAGTTTTCTAAAGATTTTGCGAAAGAAATCGCAGTTGGAGCCGGAGTTGGTTTAAGGCTCGACTTTTCAATTCTTATTCTGCGTTTAGATTTGGCAATGCCACTAAGAATACCTTATTATGAAGAAGGCGAGCGCTGGACTTTTGACAGGATTGATTTCGGCAGCGGAGCCTGGAGAAAAGATAATCTGATTTTGAATATCGCGATCGGTTATCCGTTTTAATTGAACTAATGTAAAGATGAAAAAAATAACTTTTTATTGGGAAACTTTAAAAGACACTTTTAACGAATGGAATGATTCAGATGCTATGAGGGATTCTGCGAGTTTAGCCTATTATGCTATATTTTCTATTCCCGGCCTATTAATTATCATTATTTGGATCGCCGGTTATTTCTTTGGCCAAGAAGCCATTCGCGGTGAAATAGCAGATCAGATCGGAAGTATGATGGGCGACGATGTTGCGACGAGTATCCAAGAAATGATTGCAAGTGCACTCATTGATAAGAAAAACGTTTTCATGAAAATTGTCGGTGTTTTTTCACTGGTATTTGGAGCCACTACGATCTTTTTCCAGTTGCAGAAATCATTAAATAAACTTTGGGATGTACAACCGGCACCAAAAAAAGCGATTATTAAATTTGTACTAGATCGCGCCAATTCGCTAGGAATGATTTTAGTGATCGGATTTCTTTTGATGATCACGATGGTATTATCTTCTGTAATTAGTTTGCTCAATAATGTCATCATGGGCAGCCTTGGCGTCGAAACCTATATTCTAATGGAAGTCATTAATTATGTTCTAGGATTTGCGCTAGTCTCACTGGTTTTCGCTTTTATGTTTAAAGTGTTACCTGACGTAGAAATCTCTTGGAAAGCAGTATGGACGGGAGCTATATTAACGGCGGTTTTATTTAATATTGGTAAATTATTGCTTAGTTTATATTTCGCCGAATTAAAGCCTACCTCAGCTTTTGGGAAAGCAGGAACAATCATTTTAATAATGATGTGGATTAACTATTCCTGCATGCTTATCTTCTTCGGTGCCGAATTTACCAAGGTCTATTCTAAAAAGAAAGGATACAACATTGCACCTTCTCGACACGCAAAATGGAGTGCAAAGAAATTGTATGAACAATCACTAGAGGAAAACAAACCGACTGGCGCCAGCGATGATCCTAAAGATCAACTGATTTAAAGGAAAACCCTTTACAATACTAACTTCTTAATTTATTTTAAGGAGTTTTTTTTGGTTTAACTGAATTAGTCCCGGTGAATTTGTGCAGAAAAAAAATTTATTTTAAAATAATTTGATCATTAATAAATCTAAAAAGTCTTTCTTCCATTTGCGCTCCAAATCAAAAAATTTAGAAATACTGAATACTAAACCTGTTGGAGTCAAACCGTTTTCAAGTAACACTCAAATTTTAATGGAATTAGTAAATGCAAAAGTTTATTTACGCAAGTCGATAAACTATTTGCGTACAATCTTATTTGCAATATAAACTTGCTTTAATCTAATTCCTTAAAGGAAAACAGTTCCTGAAAAGCTGTAGTAAATTAGCCTTTTGAATTTCTTGCGTGGCTTTAGTTGAATACTACTCTATCTCAATTTAAGGCACAAAAAAACTTCCGAATAAATTCGGAAGTTCCGTAGCCCGTAGGGGAGTCGAACCCCTCTTACCAGGATGAAAACCTGAGGTCCTAACCGATAGACGAACGGGCCAGTGCGTCTTTGTATTTTGTTACGCTAATTTATTAACGTGCTTTGTCAATTTGCTCTTAAGGTTGGCAGCTTTGTTTTTGTGGATGATGTTTTTCTTCACCAACTTGTCTAACAAAGAGATTACTGATGGCAACTGTAAAGTCGCTGCAGATTTATCTTCCTCATTTCTCAGTACTCTCAAAGCTGTTCTAGCAGTCTTGTGATAGTATCTGTTGATAATTCTTTTCTTTTCGCTTTGTCTGATTCTTTTCAGAGCTGATTTATGATTTGCCATATCTTCTTAAAACTTGGGTGCAAAGATAATAATTCTTTTTTGATTACAAAATATTTTTAAAACTTTTTCAAAATTTTCTTTAGTAGCCTATAGGGGAATCGAACCCCTGTTGCAAGACTGAAAATCTTGAGTCCTTACCACTAGACGAATAGGCCTTTGCTTTGAGGACTGCAAAAATATTAATTTACTTTTGATCCTGCAACCTTTTTCATCTTTATCGAGAAACTTTTTGAAT
>JBBSRZ010000117.1:0-5082 GCA_038242555.1 Flavobacteriales bacterium | reverse complement strand
ATTTGATCGAATAACATAAATTATAAAACTGTAAAATTCTTGTTTATTATGATTTTACTATTTATATTTTAATTTTTTTTGGATTTTTTTTGAAAAAAAACGACTTTAGAAATAGAAAAGAGACGTGTTAAGCAGACTTTTCACATAGCAGTATATTAACAATTATTATTAAAACTAAACATATATGACAACAACAATCGCCATTCTTATCGGTATTGTTTGTTTGGCAGTAGGAGCCGTAATTGGAATGGTATTTTCCAAAAGTTCTCTGAATGCTAAAGCAAAATTCATCGTAGAAGATGCAAACAAAAATGCCGAAAACCTGATAGAAAAAGCCACTTCACAGGCAGAATCCATTAAGAAAGAAAAACATTTTCAGGCCAAGGAAAAGTTCATGGAACTAAAATCTCAACACGATGCAGATATCCAAACGAGAGAAAAGAAAATGCAGGATTCTGAGAAAAGAATAAAAGACAAAGAGCAAAAGTTAAACGACGAACTGAGCAAAACAGGAAAATTAGAAAAGGATCTAGATCGCCAAATTACCGATTATGGTAAGAAAAACGAGATCATTGAAAGAAAGCAACAAGAATTAGATGCAGTTGTGGCTCAGAAAGTAGAGATTTTAGAAAGAATTTCTGGTTATTCTGCAGAAGATGCTAAAAACGAATTAGTTGAAGCTTTAAAAGCTGAAGCGAAAACAAGAGCACAGGCTCACGTTCAAAATATTATGGCCGAAGCGCATTTAAATGCAAAGCAAGAAGCCAAGAAAATTGTGATCCAAACCATTCAAAGAATCGGTACAGAACAAGCTATTGAAAATTCAGTTTCTGTTTTCAATATTGAATCTGATGAAGTTAAAGGTAGAATTATTGGTAGAGAAGGTAGAAACATTCGTGCTTTAGAAGCAGCAACTGGAGTTGAAATTATTGTTGATGATACACCAGAAGCAATTTTACTTTCCTGTTTCGATCCGGTAAGAAGAGAGATTGCAAGATTGTCGCTTCACCGATTGGTTACAGATGGACGTATTCACCCAGCAAGAATTGAGGAAGTTGTCGATAAGACAAAGAAAATGATCGAAGAAGAAATTATTGAAGTTGGTAAAAGAACGGTCATCGATCTAGGAGTACACGGACTGCACCCCGAATTAGTAAAAATTGTAGGACGTATGAAATTCCGTTCTTCTTATGGACAGAATTTATTACAACACTCAAGAGAGGTTGCAAATATTGCAGGCACCATGGCTGCAGAATTAGGACTGAACGTAAAGTTGGCGAAGAGAGCAGGTTTGCTTCACGATATTGGAAAAGTACCAGAGCAAGAATCAGAATTACCTCACGCGCTTTTAGGAATGCAGTGGGCTGAGAAATATGGTGAAAACGCTGAAGTTGTTAATGCAATTGGTGCTCACCACGATGAGGTAGAAATGACCACTTTGTTATCTCCAATTATCCAAGTTGCTGATGCAATTTCTGGTGCAAGACCAGGAGCGAGAAGACAAGTTTTAGAATCATATATCCAAAGATTAAAAGATTTAGAAGCAGCAGCTTTAAGTTTTGATGGCGTTTCTAGCGCTTATGCCATTCAGGCCGGACGAGAACTTCGGGTAATGGTAGAAAGTGGAAAAGTGAATGACGATCAGTCAGCACAACTTTCTTATGATATTTCTGAGAAAATTCAGAACGAATTGACTTATCCAGGACAAGTACGAGTTACGGTGATCAGAGAAACGAGAGCCGTCAACATCGCCAGATAATTACTAAGATATTTAAAGAAAACTCCTTTCAGCAATGAAAGGAGTTTTTTGTTTTTAATTAAATTCAGGATTGTTAATTAATTAATTTTATCGGTCAATTTTTAAAAAAATCCCGTCCATATCAAAATCTAAATCGACGCCGTTTAGCAAATCAACATCCATTTTATTTTTAGCAACGTTCCGCTCCAGACTTTTAATTTTAATTCCTTTGTAATTTTGCATTACATAAGAATTGACTTTCGCTGGGATCAAAACTTCTGGAACACCGTTATAATCTTTAATTTCTTTCCAGTTTTCTTCGTTATCAAATTCAACTTCAACGCCGTTGTCTAACTTAATTTCATATTCCTTTCCATTCATTTTTGTTTTAACTTCATATTTCGCGATAGAAATATTAGGATAATATTTATTCAAAAACATTCTGACATTTTCAGGAAGATCTTGCTCCGCATTGTTTGCCGCAACATTTGGTTGCGAATCTTGAGTCACTGGAGTTTCTGTTTTATTTGCAGTTGAATTGTCTACGACCACTTTCTTCTCACACGAGACGAAAAAAAATGCGCTCGCCAAAACTGACAAGGTTGCTAATTTTAAGTTTTTCATTATTCATTGGTTTTTATGTGTTACTAAAATTAAGATTATTAACGTAAAGTTATTTCAAGTATAATTAAAAGATGATCAGTAAATGTTTTTTAGGAAAGCAGTTACATAAAAGGTTTCATTTCGTCTTCGATGTTTTTTCTCAGATCCATCAATTTGATCGCGTACTTTTCCATTTGTTTGTCTTGCTCGCTGGTAGGAACAAAAGTTGGAACTTTGACTGAGTTTCCATCATCATCTACGGCGACAAATACGATAATGCAGTGCGTTTTCTTTTCAAAGTCTTTCCTTTTTATATTGCGGGAGAAAACATTAATAGCAATATGCATACTCGATTTTCCCGTATAGATCACTTCCGCTTCGACTTTTACAATATGTCCAATTTTGATGGGTGAGTAAAATCGAATTCCACCCACATATACGGTTACACAATAACTAGAACTCCAACTGCTTGCACACGCGTAACCTGCTTGATCAATCCACTTCATTACACTTCCACCATGAACATTTCCACCGTAATTCACGTCGCTAGGTTCAGAAATAAATTGGAAAGTTGTTTTGCTACCCATACTATTAATTTAATTTTTTTTTTAAAAACGGAAAGCCGTTTCAATCTTCTTTAAAAATAGATATTTTTATTTAAAGAGTATTACAATCACTTAAAATTAAACAGGATTCAAATAATTAAAAAAAATTATCAGATCATTTAACAAAACTTAACAAAGCACTTGCACAGATTTTGATTAATAAAGTCGCCGAAGAAAATCTAAGGCAATTAACACTAAAAATAAAACAATGGGATTAGGATCATTTCTAAAAAACGTAGGTGAAAAAATATTTGGTGGCGGAGAAACGCCGGAAGAACAAGCCAAAAAAGTGCATGATCATATTGCAAAATATGGTTTTGATGTTTCTGGACTTAAATTTTCTGTAAAAGACGATAAAGTGACGGTAAGCGGAGAAGCCAAAAACTGGGAAGAAAAAGGTAAAATATATGTCGCTGCTGGTAATGTTACTGGTATTGATGGAGTTACGGATAGCATGACGGTAAGAGCAGCACCTGCGCAAGCGGCAACTCAAACTCCTACACCAACTCAACCGAAATACCATACGGTTCAAAGCGGTGAATCTTTGTCGAAAATTTCAAAAGAAGTTTATGGAGATGCTAATAAGTACAACAAAATTTTTGAAGCGAACAAACCAATGCTTTCAGATCCAGATAAAATTTATCCAGGACAAGTGTTGGTTATTCCCCAATAATCAATTGATATTTTAGTCAAACAGAAATCTGATTCAGAAATGAATCAGATTTTTTTATATTTGTTTCTATGCAAAAAGTATTCTATCTCAAAACCTGTGGAACGTGTACCAAAGTTTTAAAGAACTTCGATCTTTCAACTTGGGAACTTCAGGAAATAAAAAGTTCACCCATAACCGAGGAAGAATTGCAGCAGATGTATGCATTAACGAATTCTTACGAAGATCTATTCAGCAGAAGATCTACACAAATCAAAGCAAAGAATATTGAGGTAAAGTCTTTAACTGAAGATGATTTTAAAAATTTAATTTTAGATCATTATTCATTTCTGAAACGGCCCGTATTTTTAACTGATAAAGAAATCTTCATCGGAAATGATAAGAAAAATTTACAAAAGTTAGAAGAATTTTTTGCAATACAATAATGAGATTATTATTTTTTCTATTGTTTTCAACCAGTCTGTTTGCACAGACTGTTTATAAAACCCCTTCTGGAGGAAAATATCATTTGAGCAACTGCCGAATGGTGAAAAATGTTTCTGGCGCGATATCTCTTGATAAAGCATTACGCAACGGTCTGACTGCTTGCAAGATTTGTCGGCCACCTTTTCGTCAAACTCTGGGACTAGTTTCAAAACCAAAAAAAGTTGCTGGTATTAACTCCGTTAACAGATGTTACGCAAAAACTCAAAAAGGTTTACGCTGCAAAAGAAATACACAGATCGGAAATAATTATTGCTTTCAACATTTGCCATAAAAAAAACTGGAAATTTATTTCCAGTTTTTAATTTTTATTACTTTTTGCCATTCCGCTCCAGTAAATTATAAACTCCGATGCTGACAACCGCACCTAATAAATAATAACCCGTGGTCATCCATTTTTTCTTGTCGGTGTTCGTTGCTTTATTATTACCTAACAGTTGATCTGCTAATCCCAACGTACCCGCCGCGCCTAAAAGTCCAGTACCTAAAGTTTTAGAAATAATCTGCGATGTATTGGTAGACGTCGCTAATGTTGAAAATAAAAGTGCATTCGATAAAATGTTCCCACCCAAAGCTGCGGCGTATACTTGATCTTCATCACTGATTTTCACATCAACTGTTTCTAAAGATGTTTTAATCGCTTCCTCGCCAACTTGCTCCAAGTCAGGGGCGCCGGAAGTGTATTTTTTAAATATTTGATGTGCAGCCGTTAGAACGACGGATCCTGCTAAACCTGCAATGCTTCTGTTAATAAATGACATAATGTTTAATTTTTAAAGTTCGAAAATCAGTGCTAATACGATGCCACATAAAAAAAGCAAGTACTATCGCACTTGCTACTTTTTATATATCTTCAGTAATTTTAAACGAACGGCGTTTTTACAATCTTCGCGGGAACATTCTTATTTCTAATTTGAATAAATATATCTGACCCCACTTTATTATAATCAGTCGAGACATACGCTAATCCAATTCCAATATTT
>JBBSRZ010000116.1:0-5149 GCA_038242555.1 Flavobacteriales bacterium | reverse complement strand
TGTCTTTCAAAATAAAACCATGAATATTAAAGATATTATCCAACATAAACTCGCCGAAATTGTTGAAACCGTTTTTCAGATTGACGATGTAAATCATCGAAATAATTTGGTCTTAGAAGTTCAACAAAATAAATCTGAGTTTGAAGGCGACTTCACGATTGTCACTTTTCCGTTGGTAAAAATAGTTAAGAAAAGGCCGGATGTCGTTGCTATGGAACTTGGAGATGCATTCACCACCCAGTCAGACTTTGTGGAAAGTTATAACGTGGTCAAAGGGTTTCTTAATCTAAAAATCAAGAATAATTTCTTTTTAAATAATTTCAATTCTACTAAAGAAAACTTTGATAAAAAGGAAAACAGAAATCAGACGGTGATGATCGAGTATTCTTCACCCAACACCAATAAACCTTTGCATCTCGGTCATATCAGAAATAATCTCTTGGGATATTCTGTAGCCCATATTTTAAAAGAAGATGGTTACAAGGTGATTAAAACCCAGATCATCAACGACCGCGGAATTCATATTTGTAAATCGATGTTGGCTTGGCAGAAAGCCGGAACACACGAAACGCCCGAATCTACGAACTTGAAAGGCGACAAATTAGTCGGTAATTACTATGTCGCATTCGACAAAACTTACAAAAAACAAATTGCCGATCTGGTTGCTGGAGGATTAGATGAAGATGCTGCTAAAAAACAAGCCCCGATCATTTTAGAAGCCCAACAAATGTTGCTGGATTGGGAAAAGGGTGACGAGACAGTTAAAAATCTTTGGTCAGAAATGAACTCGTGGGTTTATGCAGGATTTGCAGAGACGTACGAAAGACTAGGTGTAGATTTCGATCAAATTCAATATGAAAGTAAAACTTATCTCTTAGGTAAAGATTTAATTCAACAAGGATTAATCAATGGTGTTTTATACAAAAAAGAAGACGGCTCTGTTTGGTGCGATCTTTCAGACCAAGGCTTAGATCATAAATTGTTACTGCGCGGCGATGGCACGTCGGTTTATATGACTCAAGATTTAGGAACGGCTGTTGAACGTTTCAAAGAAAATTCGATTCAGAAATTAATTTATACCGTAGGAAATGAACAGGATTATCATTTTGATGTATTGTTTAAAATACTTAAGAAACTAGGCTATTCTTGGGCTGAAAATCTTTATCATCTATCTTACGGAATGGTTGAACTTCCGGCTGGTAGAATGAAATCACGTGAAGGAACCGTAGTAGATGCTGATGATTTGATGCAAGAAATGTATGTAACGGCCAAAGAAAAAGCACAAGAACTAGGGAAATTAGAGAATTTATCCGACGAAGAAAAAGAGAAGTCTTATGAAACTGTTGGTTTAGGTGCTTTGAAATATTTTATGCTTAAGGTAGATCCACGGAAAAAAATGCTTTTCAACCCAGCGGAAAGTATTGATTTTGCTGGAAATACCGGTCCTTTCATTCAATATACTTATGCTCGAATTCAATCCTTATTAGCAAAAGCCGATTATCAGGCCGCTGAGATCTCAGACTACGAGCTTAATACTTCTGAAAAAGAATTGGTTATGAATCTTGCCAATTTTAAAGAGGTAATTTCAAGAGCAGCCGAAACACTTTCGCCAGCACTTGTGGCTAATTATATTTACGAAGTTGTTAAATCCTATAACTCGTTTTATCAGAACAATCCGATATTAAGTCAAGAAGATGAAAATGTGAAAAATTTCCGATTAGATTTATCTGAATTAACGGGAAGAACTATCAAAAAAGGATTAGATCTTTTAGGAATTGGAACTGTAAATCGAATGTAGTATTTGGACGTTTCCCTTTGCTCCTCACCCGAAATACCTCTCCAGAGGAGAAGGACTTTTCCAACCCAACTTCGGCTTGGTCTTGGGATTACAAAATTAACGCAGGGGTTTGACGAAGTCAATCTTTTTACCTCACGCAAACCCTCTCAGAAGGAACGGAAGCCAAACCTAAAAAAAGAATTTCGTTCTACGCCATTATACTAATTTCGCCACGTAGAATAATTACATCTTAAAATGAAAATTGATTTTTCTTTTCAAGACTTACCACTTCCTAAAACTTCGTTCGATGAGGAAGTACTTTCTTTTATCAAAGAATGGTTCGGCGAATCTGAAACTGTAAAGGTTCAAACCTCTGGTTCGACGGGGACACCGAAAGTTTTTGAAGTCGAAAAAAAAAGAATGCGTCATTCCGCGAATAAAACGTGCGATATTTTAGATTTAAAAGAAGGTGATTCTGCCCTACTTTGTCTTCCGGTAGCATATATCTCTGGTAAAATGATGGTCGTCCGTGCTATTGAAAGAAAATTACAATTGGTTGTCAAAACACCTTCTACAAAACCGATTATAGATTTAGAAGAATATATTGACTTCTGTGCTATGTCACCGCTGCAAGTTGAAAATTCCTTGAATCAAATTCATTTGATTAAAAATCTGATCATTGGTGGCGCTGCGGTTTCTGCATCATTAACTACTAAAATTAAAGAGACGCTTTCAAAACATACCGATAAGAAGAACTTTGAAAACAGAGTTTTCGAAACCTATGGAATGTCCGAAACGCTATCGCACATTGCCTTAAAACAAATCTATCCAGTTGTAGAAGAGTATTTTACGGTTTTAGACGGAGTTGAGATTTCTTTAGATAAGCGTGGGTGTTTACAAATATTTGCACCAAACTTAAATCCTGATCTTCTTACAACGAATGATTTAGTTGAAATTAAAAATGTTAAAGAATTTAAATTTTTAGGGAGAATTGACCACGTCATTAATTCTGCCGGTTTAAAAATTTATCCGGAACAGTTAGAAACATTGGTAAAGAAAGTTATTCCTAACGAAGTTGTCTTCTTGGGAATAACCGATCAATTACTTGGACAAAAATTAATTTTGGTAATCGAAGGATCCAAGAATGATCTTTTGAAAGAGCAACTAGATTCCATCATTTACTCGACTAAAAACCATCGACCTAAAGAAATAATTTTCATCGATACTTTCCCTCGTATTTCTAATGGAAAAATAAATCGTCGAGAATTAACTGAAACAATTATTAAACTGGTGAAGAGATAGATTTAGTAATATCTGTAAATCTCTTTCCTCTGGCTGTTAACCTCGGTATTTTTATTCTTTTATCTTTGCTCTTTCCTCTACTATCATGAAAGACTTCACCAAAGAATTGACGTACAAAACTTCCCGCAGTAGCGGTCCTGGCGGACAAAATGTAAACAAAGTCGAAACTTCAGTAACCGTAATGTGGAATGTTGCGGAAAGTGCATGTTTTTCAATCGAAGGAAAAGAGATGATCGTTGACAAACTAAAGAACCGCATTAATATTGAAGGAATTCTACAACTGACCGTTTCAGAAAGCCGGATCCAACTTCAAAATAAGAAAATTGCTACGGACAAAATTCTAGAACTTGTTGAGAAATCCTTGTTCATTCCAAAAAACAGAAAAGCCACAAAACCGTCGCGATCTAAAATTGAAAAACGGAAAAAAGCCAACAAACATCTTTCTGAGAAAAAGGAAAATCGCAGATATAAAGGAGAGTAATTGGAGAAGGATTTTTTATAATCCAGTCTAATTTATTCGAAATATTAACCGTGTCAAGGTTTTAAACCTTGACACGTTTTTTTGTAAATGACATGTTTTTCAAAGAGGATATTTGATATTCTTAATAAAAACCGCTCTTTATTCTAGCCCTGATTGCAGTGAAAATCCCGGAATGAGGCGCGATCCGCCGAGGCGGAGAGCGTCGAAATGAGGAATTGTAACGGAAAGCAGGACCGATTTTCGAACAAATGCAACTTCTTGTTGCTCTTTATAAAATTCTTTAATTTCATTATCTTTGCTTAAACAAAAAATTATGAGTAAACCGATTACGGAATTTATCGAAAAATATTATCTGCATTTTAATTCAGCAGCCTTAGTTGATGCTTCTAAAGGATATGTTGCGCATTTAAAAGATGGCGGGAAAATGATGATCACACTTGCTGGAGCAATGTCTACCGCGGAAATCGGAAAGATTTTAGCCGAAATGATTCGTCAGGATAAAGTACATATTATTTCTTGTACGGGTGCGAATTTAGAGGAAGATTTAATGAATTTGGTGGCGCACTCACATTACAAACGCGTGCCAAACTACCGCGATCTTACGCCTCAGGAAGAATGGGATTTAATGGAGAAAGGCCTCAATCGCGTTACTGATACGTGTATTCCGGAAGAGGAAGCGTTCCGAAGATTGCAAGAACATATTGTAAAAATCTGGAAAGATGCAGAAGCTGCTGGAGAACGATTTTTCCCACATGAATATATGTACAAAATGATTTTGTCGGGAGTTTTGGAGCAGTACTATGAAATTCCGAGAGAAAATTCTTGGATGATCGCAGCAGCGGAGAAAAACTTACCGATCGTTGTTCCGGGATGGGAAGATTCTACCATGGGAAATATTTTCTCGAGTTACTGTATTAAAGGTGAATTGAAACCTGCTACCGTAAAATCTGGAATCGAGTATATGATGTATCTAGCAGATTGGTATCCGAAAAACTCTGGTGGAAAAGGCGTTGGTTTCTTCCAAGTCGGAGGTGGAATCGCAGGTGATTTCCCGATTTGTGTAGTGCCGATGTTGTATCAAGATATGGAAATGACTGATACGCCATTCTGGTCATATTTCTGTCAGATTTCTGATTCTACAACTTCGTATGGATCATATTCTGGGGCAGTTCCTAATGAGAAAATTACGTGGGGAAAATTGGATATTAATACACCGAAATATATCGTTGAAAGTGATGCAACTATTTGTGCACCGCTGATGTTCAGTTATATTTTGGAGAATTCTTAAGGTTTATTATTATAACTTTTCTTAAACTCTCAAAGTAATTTGGGAGTTTTTGATTTTTTAATAGGAGCAACAAGGTTTCTGTGTATATCAAGTAATTAACCCGCTGTCCGCTATATCTTTCTGCCCAATCCAAAGCCCTTGCAGAAAAAGGATATCGCTTCCATGGTAAGTTTGCGCTAATATAATTATTTAATAATTTAGTTAAATAAATTAACCAAAGAGTAAAAGCAGCAGGATAAAGGCCGACGCTCCATTGATACTTAGATATCGCCCCTGATTTTATTCCCCTGCTGCTGTTTTC
>JBBSRZ010000115.1:0-5311 GCA_038242555.1 Flavobacteriales bacterium | reverse complement strand
TGAAATTCCTAAATTAGAAAGGGATTTTTCGATTCCAAAATCCTGAGTTGTTTGGGACATAATTTTTATTTGAATTGTCCTTAAAGATAGAGAAATTACTGAAATCAGAAAAATATTAACTCAATAATATTGAATTTTAAAGAATTTTAACAAATCATCAACAATACTATAATTGCGATGAACAGCCTATTTACCAATAAAGTGAAGAGTGATTATTCTACACTTTAAATTTAAAGGTTAAAATAATAGTATTAATTTTGGCAAAAGTTAGCAATGGAAAATTTACAACCAAAAGATAAAAATACAAAACTAAAAAAGTGGTTCAAGCGCGTGGGAATTGGAGGCCTGATTTTCTTCACCGTTAAAGGAATTGCTTGGCTTTTTATTTTCTATTACGGCGCCGAATTATTTCAAGACTGTTCCGGCAATTAAGTTCAAAATGAACTATTTACTTTCTTTCCCAATCTTCTTTTTTGATACGGAAAACGGTATTTGTTTTTGAATCTTCACCGTAGTAGGCGACTTCTTGTTCACCAATATTTTCTGCACCCAGTTTTGCCATGGCTTTCACAGAGCGAATATTATCTTTCCCAACGTGAAAAAGAACTTTAGAAACGAATTGGAAAATATAATCTAACATCATTTTTTTCACTCGAGCATTGACAGTTTTTCCCCAAGATTTAGTTCCGTAAAAAGTATAACCAATTAATATACTTTGATCGTTTTCGTTATAATCGTAGAAACGCGTACTTCCTAAAACTTCCTGCGAACTTTTTTCTACAACCAGAAAAGCACCTTTGCTATCAAGCGCTCCTTTAAAGAAATTAGCAAACACCTCTCTTTTATATCGTTCTTTATTAGGATGCATTGACCAGACCTCAGGATCAAAAGCGACCTCGTATAATCGTTCAAAATCACTTTCTTGCAAAGGAATTAATTGGAGACTTTCGTCTTCTAAGTTAGGTTGTATGGAAAAATTCATCAAGTATTATATTTAAAGTGATTAATGATTTTGAAGTTAATTAAAAAAGAATGGCTTTCTCTAATTCTAATAATTTTTGTTTGCGCCATATTCCACCTCCGTAGCCGGTTAAAGTTCCGTTACTGCCAATAACACGGTGACACGGAATTATAATAGAGATCTTATTCAATCCATTTGCATTGGCGACAGCGCGAACTTTTCGCGCGTCACCTAAGTTTTCTGATTGTTTTCGATAAGTCCAAGTTTCACCGTAGGGTATTTGTATTAAAGTGTTCCAAACGCTTTTTTGAAATTCCGTTCCAACTGGTGAAAGCGGAACCGTAAACGCAGTACGTTGACCTCCAAAATATTCTGAAAGTTGCTTTTCTAAAGTTCTGAAATGCTGATTTTCACCGATAACAATCTTGGCGTTGAATGTTTTCGCTAAATCCCAAAATTCATTTTCCAGACTTTTCCGGTCTGAATACTCTAACATACAAATTCCTTCTTCGACGGCCGCCGAGTACATCGGTCCAATTGGTGTTTCTATTCTTTTTAAATCAATAATTTTTTGATCCTTTGAATTTTCTGATAGAACTCCAAATACATTTTTAAAACTTTCATCAAATCCGCTTAAGTTTTCGAAACCACTGTCATACGCAGCGTCCATCAAATTTTCTCCAAGTTGGATTTTTTTTGAGGCCGTGTTTAACCGAAGAATTCCCTGAAAAGCCTGAAATGTCATTCCATAGTTCTGGTGAAACCAAAGTTTTATCATTTTGACGTCAATTCCGCGTTCCACCAAATCAGCATTTTTCAATATTAAAGAAGGGTTTTCGGTTAATTCGTCTAAAACCTCAAGAATAAAAACCGGCGTTTCATCTAAATTTTGAAGTGGTTTACAAACTGCGCACGGACGATAACCCTTTAATAATGCATCTTTTGCAATCTGGAACGTTTCAATATTTACTGCTTTTGGTTTTGAAACGAGACAGGTTGATTTACAGAAAATTCCAGTTGTTTTTACACCCATATAAAAATCACCATCAAAATCTGGATAATGATTAGAAGTGCCGTGATCTGTAAGTTTGTCTGAAAGTTCCATCTTGTAAATTTAAAGCAAAAAACTTGAGTTTAATTATTTTAAAACTATAACTCGACAAGTGTGTTGATACTCGTAATGCAAAAAAAAGTGAACCGAAGTTCACTAATCTTATTTTTTGGGAGCAGCATCTTTTTCGATCTTCTTAATTTCATTAAGTTTCTCGATTACTTTTGCAACGGTTTCTGGTTGCGCTTCTTTTACCGAAATTACCACTTTAGTCATATCCCATTTGATCATCACTTCAGCAGAATGAATATCAACAGGCGTTACCGTAATCTCAAACCATTCTTGCTTATCAGCGGATTTTTGAACAGGAACTGTAATTTCTGCAACATTTAATTTTTCATCGTAAGCAAAAGCACCCCACTGATTGGCATCTTTATTTAAGATTACTTTCCATTCCTTTTCCATTGGAATAACAAACAGTCCGTAAGTTCCGGCAGAAACTATTTTTCCACCAAAATTAACATTTTGGTCAAACGTGATTTTTGTCGCAGAGTTTGCACCAGCGCGCCAAACCTTTCCATAAGGAACTAATTCACCGAAAACTTTTCGACCTTTAATTCCTGGTCGGCTGTAATCAACCGAAATTTTGGTCATTGAGAATTGCTGTTCGATTTTCTGATTCGGACTGGCAGTTGGTACTTTGTATTGCGCAAAGCCTAAGATAGAAAAAGATAAAAGGGCGGTAATAATTAATTTTTTCATAAAACGTATTTTTAATATTAGCAGGAAATATTTATAAGGATTAAAGATATAAAAAATTGGGCTTCAACTGTAAACGTCCTTAAATAAAAAAAACCACTTAAACCGAAGTCTAAGTGGTACCATTAAAAACTAAAACTATGAAACTATGGCATTAACACGCTATCGCTAACGTGAATAACCCCATTTGATTGGTTGACATCTGCAATTGTAACTAGGGCAGAATTATATTTTGCATCTGTAACGTATATTTTATCTCCTTTCATCCAGAAAGTTAATCCTTCTCCTTGAACGGTTTTCGCCACGTATTTACCGTTGTTTTTCTTGATCATACTCATCAACTGCTGATTTTTAGAAAGGTCATTTTAAAATGTTTAATGTTATATGATAAATTTGTGTCAGTATCAGTTACGAGATAAACCTTTGTTTGGTTTTACTATTTTGAATATTATTTAGAATTTTTTGCCATCGGTTCAAATTCAAGTGAAATAGAATTCATGGAATATCTTTTTTTATTGGCTGTAGGACCATCATCAAATAAATGTCCTAAGTGAGCATCGCAACGCCCGCAACGAACTTCCGTTCTAGCCATATTATATGATTGATCTTTTTTATAAATAACCGACTTCGGACGAATGGTTTCAAAAAAACTTGGCCACCCGCAGGTACTTGAAAATTTCGCATCAGATTTAAAAAGTGCGTTTCCGCAGGCTCCACAATAATAGGTTCCGAGACCATCAAATTCATTGTATTTTCCGGTATGCGCCATTTCAGTTTCATTGAGTCTGGAAACTAAATAAAGATTATTGTTCAATACTTTTTTCCAGGCCGAATTTGGAACGTTAAGCACTTTCGTATCCGTTCTAGAATAATAAGGATTCACTATATTTTTTCCATTTACTTTCTGGATTTTCTGGGCGTTGATATTCTGAAATCCCATTATAGACAATAAAAGAACTGCTGATATTTTAAGTATTTTTTTCATTTTAAAGATTGTTATAATCACATATACGGTGATTTCTGGAATTTGGTTTTATATCTAAATAAAAAAAACTATTTTTGAGGTTCAATTAAACGCTTGACCGAAGAAATCCTTTCACCAGATCAAATTTTATCTTTACTATTAAGTAGAGATCAAAAAGGATTTAATTATTTGTATAAAAACTATTCGGGTGCATTGTACGGAGTCATCATTCGAATTGTACGATACGAGGAAGAAGCGAACGAAGTCTTACAAGATGTCTTTGTAAAAATCTGGAATTCAATTAAAAGTTTTGATGATAATAAAGCATCCCTCTACACTTGGATGTTGAATATCGCTCGGAATTCTGCGATCGATCGATTAAAATCAAAATCTTTTCAAAATGATTTAAAAAACCAAAGTATTCCAGACTTCGTAAATGACAATATGGGTCTCTCAATAGAACAACAACATAACTTTAACGAAGTACAGCAAGGCGTGAATACGTTGCGAGATGATTATAAAATATTAATTAACAAAGCTTATTTCGGTGGATTTACGCAAGAAGAAATTGCTGAAGATCTAGGAATTCCGTTAGGAACCGTCAAGACTAGAACTCGCGCAGCCTTATTAGAATTGAAAAATATTCTAAAAGAATTCAAAGTTATTATTTTATTTTTTTTGCTTAAATAAAAGTGGATATTAAAACTTACATATCATCTGGCATTATCGAAGCCTACGCTTTGGGATCTATTTCTCAAGAGGAATCTTTTATTTTGGAATGCGTGATGAACAATAATGCAGAAGTAAAGTCGGCAGTTTTTCAAGCGCAGCGGTCTTTTGAAAAATTAGCGACACTACAAGCCATTCAACCTCCAGTCGATTTAGAAGAAAAGATTTTAAAGAAGATCACTTTTGGAAAAGAAGCCACTGAGGAAGGAAAAATAGTTCCTTTAAATAAAAAACCGGTCGAGCAAAATAGTTTTAATCCATTAGTTTTGATGAAAGTTGCTTCAGTCGTAGCGATTTTAGGTCTAAGTTATCTAGCATATGAAGTAGGTTCGAAAAGTGCGGAATTAGAAAAATTCGCAAAAACCAATACCGAACTTTCAGCAAAGGTTTCATCTTTAGAAGAAATGAATTCGATGATGAAGAATTCGCGGCGAATAGAATTGAAGGGTGTAGAAAATCATCCCAATATGTTAGCAGATGTTTATTGGCATACTTCTAAGAAAGTATTTCTGGAAATGAAAAATTTACCGGCGGCTCCGTCCGGACAGCAATATCAGTTGTGGGCAATTGTAGATGGTAAGCCAGTCGATATGGGAATGTATAATGCTCAACCAAATTCGACGGTACAAGAAATGAAATCTGTGGATAATGCACAGGCATTCGCGATTACTTTAGAGAAAGAAGGCGGTAATCCAACTCCGACCATGGAAGAAATGTATGTGATGGGCACGATTTAAAATCCTAACTTTGTCCCGTCCTAAAAAAACGATACAGATTAATAAACAAAAATAATTAATTAAACACTTGCAAAAACGTTTTTGCAAGTGTTTTTTCGTTTGTAGGTTCT
>JBBSRZ010000114.1:0-5640 GCA_038242555.1 Flavobacteriales bacterium | reverse complement strand
GATCTAAGTCTGCCTGTTTCATTTTTGATATTTAGTTTCATACGATAATGTCAGTTTTTTAAATTTAAAATAGAATGATGATGAATGAAATTTCTGCCAAGAAAAACAGATGTGCAAAGATAATAAAGTTTGAGCGGTCAGTCACTATATTCAAAGAGTGCTCTTTTGTCACATTTTTTCTAACTATTAAATAGTGCTTTTCAGACAATTAGTAGAAATATAACTAATTTGTTATAATTGTTGTTAAGGTTTAGTTAAAGTTGAAACAAACCACTTTTTAGCGATACTGATCTAGCACTAAATTTGTTAAGTGTATTAATAAATATAACGTTTTATATATTATGAAGATGAGAAATACTTTAAAGAAACTGATTCCGTATGCAGTTGTAGGAGTAATGTCGGGAGCAACGACTGTTGGAGCCCTTAGTTACTTTGATGTAAAAAATCCTAGTGCAGACCTTAATTACTTTGCACCCAAGAATACAGATGCGAAATATGCATCATTTAACATGAGCGGCGTGGGCGATGACTTTGTTAAGGCTGCCAAAATGACCGTTCCTGCGGTGGTGAGTATCACAAACTTTTCGGCTAAGAAATCGAGAGGTAACGATCAAGACTTATTCGATATGTTTTTTGGAAATCCACCTGGGACTAATAGAAATCAACAACAAACTCCACCATCCAATATTAAGTCGGGTATGGGATCTGGTGTAATCATTTCACCAGATGGTTACATTATTTCTAATAACCACGTAGTTGCGGGTGCTACTAAGTTAGAAGTTGTGCTTTCTAATAAGAAAACTTATGTAGCCAATTTAGTAGGAACCGATCCTACTACAGATATTGCTCTTTTAAAAATTGAAGAAAAAGGTTTGCCTTATCTCAACTTTGCGAATTCTGATAATGTAGAAGTAGGACAATGGGTTTTAGCCGTTGGAAATCCAATGGGTTTAAATTCAACCGTAACTGCGGGGATTGTTTCTGCAAAAGGGCGTAGCATTGATTTGTTGAGTCAGCAATCTAGAACTCCAATCGAAAGTTTTATCCAAACCGATGCGGCCATTAACCCAGGAAATTCTGGTGGTGCGTTGGTAGATCCGAGTGGTGAATTGATCGGTATTAATTCAGCTATATCTTCAAAAACAGGATATTATGAAGGATATGGTTTTGCTGTTCCTTCAAATCTTGCCAGAAAAGTAGTTGAAGATATTAAGAAATATGGTTTAGTACAAAGAGGGTTTTTGGGCGTTGTTCCTTTGGATTTATCTGACCCCAGACAAGTTGCTGCGTTCAACCAACAAAAGAAAACGAATTTAAAAGCAGGCGATGGTGTTTACTTAGTTGAAGTTGCGGAAAAAGGAGGTGCTGAAGATGCAGGTTTAAGAAGTGGTGATATCTTAACCAAAGTTGATAATACTGTTATTTCAAGTTATTATGACCTTTCATTTGCCGTTGGTAGTAAAAGACCAGGTGATAAAGTTGCGGTAACTTATACCAGAAATGGGAAACAAAATACCATAAATGTCACTTTGAAAGATATGAAAGGCGGAACGACACTCAGAAGTAAAGCTGATCTTTCTGTAACAGAAAAAATCGGGTCTGAATTCGAACCATTGACCGAAAAGTTTAAAACTGATTATGGTTTAAATAGTGGAGTAGTCGCAAAGAATGTTTTAGACGGAAGCGAAATGGCGAAAATTGGAGTCGTTGATAATTACATCGTAATGGAAGTTAATGGGAAACCAGTAAACTCGCAAAAAGATATCGAGAAGATTTTACAAACCTACAAAGGAAATGTTCAGATAAAATATGTTGATGAATATGGTAGAATTACTACCAGAGGATTTAAAATGCCTTAATTCTCAATATTGTAAAAGAAAAGCGCAACAATTTTAATTGTTGCGCTTTTTTTATTTATTAAGCAATTTGCTCAATTTCCGTTTTTTTCGATCATAGATAACTTCCGTGATCTTTCCGCCAATCCAGGCAAAAGGAAAGAAGGTGAGAAAGATTAATATCTTATAAAATGTAGGATGGTAAGGGAAAATAATGATATCAAGCATTGCCATAAAAAGCAAAATAAAACCGATCAAAATTGCATAAGCTACTTTCGCTTCTTTTACGATTATTGCAGTCACTACTCCCCCAACCGTTGCCGCAATTCCAGAAGAGATTAACAACGCAACAAAGAAATAAGGTTTGTGCTCCATCGATTTTAAAAGGGTTTCCCACCGTTGGAAGGGCGCAAATTCATCGTAGGTAATCCACGACGAATTTAATCTTATTCCTAGGGAAATAAGAGTTGCTGCCACAAGCAAACCGGTGAGCACTGCAAAAGTATTTCTTAAAAAGTTCATTTAAAATTGATGTGCGATCATAGAGATTTCTATTTCTACATCTCTTGGTAAACATGAAACTTGTACCGTTTCTCGGGTAGGAAAATTCTCAGAATCTAAGTAAGAAGCATAGATCGCATTCATCGGCGCGAAATCATCCATGTTCTTTAAAAAAATAGTTGCTTTTACAACGTTGCTAAAAGTTAAACCCGCTTCTGTAAGAATGAACTGAAGATTCTTCATTACTTGGTGAGTTGCTTTTTCAATCCCTTCTTCTACACTTCCCGTTTCATTATTAAAGGGAATCTGACCGGAAATATAAAGTATTCCGTTAATCATATTACCTTGTGAATACGGTCCAATAGCGGCAGGCGCTTTAGAGGTGGAGATTATTTTTTTCATAGCGTTGATTTTAGGCAAATATAAAACTAATGTTTAAGTCTTTAAAATTTAAAAGGGTGCATTTGGCTGGGTGAAACTTCGATCCTTGTATTTCACCGCATCGCGTAGGATATTGGCTTTTATCCCAATAAAGAAATCATACACTTTGTATTGTCCGTAAGGAATCCAGTTGAAGTTGATGGTGAAACTTCTTTGATCTCGAGAAAATCCTAACTGAGTCGTCGCGATTTCTTTCGTAATAATATCGTAGTACAAGTTTCCTGTAATGTTCCAGAACGGTGTTAATTTAATGCTTCCATCTAAACCGAGCGAGGCAACATTAGTCCCGAATCGGGTTAAATTTCGCGTATAGCCATATTGTGCATTGATGTTTAAACTCCACGGCTGCGTAAAGCGCGCGTAATTTTCATCGTCGAAATAATAACCTTCATTACGGATTTCTCCTTTTGTACTGTACTTTTTCGAAAGTTCTTCTTTTTCGCCAAAAATCGCTTCACTTAATGGATAGGAAAGTTGCGCATTAAATCCTTGCACACTAAAACGTCCGAAATTTTCAGTTCTAATTCCGACATCACTTCCTGGTGCAAAAAGAATTTGATAGGGTTCTAATGTTAAACTGGTGTTCAGATTTAATTTTTCAAATAAAGTGGTTTGACCGTTTAAACTAAACATGGACCATTTATGAACGGGCGATGCAAAATTATAATTGGTATTGAAATTTAAACTTTCGAAGATTTTTAATTTTTTAGTTCCGGTAGAATCTTTCTTCGATTTTACTTTCATTTCTAAATTATTATTGATGGAGAAACTTAAGGCTTGCACCAAACCAGAATTTGGTGAACCGATAATCCCGCGGTCAAAAATAGAATAAGGCGTCATCGCGCCACGATCATTATAATAATTTTTGTAGTAACCGAAACCAGGATCAGAGAAATCTGGAGAATAATTAAATCCAATTTGCGGTGTCATCATGTGGCGAATTGCCTGAACTGCAGATCCTTTTTTAAAGTTTAACATTCCGTATAAAACGGTTTGTAAACTTGCGCTGCTCGAGAAAGAGGAGTAGCCGGCGATTTTCTTATTTAAAACATCTTCAACTTTATTGGTGACCGGATTGTAATTTCTGGTCAGCGTTTTCGTCGTTAAAGCATTGTCGATATTCGCTGAAAGTGAAAATGTAAAATATTTCGCAATCGTCGTATTTGTTCCTAAAGAGATGTTGTTTCTGAGGCCCGTTTGCATTTTGTCCCACATCGCCTTAGTGAATAATTCACCTTCATCGGTCTGAACATAATTGTTAAGATTCACGCCCGTATTTACGGTGATGTTTTCTAGTAAACCTTGTCTAATTCCCGTTTTTGGTTTAAATAAATAAAACTGATTAATCGCCACATTCAGAACAGGAAGTTTTAAATCTGCCAAACCCGTAGAGAAGTTTTGGGAATAAGAAGAAGTTCCAGTAATGGTGATCGGTAATGTCAAAAATCTCTTCACCACACTCACCGTGGAGTTTTGTTGTGCATTCAGGTTGTTCTGATTAAAGGCGTAGTTGTTGTTGACCGTATTATTGTAAAACTTATTACTCACCACATCCACGGAGGCAGAAAATGTTAAAAACGGATTTGCCTTTGAATCTTGTTGATGACGCCAGGCAATTCTATACGTTCCGGTTTTAGAGTAATCACTAAGTCCTTTAATTCCGCGGATGGTCGTCCCAACATCTGCCGAGAAGTTTCCAGTGTACTTATAGTTTTTCTTATAATTAACCTCGGGTTTTATATTCCAACTTCCTTTCGTATAAATGTCAGTCAGAATTTTCAAGTCGAAATGTTCGCCAATTGGTTGGTAATATCCCAAGGAATTCAGAAAAAACCCAACATCTTCCCGTTCTCCAAAACTTGGAATCAAGATTCCAGCACTTCGTTTATCAGAGAAAGGTAAAATCGCAAAGGGTAGAATCAGAGGCGTCGGGACTTGTTCAATATACATTTGAATCGGGCCCGTTATTACTTGTGATTTGTTTTTTCCTTTAATTAATTTAATATTTGGCGCCAATAAATAGTAATCGGCGATCGTGTCTTTTTTCTTAATGAAATATTCATCGGTCGTATATTTCCCTCTTCTCATAAAGAAAACCGAATCATTGTATTTCTTTGTTTTTTCCGCAACAATTACACCTTCGCTTTCTTCAGTTCTGGCATTGAAGGCAATGGCTTGACTGGTTTTAATATTGTAGGTAAACTCATCGTATTCGTACGTTTTGCCTCCTTGCACTGCGACTGCAGGTTTTGTTATTTTACCTAAAGAATCTAATTCCCCTCTGGCAAAAATCAAAGATTTGTCCCAGTCAATTGAGATGTAATCTGCGTCAATTGTCATATCCTGATATTTTACCTGTGCATTTTTATTCAGGTAAGTCATCCGTTTTTGAATGTCATTTCTATTGCGATCTGCCTTGAAATTTACGACGGATTCCAGTTGCTCTTTTTTTAGAACTATGGTATCGGATCTTGAAATTGTATCATTAACTATCTTATTTCCAGCCAAATTTTGAGCAGATAGATGTGCTAAAAAATTGTTAAAAATTAGGATAATTAAGAATTGTAGTATATTTTTGAAGCCAGTTTTGACCAAAGTGCTGTATCTATATATATGTTGGCGTCAAAATTAATACAATTTTTAAAATCTAAAGATGATTACCCACAGTTTTTCAATTAAAAGATATTTTTCCCTATTTTTCGTTCTATTATTCATGTTAAGCGGCGCCCAGAAGAAATTTACAATCGTTCTTGATGCAGGTCATGGCGGAAGTGATCACGGTGCGAATAGGAAGTATAATGATCTAGGAACCGTGAGAGAAAAGGATGTTACGCTAGCAATTACGCTCAAATTGGGCAGAATG
>JBBSRZ010000113.1:0-5645 GCA_038242555.1 Flavobacteriales bacterium | reverse complement strand
TAATTTGATTTAATAAATTATTTCTTTTTCTTTGTACTTTGATAAATTCTATGTTAACTATGAATAAGATAAAGTTGTTTACAATAGCAGCGCTGACTTCAACACTACTTTTATTAAGTTGTGGTGGAAACAATTCTAAAAAAGGTGGCGGCACCAAGCGTTTCACAAGTATGACAGGCTGGAAACCAAACGACCAAAAAGGTTGGTTCTTTACTGGAAAACAACAAAAACAGAAAGGATGGCCAGGAATGGTCTATGTAGAAGGTGGTACTTTTACCATGGGTCTAGTGAAAGATGATGTAATGCACGATTGGAATAATACTCCTAAAAGAATGCAGGTAAGTTCTTTCTTCATTGGAGAAACCGAGATTACTAATTACGAATACCGAGAATATGTTACTTGGTTGAAATATGTTTTTCCACCGTCTGATCCTAGTTTTAAAGATATTTATACTGGAGCACTTCCTGATACATTGGTTTGGAATAATGAACTTTCTCGTACTGATTTCGCAGAAACTTATTTCCGTTCACCTGAATTTGATTACTATCCGGTAGTCGGAGTTTCTTGGCTTCAAGCATCGAGATATTGCGATTGGTTGACCGACAGAGCAACGGAAAAAACATTAATGGAACAAGGTGTAATTTCGAAAGATTTATATACCAACGATGCCAATAATCAAGGAGCAGGAGCTTTCAATGTAGATAAGTTTAGAGGCAACGATCCAGAAATGGAAGCGTATATTAATAAACAACGTTTGCAACAAAAAACGGGTATTAAAACAAGTAACGAGAGAATTATTGCGGCCAACAGAAATGCAAATAGTGGTGTCGTAACTAAATTCCGTCTTCCAACAGAAGTAGAATGGGAATTCGCAGCACTTGCGATGCAGGCAGAAAGAGAATATAATCTTTATACGAATAAGCAGCCGCAGATCCAGCAATTAAAAGGTAAAAAAGGTAGAAATAAAGGAATGTACTTAGCCAATTTCAAACAAGGAAGAGGTGATTATTCTGGTCCAGCCGGCTGGAAAAATGATGGTTCACCCACAACATCTGATGTTAAGCAATATCCTTCAAACAATTTAGGAATTTACGGAATGTTCGGAAACGTTTCCGAATGGACTGCCGACGTTTACCGTCCAATCATTGATTCAGAAGCAAGTGACTTTAATTACTTTAGAGGAAATGTAGTTAGAGAAGTTGTTAAAAATGAAGATGGAACGATTAAAAAAATAGATGAAGTTAAATATGATACTTTAGCAGATGGTAGATTAGTTTACAGAGGTCTTCCAGGACAATATGAAAGAGAAATTGTTTCTGATAGCAAAAACTTCAGAGATGGAGATTTTCAATCTTCTCTAGATGCAGGATACGGTCGAGCAGAAGACAGTTCTACTATTGGATATAATATGTATAATTCGAAAAGTAGTAGATTTATCGTAGACGGAAAAGGTAGAGTGGTTCTTGAGAAAGATAAAACGTCTAGAACTACAAGGGTTTCAAATGAAGTTAGGGTTGTAAAAGGAGGATCTTGGCTAGATGCAGCATATTGGCTGGACCCAGGACAAAGAAGATACCGTGACGAAGCAAAGGCTTATGGCTGGGTTGGTTTCCGTGTAGCACAAGATGCTAAATCGAATACAAAAGGAAGAACCAAACGTTAAGTTAGAAAAACAATATTTTTTAAATCCTTCTGTAATTGCAGAAGGATTTTTTCATTTTTGAAATATGAAAGCACTTACTTTTTATCCGTTATTTTTAAAATGTGCGAATGTTGTCATTGACAGTCGAAAGATTGAAAAAGACGACCTCTTTTTTGCCTTTTCTGGTGATACTTTTAATGCCGCGACGTTGGCAGAGAATGCAGTTAATAATGGCGCTCTGGCCGTTATTGTAGAACAGAAAGAATTTCAAAATCTAGATAGGAATATTTTCTATGTTCCATCTACTTTAAAATTGCTGCAAGATTTGGCGAAATACCATCGAAGCCAGATGAATATTCCCATCATTGCTTTAACGGGAAGTAATGGAAAGACGACGACAAAAGAAATTATTCAAGCAGTTCTTTCACAGAAATTTAAGGTACAAGCAACAGTCGGAAATCTAAACAATCACATTGGTGTTCCCCTCACTTTGCTTTCAATAAAACCTGAACACGAGATGGCGGTTATAGAAATGGGGGCAAATCATCAACAGGAAATAGAAATGCTTTGTGAAATTGCAAAACCAAATTTCGGTTATGTTACCAATTTCGGAAAAGCTCATCTAGAAGGTTTCGGTGGATTTGAAGGAGTGATTAAAGGGAAGTCAGAATTATATGATTATCTGATTAGTACCTCAAAAACTATTTTGGTGAATGAAAGTGATGCAGTTCAAGTGCAGAAAACGTTAGATTACAATAACATAATATCTTTCGGCTCGCAAAAATCAACGTATCAATTTGAAGAGATTTCGAAAGATAATTTTGTTGGATTAAAGTACAAAGAGGAAGAGGCTTATTCAAATTTAACTGGAAACTACAATTTTAGTAATCTTTGTGCAGCGGCAAGTTTTGGATTCCATTTTGAGATCACGTTTGATAATATAAAAAACGCCATCGAAAATTATATTCCAACCAATATGCGATCGCAAATTTTGGAGAAAGACGGGAAAATATTTTTATTAGATACTTACAATGCAAACCCAAGTTCGATGTCAGAATCGCTTAAAAACTTTAGTAGGTTTGATGGCTCTAAAACCATTATCATCGGTGATATGTTGGAGTTAGGAGAAGATTCAAAACTGGAACATCAAATTATTATCGATTTCGCGACGACGTTAGGCTTTGATGAAATAATTACGGTCGGAGAGCAGTTTAGAAAAGTAAATAGTGAATTTAAATCTTATCAAAACTCTGCCGAATTATCGAATTATTTAAAATCGAATAAAATTATTTCGAAAAATATATTATTGAAAGGTTCTAGAGGAATTGCGCTTGAGCAAATTTTAGATTTTATTAATTAATGTGCAGTCCAATAATTATTTAAAATTAATTTGATATTTTCGAATGTCATTGGTAGAACTTGTTCTCTAATTTCTTCTTTGCTTTTCCAGGATACTTCAGAAATGCCTTCCTCAATTTGTGGGACAGGTTCCGAGGTTCCAACGTAACTTATTATGAACCAATAAGTTGTTTTAAGAATTTTATCGCCATTTCTTTCGGTATAAATGTGAAAAGTGGTATTAAGATATTCTTCTAAAATCAATTCTTTCAGTCCCGTTTCTTCTTCAATTTCTCGTAGTGCAGCCTGATCTAGACCTTCGCCTGGTTCAATTTTACCTTTTGCGAGATCCCATTTCCCTAAACGGCGAATAAATAAAATTTCTTTTTTCTTATTAGATACGACGCCACCAGCAGCTTCAATCACTCTAAATAATTGAGTAAATCCTTCCCAAATCAGAGCAACATCATCTCCGTAAACATTTAGTTCTGGACAAGAAGTATTCTCCAGCAGATCAACTGCCATTTCCAATGTGGAAAAGCCTTCGTACTGCAATCGCTTTTGAACATCCTCAGGATCTTTACTAATCGATAATTTTTTTTCATTCACAAAAACTTTATACATTTGCAAGGCTTTAATTAATACAAAAATATACAAATGAATTTAGAAGGACGTAAAATAATTGTAAATAAATCGGTAAAGGAATTAGTTGAAATGTTGAAATCGCCAGAAGGGTATCGGTCATTGATGCCAGACTCGTTGCAAAGTTTCGAAGTTCGTGATCAAGGGTTCAAATTTAGTTTGAAAGGAATGCCGGAAATTGCACTTACAATTGATGAAGTAACCGAAAATCAAGTTACGCTGAAATCTGCGAGTTCTAGTTTAGATTTCTCTCTAAGAGGAATGATGAATGCAATTGATGAGAATAAAACTGAAATTCAATTATTGTTCGAAGGTAAATTCAATCCATTTATTAAGATGATGGTCGAAAAACCTTTGAAAAACTTTATTGATGCCCTGACTGACAATATCGAAAAAATATAATAATTCACTAAATATTGAAAAACCCTGAGCAAATCGTTCAGGGTTTTTTTTTAATGCGTATAACTCGAAAAGGCTTCTTCTAGACTGCCGTATTTACCTTTAAACTCTTCGATGTTGGAATCCTGAATAATGTTTCCCTGATGAATTAAAATCACTCGAGAACATAGTGCTTCTACTTCCTGCATAATGTGCGTAGAAAGAATTACCGTTTTTTCTTTTCCGATTTCTTTAATGACGTTTCTAATTTCAATAATCTGATTAGGATCGAGTCCATTGGTCGGTTCATCAAGAATAAGCAAATCTGGCGAATGTAAAATGGCTTGTGCTAGACCCACTCGTTGTTTGTAACCTTTTGAAAGTTGTCCAATCTTTTTTGATTTCTCTGGGGTAATTCCTACCAATTCTATGACCTCTTCAATTCTCTGTTTTGAAACTTTATGAATATCGGCTACGAAATTGAGGTATTCTTTAACATACATTTCATTATAGAGTGGATTGTTTTCCGGTAAGAACCCGATATTTTTTTTGGAATTAATTTCGTTTTCCCGAATATCTTTGCTATTGAATATAATCTCTCCTTCGTCGATTTTCAATGCTCCTACAATCGACTTCATTAAGGTTGATTTTCCGGCACCGTTTGGTCCTAATAAGCCTATAATTTCATTATTACTAATATTGATGTTAATGTTATTTAGCGCAGTTTGGTCGCCAAATTTTTTGGTTAGATTAATAATTTGAAGGGACATTGTAAAAGTTTAGTGCAAATATAATTAAAGAGAGTTAATCTCGTGCACAAGGTATTTTGTAGAAAATTTATCGCAAGTTTAAAAAGTTTCGCAAAATCTGGTGATTGTTAAAACCAAAAAAAGACCGAGAAATATTCTCAGTCTTTTTAAGTGAGCGCGACAGGATTCGAACCTGTGACCGTCCCGATTGCAATCGGGATGTTCTATCCAACTTATAAATCAATTAATTTTTTTATTTTAATCTTACTTTTCCATGATTTTATCTGTAATTCTCTTTGATAAGCAGCCGACTTTTCATCAAACACTTCAAAATGAACAACGCACCAATCTTTTCCTTTTGCGGTATAGCCCTTATGATTCGACAAATATTTTCGTAATCTCTCGTCTAAATCTACGCCAGTATGACCAATATAATATTGATCTAACAGTTGGGAATATAAAATGTAACATTTGAACATCCGAAAGGTTTAAACAAAAAAAAGACCAAGAAATATTCTCAGTCTTTTTAAGTGAGCGCGACAGGATTCGAACCTGTGACCGTCCCGATTCCAATCGGGATGTTCTATTCAACTTTCGTTAATTAATTTTTGAATTCTAATCTTACTTTTCCACGATTTTATTTGTAATTCTCTTTGGTAAGCAACCGACTTTTCATCAAATACTTCAAAATGAACAACACACCAATCTTTTACTTTTGCGGTATATCCCTTATGATTCGACAAATGCTTTCTTAATCTCTCGTCTAAATCTTCGCCAGTATGACCAATATAATATTGATCTAGCAGTTGTGAATATAAAATGTAACATTTAAACATCCGAAAGGTTTAAACAAAAAAAAGACCAAGAAATATTCTCAGTCTTTTTAAGTGAGCGC
>JBBSRZ010000112.1:0-5709 GCA_038242555.1 Flavobacteriales bacterium | reverse complement strand
TGATCATTTAGATAACGACGACGACATATTCACCGGAAAAGAACATACGCCTTTGCGTTCTGATGCTTTTGAAAAATCACCGGAAGAAAAAATCGAAATTATTCAAAAACATTTCCACGAGATTATGGAGACTCTGGGTATGGATATGACTGATGATTCTTTAAAGGATTCTCCTAAACGGGTTGCTAAAATGTATGTGAATGAAATTTTTGGAGGACTACTTCCAGAAAATAATCCGCGTATTTCTACCTTTTCAAACAAGTACAAATACCGCCAAATGTTGGTGGAGAAAGATATTACGGTTTATTCATTCTGTGAGCATCATTTTTTACCCATTATCGGGAGAGCGCATGTAGCTTATATTTCTAATGGGGAAGTTATAGGACTTTCCAAGATCAACAGAGTAGTAGATTATTACGCCAAACGACCGCAAGTTCAGGAAAGATTAACCATGCAGATCGTAGATGCCTTAAAATTTGCACTCGGGACCAATGATGTGGCTTGTATCATTGAAGCTAAACACTTGTGTGTAAATTGTCGTGGTATAAAAGATACAGCAAGTTCGACAACTACAGCCGAATTAAGCGGACTGTTCCGAACTAATCCGATTACCAGACAAGAATTTCTACACTACGTAGGAAATCGCTCCAACTTGGATTAATTGTTTAAGTCATATTACCCGCTTTAGAACAAAAGTTTTCCCAATTCTCTGAATAATTTATTTAGTCAAAAATGCCCCGCAAAAATAGAAGACCTTTATTTACATGCAGAAATTGTAAAACGACGATACTGCCAGAAGATACTTTTTGCAAAAAATGTGGGCAAGAAAATCACGATCATCATCTCACGATGAAAGCTATGTTTCACGAATTTGTGGAAGGAATTACGCATTTTGATAACAAGATTATTTCGTCTTATAAAAATCTCATTTTCAGACCAGCAAAACTATCCAAAGATTATATTTCTGGGAAAAGAGTAAGCTATGTTCCGCCGGTTCGCTTGTATATTTTCACGGCGTTCGTCTATTTTTTCTTAATGGGATTGATGGTTACTAAGATTACTTCTAAAATCAATGAAATTCGTCCTGATTCCTACAATGACTTATCCAATTCTTCTAGAATTATCAATATTTCTAAAAGTGCCTTGTATCAAATTCAAGAGAATAAAAATGAAGATGCAGTTGTGCGGACTTTAAAACAAAAATTAATTAAGCAAAAAGATTCTCTTAAGGCACTTAAAAGCAAGGGATATAATGCAGATTATTTTAAAAACCTTAATCAATCTTTGGCTTTTTGTAATCTAAAATTTATAGATTCTATTAAAATTATTGAAGTTAAAAGAGATTCTCTGAAAATAAACCTTATTGGGACGGGCTTTACTGAGTCGGCAGGAAAAATGATTAAATTATCAGATTTAGATTCTGCTTTTATAGAGAAAAAAGCAAATCATAGAGTTGTACTTTTTAAAAAACCAATCTACGATACTGTTTCTTCAGATAAAAACTTTTTCATTGTAAAAAATGTTTTGCGAAAAGTATACCTTAGTCCTACAAAAACAGACTCGTTGATAAAAGCCAATAATCTCGGGTTTTTTGCGGCAAAAAAGTGGAAAGCTACTATTTATGCAGCTGGAACAAATAGATTTGGGACTTCACATGAAAAAAATAATTTTATTGAAGAGATTGGTCACAAGTTTACCAAATATTCTTCCTTTGCAATGTATTTGATGATGCCACTTTCCGCGCTATTTCTTTGGCTATTTTTTTATAGAAAAGAAAAATTGTATTTCCCCCATTTCCTATTTTCCATGCATGTGCAGACAGCGAATTTTATATTCATTATCATTGGAGTTGGTTTGGTTTTGCTCTTTGAAACTTTAGATTTATCTTTTTGGTTTTCAAGAATTACAATTGTTCTCCTCATTGTATCACTACTGATTTATTTTTATAAAGCAGTACGCGTTTTTTACGAAGAATCGATTATAAAAACAATTTGGAAATTAGCAATTATTTCATTGCTGTATAGTGCATTATTTGCTGCGTTGATGTACGGAATAGGGATGATGGCTCTTTTTAATTAAGTGTTGATAGTTAACTATAAACCACATAAAAATATAACAATGAATTTAAAAATATACAACACCCTTACTTCAGAAAAAGAAATCTTCAAACCCATCCACGAAAATAGTGTTGGAATGTACGTGTGTGGACCTACGGTTTACAGCAATGTGCATTTAGGTAATGTGCGTACTTTCATGTCTTTTGATTTTATTTATCGATCATTGGTTCATTTAGGATACAATGTTCGGTACGTAAGAAATATTACTGATGCCGGACATTTAACGGACGACGGTGATGTGAATAATGACCGTTTTGTAAAACAATCCCGTCTGGAAAAATTGGAGCCAATGGAAATTGTACAGAAATATACCGTTGATTTTCACAAAGTTTTAGAAGTCTTTAATTTACTCCCGCCAACAATTGAGCCCACTGCAACAGGACATATCTTAGAACAGATAGAGCTTACTCAAAAATTAATCAATACTGGCTTTGCTTATGAAAGCAATGGTTCTGTTTATTTTGATGTTTTAGAATACAACAGCCGTGGTTTAAATTATGGTGAACTTTCCCGAAGAAATATTGAAGAGTTATTTGCAAATACGCGCGATCTGGATGGTCAGAGTGAGAAGAAGAACCCTCAGGATTTTGCACTGTGGAAAGCAGCTTCACCCGCTCATATTATGCGTTGGAATTCTCCCTGGGGAGAAGGTTTTCCTGGCTGGCATTTGGAGTGTACAGCAATGTCCACAAAATATTTAGGTGAAAAATTCGATATTCACGGCGGCGGAATGGATTTGAAATTCCCACATCATGAATGTGAAGTAGCCCAAGGAAAAGCATGTAATGGTGTTGCGCCGGTTAATTATTGGATGCACGCGAATATGTTGACCATGAACGGGCAGCGTATGAGTAAATCTACCGGAAATTATATTCTCCCGATGGAATTGGTTTCTGGAAAAAATGATTTCTTTGAAAAACCTTTTCATCCTACAATCGTTCGTTTTAATTTTATGCAGGCGCATTACCGTAGTGTTTTAGATATTTCTAATGAAGCAATGGTGGCGAGTGAAAAAGGATTTCAGCGCTTGATGGAAGCCATGAAAGTTTTAAATGACTTCTCTAATGCAAACGTTGAGGTTTCGACTTTCGATATCAAAGCCTGGAAAGAAAAATGCTACGCAGCTTTGACGGATGATTTCAATTCGCCGATTCTGATCGCTCACCTTTTTGAAGCGGTTAATTTCATCTTTAGATTAAAGGATGGGAAAGAAACCATTACTGAAATTGATTTAACAGAATTGAAATCGTTGTTAAATGGTTTTATCTACGACGTTTTGGGATTAGAAAATGTTCAGGAAAATAATAATGAAAAATTAGATCAGACTTTACAGGTTTTAATTGATCTAAGAAATCAAGCCCGTAAATCCAAAAACTTTGAATTGTCTGATCAAATCCGCGATCGTTTGCTTGCAGAAGGAATCGAGTTGAAAGATGGGAGAGATGGTACGAGTTATTCGATTTCGTAGAAAATAACTTTGTAGGCAGCTTAATAAAACTTATTTAAAATAATAGCGCCGTTCGACTAATACCTAATCCTTTTGTAATTATGCAAAAGGATTTTTCTTTTTTATTATCTAAATATAAGTTTTGAATACTTCTAAATGTTCTTTGAGGCAGTATCAATCATTTGTTAAATTCATTACGTTTAATTAACAGAGAGTAATCTACCTAAGCAATCTTTAAAAATTCCCTAAATTGCAGTAACAGAAGAATAATCAAAATGAAACTCTATCTCAATATTAATTACAAAACGACTTTCGGCCAGAATTTACAGGTGGTAATTTTTGAGGAAGGAAGTACTGAGAAAATGTATCCGTTACATTATACTGAAAACGGAAACTGGATCGCGGAGGTCGATTACTTTTCCAAAAACATTCTTTATAAATTTCAAGTAATCAATGAGCAGGGCTTTGTTGTCGATGAGGAGTTTTCAGTACATTATCTGAAATTCCCACATAATTATGAGGAATTTGTTATTTACGACTTCTGGAATTCTAAGAATTTTCCAGAAAATTATTTAAATAATAAAATATTAAAAAATAAACTCCGTCATTTCAAAGCTGAAAAAGTTTCGGTGTTACAAAAGCATACTCATCTTTTTCGGTTAGAGGCACCGATTGACCATCCCAATTGGAAAGTGGTAATTTTAGGTAATTGTGCAGCACTCGGAAATTGGGAGTATCTAAAGACCGTACCGATGGCTCAAACAGATTTCGGTATTTGGGAAGTAGCCATTGAGCTTCCACAAAATCAAATCATTCAGTACAAATATGGATTAATGAAGTTGGATTCCGGGGAAGTTTTTGATCTTGAATATGGCGCAAATCGGTGGGTTTTACCAAACGAGGAAAAAAACGTACTGTTCATCAAAGCAGATCATTATTTTCGTTTTAAGTCCTATCAAATGTATCACGCAGCTGGTGTAGCCGTCCCCGTTTTTTCTTTAAGAACAGAAGATAGTTTCGGAGTAGGAGAATTTTTAGATTTGAAAAAGCTCGCTGACTGGGCCAAGAAAACAAATCTTTCGATTTTACAGGTCTTACCAATTAATGATACTACAGCTAACTATACTTGGTCTGATTCTTACCCGTACTCTGCAATTTCAGTTTATGCCTTACATCCACAATATTTATCGATTGAGCAGCTGGAATATAATTTAGCAGAATCATTAATTTCAGAATTTGAAGCTGAAAAGATCAGTTTAAATGCTCTGAATCATGTCGAATACGATCGTGTGATTGCTGGAAAATGGAAATATATTAAGTCTATTTTTAAAGACCATAAAGAAGAAATTCTAAAAGACCGAAAATTTAAAAAATTTATTAAAGACAATGAAGATTGGTTAGTGGGTTATGCTGCCTTTTGTGTCCTAAGAGATCAATACAGAACTCCTAACTTTCACGATTGGAAAACACATAAAAAATTTATAACTGGGAAAATAATAGCTTTCTTTTCTCCGCAAAACAAATATTTCGATGCGACAATGTTGCATTGCTGGGTGCAGTACCAATTACATTTACAGTTAAAAGAGGCAATCACGTATACGCATAATCTCGGAATCTCTGTAAAAGGAGACTTACCAATAGGGATTTACAAATATTCAGTTGAAGCCTGGACAGAACCTGAACTTTTTGATACGAATTTTCAAGCAGGAGCTCCACCAGACCAGTTTAGTGATTTGGGGCAAAACTGGGAATTCCCTACTTATAACTGGGAGGCTATGAAAAAAGATGGCTACCATTGGTGGAAGAATAGGTTCAAAGCTTTGGAGCAATACTTTGATGCGATGCGAATCGATCACATTTTAGGCTTTTTTCGGATATGGAGAATACCCATGAGTGCAACACAAGGGATTTTAGGATATTTCTATCCCGCAATTCCGGTGACAATGACCGAATTTTCTGCGAGAAACATTTCCTTTGATAATGACAGATATTGTAAGCCTTACATCAACCACCAGATTTTAGATGTTTATTTTGGTGTACAAAAGGACCGGATTATCGACCACTTTTTGAATATTCAAACTAATGGCACCTTTTCCTTTAAGCCAGAATTCGATTCTCAACGGAAACTGACCGAGTATTTTAAAG
>JBBSRZ010000111.1:0-6027 GCA_038242555.1 Flavobacteriales bacterium | reverse complement strand
GCTACAGAAAGTTCACAAACCGGTACTTGGGATTTAAATTTTAGTACAGGAGAAATTATCCATTCTGCATTTTTATCAAAGATTTTCGGTTATGATGAAAATGAGCAGGTTTCTCATGCGAAATTAAGAGAGCACATGGTTGAAGCGGATCGTATTAATATTATAGAAAAGGCATTCGACAAAGCCTTAGAAACTGGTAGATATCGTTATGAAGCGCGCTTGGTCGATAAAAACGGTCTACATAAATGGATTTCTACGAACGGAAAAATAATTTTTGATAGTGCTCACAATCCAATCAGGATGCTGGGCGTTATTCAAGATATTACAAAACGAAAGACCAATGAAATTCTTTTAAAACAAAGTCATCATCAACTGAAAACAGCTTTAGATGCTACTCGATTAGGAAGATTTGATATGAATGCTGTGACGATGGTGAAATCTAATTTTTCACCTCGGTTTTTAGAGATTTTTGGATATACGGATTCTTCCGCAGAAATCACTTCTGAAGTTTTAGAAAATCATATTGATCCTGAATTCCTTCCGGTCAGATTAGCGGCTTTAGAAAAAGCACGTGAAACAGGTAATTTATACTATCAGTCAAAAATTAATCTGAACGATGGCAGTGAAAAATGGGTTGAATTTTATGGTCGCCTACTTCCGGAACATGAGGGAGCAGAATCTTATATCTCAGGCACGGTTCGGGATATTACCGAATATAAAAGTTTCGAAAAAAACATCAGTGACAGTGAAAAGAAATATCGATTTTTGGCGGATTCTATGCCTCAGATCGTTTGGATTGGCGAGAGCGATGGTCGTTTGACTTATTTTAATCAAGCCACGATGGATTATTCTGGTAAAGATTATAATACTTTTTTAGAAGGAGATGGATGGATCGATATCGTGCATCCCGATGAAAAAGCGGAAAATATAAGACTTTGGACTGAAAGTGTAAAAACCAAAAAGTTATTCTCTTTCGAACATCGGTTTCGGAATAAGAATAATGAATACCGATGGTTTCTGAGTCGCGCAACCGCGCAGTTAGATGAACTCGGGAATGTAAAAAAATGGGTCGGGACCAGTACGGATATTGATGAGATGAAAAAACATGATGAACATAAAAGTGATTTCATTAAAATCGCGCATCATGAACTGAAGACTCCAGTCACGACTATTAAAGGGTATGTGCAGTTGCTCAAAAAAATGCGAGGTAAGTCGGATGATAAATTTCTGGTGAATTCTTTAAATACCATTGAAAATCAGGTTAATAAACTCAATTTATTAATTGGTGATTTATTAGATATTTCTCGAATAGAATCAGGAAAACTTCCTTTAAATCGAGATTATTTTTCTTTAGTAAAATTAGTAACTGAAACGATCGAAGACATTAAAGCCTCTGATGAAAGCCATTTAATTAATTTTGAATTAAAGCATTCTTCAGACGTAGAGGTTTACGCAGATAAAGAAAGAATTAATCAAGTTTTAAATAATTTATTGACCAACGCCATAAAATATTCTCCTACTTCTAAAAGTGTGGAGGTGGAATTATACGTTGATGATCATTGTGCGGTAGTTTCAGTAACAGATTCAGGAATCGGAATTAGCGACGAAGAATTAGAGAAGATCTTCGAACCTTTTTATCGAGTTTCCGGTAAAGATGAAGTCACCTTCCCAGGATTTGGAATTGGTTTATATATCGTACAAGATATCATGGATCGCCATGATGGTAAAATTTGGGTGAAAAGCGAAAAAAATGTCGGAAGTAAATTCTTCTTTTCACTTCCATTATTAAAAAGAAATAAAAACAGTTATGAAGATATTGGTTGTTGATGATAATAAAGACATCTGCATGTTGATCGAAAATATTCTTCTTAGCGAAGGATATGATGTGGAGTCTTGCTGTAATCCTGCAGAATTTAAAGAAAAATTAGAAGGAAGTAAACCCGAATTAATTATCACCGACATGTTAATGTCAGGTTTTGATGGGCGAACTTTGACTAAGGATATAAAAGAGAATTCTGAAACCAGCGATATTAAAGTCATGATGATGTCTGCTCATCCCGATGCCGCTAAGATTTGTGAAAATATCGGTGTAGATGATTTCTTGTCTAAACCATTCGAAATTGATGATCTGGTCGAAAAAGTTGAAAATCTTTTAAGTCATTAATTGGAGAAATCTTTACTATTTTTTTCATTCCTGATTAAGGACGGATTATGCAAGAAGCATCGGCGTTATAAAATCTTTTTCTTTATTGCCTCGCGCAGGAGAATATTCTCTACCGTAGTAGATGATTTGCAAGTGTAATTTATTCCAAGTGTGTTTTGGGAACAATTTCTTTGCATCTTTTTCTGTTTCAATAACATTCTTTCCAGAAGTTAATTTCCATTGAATCATCAATCGATGAATATGCGTATCCACTGGAAATGCAGGAACACCGAATGCCTGACTCATCACTACAGATGCCGTTTTATGTCCAACGCCAGGCAAATCTTCTAGTTCTTCGAAAGTCTGCGGCACAATTCCTTGATGTCTTTCAACCAGAAGTTCTGCCATTCGTTTCAGATTTTTCGCTTTTGTATTCGCTAAGCCAATTTCTTTAATTAAATATTTAATTTCGTCAATTTCTAATTCTGTCATTTTAAAAGGATCACCGGCAACTTCAAAAAGTTTTGGAGAAATTTGATTCACCTTTTTATCCGTTGTTTGAGCGGAAAGTGCGACTGCCACTAAGAGCGTAAAGGGATCATAGTGATCAAGAGGTATAGGAACAGTTGGGTATAACTTCTCCAATTCGGTCATAACGATCTCAGCTCTTTGTTTCTTTAACATATTAATTCTAAATTTGAACAAAATTAAACATTATGTTGAACGTAGGCGATAAACTACCAGAATTTGAAAGTGTAAACCAAGATGGTGAAACTGTAAAATCCTCCGATTTTTTAGGAACTAAGTTGGTTCTTTTCTTTTATCCTAGAGCGAGCACTCCAAGTTGTACCGCAGAAGCTTGTAACCTTAATGATAATATTTCAGCGTTAGAAAAAGAAGGTTATAAAATTGTCGGTATTTCTGGTGATCCGGTAAATGCACAAAAGAAATTTCATGAGAAATTTAATTTACAATATCCGCTGATTGCCGATGAGTCAAAAGAAATTTGTGAAGAATTCGGCGTTTGGATACTTAAGAAAATTATGGGAAAAGAATACATGGGAGTCGTTCGTACCACCTTTATTTTTGATGAAAAAGGTATTTGTACCCGAGTAATTGACAAGGTGAAACCGAAAGATGCTGCAAAACAGATTCTTAAAAATTCTTAAATAATTAGCCCAACATTCTTTGGGCTTTTTTTACGCCTTCAGTTAAAACATCAATTTCTTCGAAAGTATTGTAAACGGCGAAACTTGCTCGCACCGTCCCAGCAATATTGAAATAATCCATAATCGGTTGCGTACAGTGATGACCGGTTCTTACCGCGATGCCAAGTTTGTCGAGAATCATTCCGACATCAGACGCGATTCCGATTCCTTCGAGGTTGAAAGAAACGACACCGGTTCTGATGGCTTTTTCACCGTAAATTTTTAGGCCGTCAATTTCTAACAATTTTTTTTGCGCGTAATCTAGTAAGGCGCTTTCATGCGTTTGAATATTTTCATGACCAATGTTTTCTATGAAATCGATTGCTGCTCCCAGCGCGATATTCCCGCCAACGTTTGGTGTTCCTGCCTCAAATTTAAAAGGTAAATCAGCATACGTCGTTTTCTCAAAGGAACATGTGGCAATCATTTCGCCACCACCGTGAAAAGGTTGAATTTTTCTCAGGATTTCTTCTTTTCCATAAAGGATTCCTGTGCCCATCGGCGCATACATTTTGTGTCCGGAAAAAACAAAGAAATCACAATCCATTTCCTGAACATCGATCTTAAAATGCGGAACCGACTGCGCACCATCAATAACAATCATGGCGTTAGAATTCGCTCTCGTTTTGGCAATAATTACGTCGACTGGATTAATAACTCCTAAAGCGTTTGAAACTTGATTAAGAGAAACAACTTTGGTTTTTTCGCTTAAATTTTCATCTAAAAAATCGAGTTGAAGAATTCCGTTTTCATCCATCGGAATTACTTTCAACTTTGCGCCAGTACGCTCGCACAGCATTTGCCACGGAACGATATTCGAGTGGTGTTCTAAATAAGAAATAATGATCTCGTCATCTTTCTTGATAAAATTCGTGACCGCATAAGCGATGAGGTTGATTCCTTCCGTCGTTCCTTTGGTAAAAATAACTTCAAAATCATTTTTAGCATTAATGAATTTCTGGACTTTTCTTCGCGCAACTTCCATCTCCTCGGTCGCTAGTTGACTCAAAGTGTGGATTCCACGATGAACATTCGCATTAATTTCAGAATAGTATTTTTCCCAACTTTGAATAACTGAAATTGGTTTTTGAGAAGTAGCGCCGTTATCAAGGTAAACCAAAGGTTTTCCGTTGACCGTTTGCGTGAGAATAGGAAATTGACTGCGAATATTTTGAATATCGAACATTTTGCTTATTTAGAATACTTCAAATTTACGGAAATTATAATTGAATTTTCTTTAATAAAGTCTATTCAGAACATAGATGACGATTTAATATTTACTTAAAGATTTGTGCAACTTGATTAACTAATTCCTCCGCTTGTTTAGGTCTTCCTTTCTGATCAAAAGGTTGGTCTTTGTACATTCCGGTTCGAACAATTACCATTTGTTTTTCGGGTACCACGATGATATATTGACCATAAATTCCCCAAAAATAATAATGTTTAATGGGTGCATTGTCATTTATCCAAAGTCCTTTTCCATAAGCACCGTTTGACAATTTGGTTGGCGTACGCATTTCTTCAATAAAGTTTGAGTTTACGATTTGCTTTCCGTTAAAAGTTCCATCATTCATAAATAGCTGACCCAATTTCGCAAAATCCCGTGACGTGGAATTGATGCAGCAAAATGTTTTTTCCATCCCAAAGTTATCGGTATTCCATTCTGCATTCTGTTCCATTCCTAAGGGCTGCCAAAGTGTTTCCGAAGCGTATTCTGCAATTGTTTTCTGGAGGGACTTTCGTAGTGCAAAACCTAGAAGTTGCGTCGCACCCGACTGATATTCGAATTTGGTTCCTGGTTTATTTTTGAATCCTCGTAGTAAAACTGCTTCTTCTAAGGATTTTCCATAATACGCTTTTGCATTGGGAAGAAAAGGATTCTTATAGTCTTCGGTCCAGTTTAAACCCGCTTCCATTTCTGCCAGATCAGCAAGAGTCAAATATTTGCCATACTCGACATTTTTATAATTTTGAAAAAAATCAGAAAAATTTTGATCTAGGCTTTTTATCTTTTTCTCCTCAATCGCTTTTCCAACAAGCATCACGGTAACTCCTTTACCCATTGAAAAAGAATTGGTTTGGGAATTTTGATTATAATCAGCAAAGTATTGTTCATGAACCAATTTACCGTCTTTAATGATGAGAAAAGAAGCGGTATTCGATTGCTTTAAATCTTCAACTAAAGTTTTAGATAAAGGAGTTTTGTTATACAAAGAATCCTTAATCCACGGAATTGGTTCGCCTTTAGCAATGGTGTGTGACGAAAAGTAGGCGCCGTCATAAATTGATGATCCGGTTTCGCCGCGCAAATACGTTTCTCGAATTCCTTTGAATAAATAATCATAACCAAAAGTATAGGCGAGCGCAATGAGAATCGCAACGACAACCAGAAATCCTTTCAAAATTTTTGCAGTCATAGTAGAAATGTTTAGTCAAATTTAAACCTTAATATTTTTATGTAGAGAAAGAAAAAAGTTCCAGAGAAATCTGGAACTTTATGTAAATATTCTTGTTAAACTTAAATCTTAGAAAGTAAGTTTCTGAAGTTCGTTTTCTCATCAATAATTCTGCGCAAATCAGCAACAGCAACTCTTTCTTGTTTCATCGTGTCTCGATCTCTCAACGTCACTGTATGGTCGGTTAATGATTCATGATCGATGGTAATACAAAACGGCG
>JBBSRZ010000110.1:0-6301 GCA_038242555.1 Flavobacteriales bacterium | reverse complement strand
ATTTCATTCCGATCTCTGAAAAATTCAAAAACTAAAACGTTCAAAAACCAATCACTCTACGGTTCAATTACTTCGGGCCAAACGCAAAAAAACCTATCTTTGTCGGCCACAAGAAAAACGGCTTGTTGATTCCAGATTCGTTTGGGGTAGGAAAGTCCGGACACCTTAGAGCAGCAAAGCGGATAACATCCGTCGGTCGTGAGATCAGGACAAGTGCAACAGAAAGTATGTATATTAATTTATAGTGAAACCAGGTAAACTCTTTGCGGTGCAATGTTAAGTATATCGGATTTTTTCAGCAATGAAAATAGGAGCGGCTCGCTCCAAAAACCGAGGGGTAAACAGCTCAAGTTTTGCAGCAATGTAGAGCGTAGATAAATAACAAGCATTTTGACTTCGGTCAAATTACAGAATCCGGCTTATGTTTTTCTTGTGGGTTTTTTTAAAGAATATTTCTATTTTACTCTTCTTCTTCTTCTAACTGCTCTTTCGCTAGTTCTAATCCTTTCATTTCAGTTTCAGAAAGGGTCGGATATTTTAAATCCATTTTTTCTAAAGCATCAACAATAATTTGAACTGCCGCTACTCTTGCAAACCATTTGTCATCTGCAGGAATCACATACCAAGGCGCTTTTTCTCTTGAAGTTTCATTAATGGCTTCTTCGTAAACATCCATATACTGATCCCAAAGTTTACGTTCTGGCAAATCACCCATCGAGAATTTCCAATTTTTATCGGGTTCGTTAATTCGATCTAAAAATCTTTTCCTCTGTTCTTTCTTAGAGACATTTAAAAATATTTTGATGATCGTTGTTCCGTTTTCTGCTAAATGCTTTTCAAATTTTCGAATACTTTCATAACGGTTTCTCCAAAACTCATCATCAAAATCCTCAACGGAATTCCAGACCTTTTCATTTAAATTATAGGCGGGATGAACCTTGCACACCAGCACACTTTCATAATGACTTCTGTTGAAGATGCCGATTTTTCCTTTTGCTGGAAGTGCGATATAATGTCTCCATAAAAAATCGTGTTGGTATTCTTTGTCACTGGGCGTTTTGAAACTCGATACCGCGCATCCTTGTGGGTTCACACCACTAAAAACGTGCTCAATCAGTGAATCTTTTCCTGCCGCATCCATTGCTTGCAGAACTATTAATAAAGACTGACTTCCATCGCTGTATAATCTCTCTTGGAGTTCGTACAGTTTTTCTTTTGCCTCAGCCAATATTTTTTTTCCCTCCTTTTTCTTTAGTTTACCCTTGTATTCTGTCGAGTTTTCACTCATCTTAAACTGTCCTTCCACGATAAAATTATCAGTAAAATCTAAATCCATAATTGTAATATTTGTACTAAAATAAAAAAAATCATTTCAATAGTGAAATGATTTTACATATATAAGTTAATTGTTATCAACTTATTTTTTTGCTACGGCTTTCTTTTTAGTGGCCGGTGTTAGTTGAGTCGCTGGTACAGTTGCAGCGGTAGTAGCGTTAATGATACCTTTAATCGTAATCGTTGCTCTAGCGTTTTCCGCGTCATTTGAATAAACTTCAATGATCTTCGTAAATGGTCCCACGATTTTCGTATCGTAACCTACTTTTAAATCAGCAGTTTTTCCTGGCATAATCGGTGCCTGACTCCATTCTGGTGTCGTACAACCGCAAGAAGCCTGAACTCTCGAAATAATAAGAGGCTTGTCTCCTGTATTTTTAACTTTAAAAATTCGATGTCCGTCCGAACCACTTTGAACAGTTCCGTAATCGTAAACGGTTTTGTCAAATGATATTGTTTGAGCGGAAGCAAGGGCAAATGATCCGGCTAAAAATATAATTGCAAAAACTTTTTTCATATTTTAATTTTTTGTAATGTGGCTGTTTGATTGAAATTAAGAGACAAAGTTAAAAATTATTTTAATAGCAAGTTAATTTTTATTATTTCGCTATTTTTGCATTTATTAAGATCAAGAAAAGATTTATGCAAACTTCCGAGAAATATTCGCCGCAAGAAACTGAACAAAAATGGTATCAATACTGGCTCGAAAACAATTATTTTCATTCAGAGCCTAACGAAAAACCTCCTTATACGATTGTAATTCCGCCACCAAATGTAACCGGAATTCTACATATGGGACACATGCTGAATAATACCATTCAGGATATTTTAGTGCGAAGAGCAAGAATGCAAGGATTCAATGCTTGCTGGGTTCCAGGGACAGATCACGCATCCATCGCAACGGAAGCAAAAGTAGTAGCGAAACTGAAAGAAGAAGGCATTAATAAATCTGATTTAACTCGTGAGGAATTTTTGAAACACGCTTGGGACTGGACCGATCAATACGGTGGAACTATTCTGGACCAATTAAAGAAATTAGGATGCTCTTGCGATTGGGAGCGAACGCGTTTCACCTTAGAACCTAAACTTTCTCAGCAAGTTATTAAATCGTTTGTAGATTTATATAATAAAGGTCTCATCTATCGTGGTTACCGAATGGTGAATTGGGATCCAGAAGCGAAAACAAATATTTCTGATGAAGAAGTTATTTTCAAAGAGCAGAACGGTAAATTATATTATTTAAAATATAAGATTGAGGGCACTGAAGAGTTCCTTTCCGTGGCTACTACTAGACCAGAAACTATTTTTGGAGATACTGCAGTTTGTGTAAATCCAAATGATGAACGTTATGCTCATTTAAAAGGTAAAAAAGTAATTGTACCGATCGTTAATCGTGCAGTTCCTATTATTGAAGATGATTATGTAGATATTGAATTCGGGACCGGAGCGTTGAAAATTACGCCGGCTCACGATATTAATGATTATGAAATCGGTCAGCGTCACCAATTAGAAATGATTGATTCACTAGATGATGACGCTAATTTAAATCAACACGGATTACATTACGCTGGCAAAAATAGATTTGTCGTAAGGAAGCAAATCGTAAAAGAATTAGAAGAAAATGATCTGCTGTTAAAGGCAGAAGATTATGTCAATAAAGTTGGAACATCTGAAAGAACTGGCGCAATTATCGAACCTAAAGTTTCCGTGCAGTGGTTTTTGAAAATGTCCGAAATGGCAAAACCTGCTTTGGAGGTCGTTATGAATGATGAGGTGAAGTTTCATCCAGAAAAATTCAAAAATACTTATAAACATTGGATGGAAAACATCCGTGATTGGAATATTTCTCGCCAATTATGGTGGGGACAGCAAATTCCGGCCTTCTTTTATGGTGATGGACAAGATGATTTCGTGGTAGCAGAAACCATCGAAGAAGCCTTGACTTTAGCACAAGAAAAAACATCAAATCAAAATCTTACAATTCAGGATCTAAAACAAGATGAAGATGCGCTTGATACTTGGTTTTCATCTTGGTTGTGGCCAATGTCCGTTTTCGATGGTATTACCGATCCAGAAAATAAAGACATCAATTATTACTATCCAACTTCTGATTTAGTTACTGGGCCAGATATTATCTTTTTCTGGGTTGCCCGGATGATTATGGCGGGAATTGAATACCGAAAAGAAGTTCCCTTTAAGAATGTTTATTTCACCGGAATTGTGCGCGATAAGCAGAGACGTAAAATGTCGAAGTCACTCGGGAATTCTCCGGACCCAATTGAACTAATAGAGAAGTACGGAGCAGATGGCGTTCGTGTCGGGATTTTATTAAGTTCTGCCGCTGGAAACGATTTGCTATTTGATGAAGAATTAATGTTGCAAGGACGGAATTTCGCCACTAAAATCTGGAATTCAAATAAGTTAATTCAAGGCTGGAAAAAAGATGATTCGATAAAAGCGAACGAATCTGATTTACAGGCAATTGATTGGTTTGGAAATCAAATGGATAAAACCATCACTGAAATTGCAGATCAATTTGAGAAATTTAGAATTTCAGATGCTTTGCATTTAGTTTATAAGTTGGTTTGGGATGATTTCTGTTCTTGGTATTTAGAAGCGATTAAACCAAATTTTGGAGAACCGATTTCGACGGAAGTTTACGATAAAACGATTCACTATTTCGAAGAGTTGTTAAAATTATTGCATCCATTTATGCCTTTTTTATCGGAGGAATTATGGCAAAATATTTCCGAAAGAACGGTTGGAAATGCTTTGGTTATTTCTCAACAAAGAAAACCGCAAGATTTTAACAAAGAATTGATTCACCATTTTGAGGTTTCAAAAGAATTGATTTCAGGCGTTCGGAATTATCGACAGAGTAAAGGAATTTCACCTCGAGAAACTGTGCAGGTTTATACTAATGCCTCTTCCTTTGATAATGAAAGTTTAGTTAAAAAATTAGCAAACATTGATCAAATTCATTTTGCTGAAAAAACAGATCAACCCACTTTCTCATTCCTGATCGGCGGAACAGAAGTTTCTATTCCATTAAGCGAAAATCTTGATCTGGGAGAGGAGAAAACAAAAACAGAAGAAGAGATCAAGTATTTAAAAGGATTTATGATGTCGGTCGATAAAAAACTTTCCAACGAAAAATTCATGGCAGGAGCACCACAGCAAGTTGTTGACATCGAATTGAAAAAGAAGAAAGACGCCGAAGATAAATTAGTTTTGCTAGAAGAAAAATTAAAAACCCTATCATGATCCACCTCGAAAATATCAAGAAACTTTTCAGCAAAAATTTTGTTGAAAGTCCACTAATAGAAAGCTTTGAGGCCGGGAACATAGTTTTGACTACGGGTAAAATTGCAGTTTGTGATCCTTTAATTACTAACGAAATGCCTGCCTTTATTACTGATTTTCCAGTTGGTGAATTTCCTGTTCTAGTTCATAAAGAAATTGAAAGCAATTGCATCGCTTATGTAGAAGTGATCTTCAGTGATTCAGAAATTGTAACGTGGGAACTTGCGACTTCAGATGGGCAAATAATCACCGATTTGGAAGAAGGAGAAATCTTTGGTTTTCCCGTAGAAAGCGGAATGGGTTGTCTGATGGATTTTGAAACTCAGGAAAATCTAAATCTTTTGGAGCAACATTTGTTTAAGAGGAAAGGCGATGATTTTATGGGAATTTATGAAGAGTTTTTCCACGAACATTTTTTCGAAGAAGAAGGCGCTGTTAATCAGTACGCTTTTCTAAAACCTCACGAAGAAAAACCAGGTAATTTATTTGCTTTTGAAACGGGTTATGGAGAAGGGTTTTATTCTTCGTATATTGGTTTTGATAAAGATAATATTCCAGTAAAAGTCGTTTCTGAATTGGTCGAAATTAATTAAAATTAAGTCCCGATTCTTTTCATATTTAATTACATTTGAAAGATAAGTTTTGAGCAAAATGAAAATAACTTCCGAGCAACCAAAAATTATAGTAGTTGGCAGTTCTTCTATAGATCTTGTTTTAAATACAGCAAATCCACCAAAACCCAATGAAACTGTAATGGCTGAAAAGTCTGAAAGTTTTTATGGTGGTAAAGGAGCCAATCAAGCAGTTGCCACCGCACGATTAGGTGCGAGTGTTTATTTTGTCGGCGCTGTTGGAATGGATCCTTTTGGTCAGCAGATCTTAAGGAATTTGATCGATGAAGGTGTTAATGTGGGTTATGTTTTAGAAACGGAAGAAGCGCCTACTGGAACTGCTTATGTGATCGCAGCAAAAGGAATTAATTCTATCGTGGTTGTTCCTGCTTCAAATTTTTGTTTAAAACCTAAACATGTTGCGGAAGCGGAAAAGTTTTTCATGACGTCTGATTTAGTTTTAGTACAATTAGAAATTCCGATGGATGTTGTTGAATATACGGCTCAGTTGGCTAAAAAGCACAATAACAAACTGGGAATTTACGCTTCGCCTGCAAAAGAATTGTCAGAAGAAGTGATCGACAATGCTTCTTTTATTGTAGCTAAAAGCAATGAATTGTCCATTATTTTTGGAGAAGTTCCGCGAGAAGAAATATTAAGAAAATACCCAAATAAATTATTTGTCCGAGATGATACCAATTCAACCACTTACTTTAATGGTTCCGAAATGAAATATTATCGCAACGACCATGATTCTGTTTTACATAAAATGGGAATGGGAGATGCGTTTGCGGCTGGTTTTGCAGTTGCACTTTGTCACGGAAACGAAGTTGATGATTGCGTGAAATTCGGAAATGATGTTTCTCTGAAAGTGACTAAAAATAGAGGTTCCCAGCGAGGATTACCTTATCTGAAAGATATTATAAAAGAGTAACTGCTATCTTAAGCATATTGCATTTTCTTTCTTACTCCATTTAAAAACTATATTTTTAAAAAATAATTCCACTTATTTGCAAGTGGAATTTTCATTAAAATGAAAGAATTAATTTTAT
>JBBSRZ010000109.1:0-6398 GCA_038242555.1 Flavobacteriales bacterium | reverse complement strand
TGTCTTTTCGGCGTAGATATCAATCCCAATTCTGTAAAAATTTGCCGCTTGAGATTGTGGATTGAGTTGTTGAAGAACGCGTATTACAAAAATCCAACGGAACTGGAAACGCTTCCAAATATCGACATCAACATTAAATGTGGAAATTCTTTGGTGAGTCGTTTTGCGATTGATGCAGATTTAAAAGAGGCGTTAAAAGAAAGCAAATGGAATATTAATTCCTACCGAATTGCGGTTGATACGTACAGAAATGCGGAAAGTAAAGAGCAGAAAAGGGAAATGGAAAAACTGATTTCTGATATTAAATCTGATTTCCGGAGTGAAATTTCTCTGAATGATCCCAAAAAGAAAAAGCTCAGCAAACTGTCGGGTGAATTATTTTTAATGACGAACCAAACGCAATTGTTCGAATTAGGCAAAAAGGAAAAAGCAATTTTGAATAAAAAAGCAAGTGTTTTAACGGTAGAAATCAAAAAGTTAGAAAGCGAAATTGCAGAAATAAAAGCCAACAAAATTTTCGAAAATGCATTTGAGTGGCGGTTTGAGTTTCCGGAAGTTTTAAATGATGAAGGAGATTTTGTAGGGTTTGATGTGGTGATTGGGAATCCGCCTTATTTTCAAATTCAATACAGTGGTTTCAGTAACAGTGAGTACTTTAAATCATTTAAGGTCTTTGAAAGAACGGGTGATATTTATTCTTTATTTTTTGAAAAATCTATTGATATACTACAAGAAAAAGGAATATTATCATTTATTACATCAAATCGATTTTGCAATACGAATTACGGTTTAAGCACAAGAGATTATCTTTCTAAATATAATCTACTTGATCTTATTAATTTTAATAATATTGACATATTTGATGAAGCAAATGTCGGAACTATAATTGTTTCTTTAATCAAGGAAAAAGCAAAAAAAGAGAATTACTTCAATGCAATCCAGTTAAATGATATAAAACTTGCGCAAGAGCTTGGTTCAACTTCGGTAAAAATTAATAAAGTAATAAATCAAAAATACTTTGGAAAAGAACAATGGGTTTTTGGTAACAATGAAATACTTGATTTAAAATATAAAATCAAAAGTAAATCAATACCACTCTCTCAAGTTGAAGAAATTAAAATTAATAGAGGAATTACTACAGGTGCAAATAGTATTTTCATAATTCCCAAAGAAATTGGGGATAAATTAATTGCCAAAGATTTTAAGAATTCAGAGATAATTAAACCCGTTTTGAAAGGTGCAGAAATAAAAAGATATAACATAAAAGATTTTAACAATTACATAATATTAACAAAGACAGGTGTTGAAATTGAAAATTACCCTGACATCTTTAAATATTTAAATGAGCATAAAACGAATCTGCAAAATGTTTATGAAGCAAAAAAAGGTATGAAGAAATGGTATGAACTTCGAAAATGTTCATATTATGAATCTTTCGAATCTGAAAAACTTATCTGGACAAGACTTTCGCCTATAAACTCATTTGCAATTAGCGTAAAAAATGAATATTCAATAGATAGCACTTCTTTTGCAACTGGTAAAAATTTGAAATTTTACTGTGCAATATTAAATTCAAAATTGACATACTTTTACTTTAAACTTGGTTCTGTAATTTGGGGTTCTGATGGAATTAAATGGTTTGGAGAATATTTCGACTCTATTCCAATATTAAAAATAGAAGATGAAAAAATGATCCCTTTTATAAATTTATATGATGAGATAATGTTATTAAAAAAAGATTCAAATAATAATGACACAAGCATTCTAGAAACTAAAATCGATCAACTTGTTTATCAATTATACGATTTAACCGAAGAAGAAATTGCCATAGTAGAAAATTCTAGCAAATAAAAATCAGTAAACGCAGCAAAAAAATTCTTATATATTTTGTATTTGTAGATCACGCAAAATGCGACTCCTAATCATTATACCACTTTTAATAATATTCTGTATGTCAAATTCAAATAAAAATCCAGTTGACGAAACGACGGATATAACTGAAGCGAAATCCGAAAATAACAGCCAAATGCTTTATGATTTCACGAAACAGGGCAAAGGTAAATGGCGCATACAAAATGATGTGGTGATGGGTGGCAGATCTGAAAGTCAACTAAAAATGACTGATGAAAGTTATGCACATTTTTCCGGCCGGGTGTCCCTGGACAACAACGGTGGTTTCTGCTCTATCCATCAAACTTCCGAGAAAGAGCCTTATATCATTAATGAAAAAGCTGACGCTTTTATATTAAATCTAAAGGGAGACGGCAAAGATTATAATTTTAGGATCAGAACTCCGAAAGGCAGACATTCTTATGCTGCTACATTTCCAACGAACAATAATGGAGAGTGGGAAACTATTACGATTCCATTTAAATTGACGCAGGCCACTTACAGAGGCGAAGTGGTGAACGTCCCCAATTACAATGGAGGAAATGTAGTCGAAATGCAGTTACTGATCGGTAATAAGAAAGAAGAAAATTTTGAAATTGTTCTGAAATCAATTGCGGTCAACTAATTTTTAAAAGGCTTTTCAATTATTTTAAATAAAAAATAGGTGATATGAATTAAATATTCAAAAAAAAGAATTTAGAAGCACGACAAATTCACTGGTTCAGGAGTTTTGAAAATCGATAACGAAAAGTTTATCGTGGCATTAGAAAATTTACTCTACAAAACAAAAACTGATTTCTTTAAAGTAAATTTAAAACTAATGTCTTTAAAAGATTTTAATAAAGACAAAGTAATAACTGACGAAGAAAATAAACGACACATGCTAACAGAAGATCTAAAGGAAAATATCCAAAAATGGAGTGAGAAATCTTTTGGACTCAACTTGCGTAAGTTAAGTTTCGTACTATTTATACATATCGCATCATTTCCAGAAAATAGACAATTCCACTGAAAATTTCAGTGGATTTTTTTATACTTTAAAAATTTGATGAATGCTGTTTGAGAAAAAATCTACTATTTTAGCGTAACAATAATTGATTCTATTCCCAAACAAATCGAGGAAAGTTTAGCTTGCTGGGAATCATTTTATGTAATTTAAAAACGAGGTAGAATTAAAGAAAAAAAGTTTCTTAAAACTTTAACAATGAAGAATAAGCTTGAAAACATAAAGAAAGTTATTTCAAATTATATTGAAATCAGCGATGAAGAATGGAATGCCTATTCTTCTAAGTTTTGCATAAAAGAAATAGAGAAAAAGGAAATAATCCTGAACCAAGGAGAAATTTGCCGCGATGTTTTTTTCGTGGTCGATGGACTGCTAAGAGTATTTTTTGTAGATCAAGATGGAGAAGAAAAAACTTTTCATTTCTCCTTTGAAAATACATTTTCTGCCGACTACGAAAGCTTTTTGAAAAAGAAGCCTTCCAACTATTCCATTCAGGCCCTGGAAGATACGACCGTCGTTTTAATGTCCTATGAAATGCTGCACAATGGTTACAAAACTCTAGAAAACGGAGAGCGGCTCGGCAGATTACTGACCGAAGAATACTTTTTTATTTTCAATGATAAAATTCAAGCCTTGTATACCCAAAGCCCAATTGAAAGATATCATAACCTCACTTCAAAATTCCCAAATATTCTACAACGAATTCCTCAGCATTACATTGCCTCTTATCTCAATATCAGTTCTGTGCATCTCAGCAGACTGAAAAATTCTCAATGACAATCTGCACTGATAACATATGTTATCGTCCTTGAAAAACCATCCCACTAACTTTGTCTCTGTAATACCAGTTGATTTACGAGATGAAAAATTTAGAAAATAAAATAGTTTTAATTACCGGAGGAGCCTCGGGTATTGGTAAAATAATGGTTCGTTTGATGTTGGAACGGAAAGCCAAAGTTATTATTTGGGATATTAATCAAGAAAGTATTGATCAAACTTTAGCTGAATTTTCGACCAAAGGAAGTGTTTTCGGATACAATGTAGATGTTTCTAAGGTGGAACAGATACAGGAAACAGCCCAAAAAGTGAAGCAGGAAATAGGAGTTGTTGATGTACTGATCAATAACGCCGGAATAATTGTAGGTAAATTTTTCAAGGATCACTCTTTTGCAGAAATTACGAAAACAATGGAAATTAATGCTAATGCACCTATGTTTATAACCAAAGTATTTCTTGATGATATGTTGGCTCAGGATTGCGGGCACATTTGCAACATTTCTTCCTCTGGTGGATTGGTTTCAAATCCTAAAATGTCTGTTTACGCAGCCAGCAAATGGTCGCTCATCGGCTGGTCTGATAGCTTGAGGCTGGAGATGAAACAAATGAACAAAAAAGTAAAGGTCACCACCATAATGCCGTATTATATCAATACAGGAATGTTTGATGGCGTACAATCTAAGATTCCAATTCTGGAACCTGAAGCCGCCGCACTTACCATTATAAAAGCCATTGAGAACAACGAAAAAATGGTGTCTATGCCTGGATATATCTACAGAATCACAAGATTCGAACAGGCAATAATGTCTATAAATGTTTTTGACTGGTTCGCAGGAGATGTTCTCGGCATTTACAAAACAATGGAACATTTCACGGGTCGTGGGAAGTAGGTTCACTAAATGTAAAGTAAAGTATTTTTACTGCAATCGATATAATTTATAATCGCAATGTTGTTCAGAAAACGACCAACAATCCAGGTATTCGTGGCCGTAAATGACACCTTCGGATAATCTGCACACCAGCAGATTAGATGAAGAAATATGGAATTGATTCTGACGCGGTACAAGCAGCAGTTGAGAGAATTACAAAGAGATAATTTTAAAAAGACGAAGAGAAATACGTCGCTGCGCTTTAAGAAAACAGATAATTCCAGTGAATTTCATTGGATTTTTTATACTTTAAAATATTAATGAATGCTTTTTGGACAAAAATCTATGACAAAACACGTCTTTGGGCGTTTTTTTTAGATGTCACGTTTAAAACCTTATTTTAACCCATATTAGATGACGAGCAGTAACTTAAACTCGTTTTATTCCATTAAGGCAAATCGTTATACTTTTTAAAATACAACGGTCTATTGATCCAATGTATTCTATTATCTTAGCTTAGCAAATTGAAGAAAGATATCTTCCGTTCGGAGATTATACATAATAAGTACGATGCCCATGAACCAAAATTCCAGTAAAGATAACCCGAATGATCGAACCCGTTCAGAAAAAACGCCGTTTGAACGCAGTCGCTTTGGCGGCAGCATAAGGTCTCCTAAAGTTAAAAGTGAGGTTCCTGTATCAAAAAGTGATTTGGGGGAAGGCGCTCAAAAACTATGGCAGAATAAAACCACTCAAATTAACTGGAGTGTTTTAATTATATCATCTGCGGTTATTGCTGCGTTTTCATTTTGGGCAATTGCGATGCCTGATCAAGCGAGATCAACAATGAAATTAGCCGTTAATTGGATTGCCACCAATTTAGGCTGGTACTATGTTTTGACGATGGCGCTTGTAATTTTCTTTGTCGTTTGGGTGGCACTATCAAAAGCAGGAAGCTTGCGTTTGGGACCTGATGATTCGCGGCCACAATATGGACTGGCTACATGGGCCGCAATGCTTTTTGCGGCAGGAGTCGGAATTGATCTGTTGTTTTTCTCGGTGACGGGACCGGTCGTTCAGTATTTGATGCCACCCTCGGGTGAGTCAGAATCTGCCGCTGCTTTACAGGATGCGGTCGTTTGGACAATGTTTCACTATGGTATAGCAGGTTGGGCTGTTTATGCGCTACTTGGGATGGCGATGGGATATTTTGCTTATCGGTGGAATTTGCCTTTGTCGATTCGAGCAGCGTTATATCCGCTTTTTGGCAAACGAGTAAAAGGTCCACTAGGTCATGCCATCAGCACAATTGCACTTATAGGAACTGTTTTTGGCGTAGCAACCACCATGGGAATTGGTGTGGTGCTGCTTAATGTTGGTTTCGCAAAACTGTTTGGCTTTAACGAAGGTCTAACGTTGCAAATTGCACTGGTTATTGGCGCCGTGATTCTAACTATTGCTGCCACAACATCGGGCGTAGATCGTGGGATCCGGTGGATTTCTGAATTGAATCTGTGGAGCGCCGTGGCCATGATGGCATTTATTCTGATTGCAGGCCAAACAGCATTTTTGCTTAACGGCTTAGTAGAAAACATCGGTCATTTTTTGGTGACACTGCCTTCAAGAATGTTGAAAACTTTTGCATACGTTCCAGACAGCAGTGACTGGATGGGCAGCTGGACCCTTTTCTTTTGGGCCTTTTGGCTGGCATGGGGACCTTTTGTAGGCGTGTTTTTGGCTCGGATTTCCCGCGGCCGAACTTTGCGCGAATTTGTATTTGCGGCAATTACGGTACCGGTGCTTTGTGACTTTATTATCGTGTCCTTTTTTGGCAACTCGGCGCTCTACGAAGTATT
>JBBSRZ010000108.1:0-6520 GCA_038242555.1 Flavobacteriales bacterium | reverse complement strand
TTTGAGCATCATTTTCGGATGGTAACTTGGCTTACCTTCTTTACTGTACTCCTCAATAAGCAATTTTAAATCAAGCTGCTCAATGATCCCATTAACGATCCGAACCGGATGATCCTGTGGAATCAACTCTTCAATTGAGGGTGGAAAAAGCCAATTCTGTTGTTGGTTATAAGACTGGAAATTAGAATTCATATTATTGATTATCAGTACTTAAAGATACAAAACACCAATAAAATAAGCAAAAAATAGTTATAAAAAAGCAAAAAAAACCGCCTCAGTATTGAGACGGCTTCCTTTTTTTTGCACTAAAGTGATATAACTTCTCAAATTAGTAAGAGTCATTGCGGAAAAATTATTTAGTTTCTTTTTTCTTGATGTCATTCATAATCCAGTCTAGTTGAACATCTTTTTTATTCAAGACTTCGTTCAATGTTGGAATAATTTCGTGGTCTGGAAGAACGCCCTTTTTAGTTTTGGTATATTCAATCTGAGGTTGAATAAGCATTAAACCAATCGGTAGTGTTAATTTCGAGTAAGGTAACTTTTTAGTGGAGTATCGCCCTGCAACCGTTCCGTCGTTTGTGCCACCAGTTTCCTCGCCAACGAGGAGGGCTCTTTTTGCATCTTTTAATTTGGATGAAATTATGGATGAGGCCGAGAAACTACTGCCATTAATCAAAACATAAATCTCTCCCTGAAAATGATTTTTTTTTGGTTTTTTAAGAGCGAACACACCTAAGTTTTTAAAACAAAAGTGATCATCAATTTTTTTAATAGGATACAAAGAGGTAATTAAGTATAAAGGATAAGTCAATACCGCGATCGGTTTGGCCAAAGTCGGAAAATAGTTGAAATAATCCGCTTTTAACAAAGAGGTACGCGAAGTTACTTCGCCATTAACAAATTTAAATTCTTCTCCTACTAAATAGGAATATAAATTATGAATTTCTGCTAGCGAGCCGCCAAGATTATCGCGCACGTCGATAATTAAATATTTTGCCGGAGATTTTTTCAGCGTCTCAAAACTTTGTTTATAAAATTTACGTGAAAAAGTTCCGGAAAAGGTTTTGATTTTCATGTATGCAATCGTAGAATCCTTCGCGGGAAATTGCAGATCACGATTAAAACTTTTAGTAATAATATTGTAATCTTTTGTTTTACCAGTTTGGCTTTTGGTCAATTTTTTATTCGTTTGTTCGGTCTTTTTCTTTTCTTCTTTGGTTATTTTTTCGCGCTTTAGGTAAAAGGATTTTATTTCATTCTTATATTTCGCTTCAATTTTCACACTGTCTAAAATCCCATATTCTGCCGTAAAAAATGATGGCCACCTTCTCGCCATTGAATATTTTTGAAAGGTGGTATTATCACCATCACTATTAATTAAAGGTTTATATTTTTCTAAAAGATCTTTTGCGGTGATATCTTTTATCTTTAAAATTTCTGTGCCCGCGTTCATGTTGGGGATTTTATCTGCGTTATCTTTCACAAAGATTCTGTTATTATCAATGGTGAAATTATATCGATTTAATAGTCCCTTCTGTTTCTGAAGATCTTTGATCTCTTTTCTAGTCAGTCTTTTGTCATAAGGATATAGCCGTAAATGCCCTTCCTTAACTTTTGCAATTACCGGTGCGAGTTTCTGGTAGAATTCATTTGGTTTTAGCGGTTTTTGAATCGTAGTTTTTAAACTGTCAAATTGATAATCCAGTTCTTTTTTAGTAATAAACCAATATAATTTTGGATGAAGTTCTCGCAATTTCTGTTGTGTAAAATCGATGTCCTTCTTTAAATTTTCCACCGAAATAGGATTATCTAATTTCTCGTTATGTCTCTTGACCGAAACACACGAAGAGAAAATGAATAATAATAAAAGAAGATTAAGTTTTTTCAAAGTAAAATTTTGCTAAAAATAAAATTTATAAACTAAAATAACGAATAAAAAACTCCTCATTAAAAATGAAGAGTTGAGTGTATTAAAAACTATTTTGATTAGCCTAAAATCGTCACCGTATTTTCTAGCATTTCATAAATTGCATTTTTTCCGTTTTCTGGTTTAGAATTAACTGCTTTCGTTCCGTTAAAATGCAGACACGTTACGTAACCTAATTTCGCAGCATCTAAACAAGTGTATTTTACACAATAATCTAGCGCCAGGCCTACTACTTCTAATAATTGAATATCATGGTATTTCAAGAAATCATCTAAACCGCTTTTTACCATATTATTGTTATCCTGAAATCCACTATAACTATCGTAGTCGACGTTCATTCCTTTTTTTATAATATGAGTGACTTTATCTTGGTTCAGATCTGGATGAATTTCTGCACCTGTTGTTCCTTGCACACAATGATCTGGCCACATAAATTGTGGAATACCGTTTAATATAATGGTATCGCCAACTTTTTTATCATTGTTCGACGCGAAACTTTTATGATCTGCAGGATGCCAATCTTGAGTTAGAATAATGTGATCATATTCATTATCTTGCATTAAGAGATTTATATAAGGAATAATTTCATTTGAACCAGGAACAGCCAAAGAACCACCTTCGCAAAAATCGTTTTGAACATCAACTATAATTAGGGCTTTTTTCATATTTCTAAATATTTGTTAAAGATTAAATTTAACTTATTTGTAGTAAATTTACAAGACCAAAGCGCAAATGTTCAGCCAAATTAGGACTTGCGACAAATCGTCAAAATATAAAAACAGAATGGACAATTTAGAACATAAAAAATACCCGATCGGTACTTTTCAAGAACCATCAAAGGTATCTGACCAAGATCTTGATGCACACATAAAAACAATCAAAGATTTTCCAGGAAAATTAACGAATATCGTAGAGAATTGGACTGATGATCAATTAGACACCCAATACAGGACCGATGGCTGGAAAGTAAGACAATTGATTAATCATCTGGCAGACAGTAGTATGAATAGTTATATCCGTTTTAAACTCGCGCTGACAGAAGATAATCCAACCATTAAACCATATGACCAACAGCAGTGGGCCGAACTTCAGGATAGTTTTAGCATAGATATTGATCCAGCACTTCAAACTTTAAGAGGCGTGCATGATCGATGGGTTTTTGAATTAAATTCTTTGACCAACAGGGAATTTGAAAGCACGTATTTTCATCCCGATCAAAACAAAAATATAACGCTCAGACGATGTTTATGCTTCTGCGCTTGGCATTGCGATCACCATTTGGCGCATATTGAAAATTTGCGAACCGAAAATAATTGGTAAATTATAAATAGATAAAAATAACAAACAATAGTACATGAGTATATTTAATAAATTATTTGGTGGCGACGAACCACAAAAAGCAACGTCTTCATTTTGGAAGAACATTGAATCTGAAGAGGATTTGACAAAAGCAATTGAACAATCTTTTAAAAATAAAGTGGTGATCTTTAAGCATTCTACGAGATGTCATATTAGTAAAACAGTTCTTAAAAATTTTGAAAACGAAGTCAATAATTCCTCAAAAGAAGTTGATTATTATTTTTTAGATCTAATTGCGCACCGACCACTTTCTAATAAAATTGCAGAAGATTTTGATATTACACATCAAAGTCCACAACTTATCGTGTTAGAAAAAGGTAAAGCAATCAAAAACGCCTCTCATCAAAGTATTTCCGTAGCATTAATTTAAAAATATTCGGTGAAACCGCTTCAAAACATTAGTGCTTTTTTATCAGAGATCCTCGAAGTTCCAGAAGACTTGGTGGCGCCATTTGGAAACCGATATACGATACAAAAAGTAACAAAAAATGAAATGCTTTTACAGCCCGGTGATCTTTGTCAGCATACTTATTTCGTTGAGAAAGGTTTGTTACGAATGTATTCTGTCGATATAAATGGAAAGGAACATATTATTCAATTTGCACCTGAAAGTTGGCTGATTTCTGATCGCAGTTCTCTTTATTTCAATGAGAAATCGAATTATTACATCGATGCGGTAGAAGATTCTGAAGTTCTTTTGCTGAACAACGAGTTTTTTACAGGTATGAAAGAAATTTATCCGCAAGCGGTAGATAATAATGACTTGCTCCTGCAAAAACACATTCGAAATTTACAGAATCGAGTTAACTCATTGCTGGCCGCAACTGCTGAAGAACGTTATCTCAATTTCATAAAAATGTACCCTGATATTTTGCAGCGTGTTCCACAATGGATGATCGCTTCTTATTTGGGAATTACTCCGGAAAGTTTGAGCAGAGTAAGAAAAGAACTGTCTCGGAAAAACTTCGAAATAACATAAAGAAAAAGGAACTCAAGTCGAGTTCCTTTTTTTTATCTTTTAAAAGTCCATCTCCTTGGGAGAGGATTTACGGTAAAAATATTATTTACCCAAATACGATTTTAGAATTTTACTTCTCGTATTATGTTTCAATCTTTTAATTGCTTTTTCTTTGATCTGACGAACTCTTTCTCTTGTTAGATCAAAAGTTTCACCGATTTCTTCTAAAGTCATCGGATGTTTCCCATTCAAGCCGAAATATAAACGTACCAAATCTGCCTCACGCGGAGTCAAAGTTTGCAACGCTCTTTCGATTTCAATTTGTAATGATTCCAACATTAAATCCTTATCCGGACTTGGCGATTCTCCAGAACGTAAAACGTCATAAAGATTCGAATCTTCACCTTCAACTAAAGGTGCATCCATCGACAAGTGTCTTCCGGAGTTTTTCATCGATTCTTTGATCTCATCTTCGGTCATGTCCAAAACTTCCGCTAACTCTTCTGGAGACGGAGGTCTTTCGTTTTCCTGCTCCAAATGCGCATACGCTTTGTTGATCTTGTTGATCGATCCAATTTTATTTAAAGGCAATCTTACAATTCTAGATTGTTCTGCCAACGCTTGTAAAATCGATTGACGAATCCACCATACTGCGTAAGAGATAAATTTAAAACCTCTGGTTTCATCATATCTTTTTGCGGCTTTCATCAAACCTAGATTTCCTTCGTTAATTAAATCGGGTAGGGAAAGTCCTTGATTCTGGTATTGTTTAGAAACAGATACCACAAAACGGAGGTTGGCTTTAATCAATTTTTCCAACGCTACTCGGTCTCCGGCTCGGATTTTTTGTGCCAATTCAACTTCTTCGTCGGCCGTAATCAAATCAACTTTTCCAATCTCTTGCAAATACTTGTCGAGGGAGGCGGTTTCTCTGTTGGTAACCTGTTTGGTAATTTTTAATTGTCTCATGTAGTAATAAGGTCCACTTTAGGACTGCATTATATTATACGATGACTTATACAGAAAGGTTACAAATATTTTAATATATTGTTAATATGCATTTTACGCGCTGAATCTTTGTGAACCTTATTATGATCTATCGCCTAATAAATTTTACTTTTGATTAAATTTTACATGATGAATTTCTCACCAATTATTATCGGAACCATGAGATGGGGAAGTTGGGGCGCCGATCACTCCAAGAAAGAAGTGCAGCATTTAATTGGAACTGCAATGCAAGAAAGTATATACACGTTCGATCATGCAGATATATATGGAGATTACACAACGGAGAAATTATTTGGTGACGCCTTTTCAGAAATGAATCTTAATAGGGAAGAGGTACAATTTATTTCTAAATGTGGAATTGAATTACCAGGTGCGAATAACAAATTCACAGTAAAGGCTTATAATTATTCAAAGGAATATATTTTAAAATCTGTGGCTCAGAGTTTATTGAACTTGAAAACAGATTACCTGGATTTACTTTTACTTCATCGTCCATCACCGTTAATGGATCCTGATGAAATTGCTGAAAGTTTCCATATTTTGAAAGATGAAGGGAAAGTGTTACAATTCGGAGTTTCTAATTTTTCTCACTCGCAATTTAACTTGATGAACAATGTTTTTCCACTTGTAACCAATCAAATTGAGTTTTCGCTCAATAAACCGGAGGTATTATATGATGGAACAATCGATCAACTGTTTCAAAAGAACCTAAAACCGATGGCATATTCGGTCATGGGAAATTATTTTACTGAAAAATCTCCAGAGAATAATCGAATAAAATTGGTCTTAAAAGATCTTTGTGAGAACTATAATGCTGAGGAAAATCAAATACTATTAGCATTCATCTTAAATCATCCAGCCAAGATTATCCCGATAATAGGGATTTCAAACGCGAAAACCATAAAAGAATTGAAGAAAAGTTTAACACTCCTGTTAGATCGTGTAGATTGGTTTAGATTATTGGAAGCAGCGCATGGAAAAGAGGTAAAATAAAAAATAAAGAGGGAAAAGTTTGCATGTGTCGTTATAAGTTGTATCTTGCAACTGTTTTTATATCCTGAAATCAATTTTTGTTCATCAATTGTTGAGTTTCATTTATAATTTCAACAGTATTAATAATTAATTTTTTTTTAAGATGAACATTTTTGTTTCAAACATTAACTATGCAACTCAAGAACAGTCGTTGCAAGATTTATTTTCAGAATTTGGTGACGTATCGTCTGCCAAAATCATTACAGACAGAGAAACTGGAAGATCGAGAGGTT
>JBBSRZ010000107.1:0-6529 GCA_038242555.1 Flavobacteriales bacterium | reverse complement strand
TATTGTCATTCTGACGAAGGAAGAATCTCAGGTTTAAAGAACTTTTACTTAAATAATTCGTTCATTTCAGATATTGAAGAATTCTTTTTTAAGATGCTTCGACAGGCTCAGCATGACATTCCTAAAACTAACTGTTAATTTTGCAAATAATAAATTCGATTAACATTATTGTCATTCTGACGAAGGAAGAATCTCATATAGTAGATGTTTAAAATGAAACCAAAAAAAATCCTTTTCAAAACTGAAAAGGATTTCTATATTTTATCAATTGGTTTCTTTAAAACTGCATTTCAGAGATTTCTCCATCGATGATTAAATCGGCTTCGGTGGCTTTTTTAATATCTTCGACCGAAACGCCTGGCGCTCTTTCCAAAAGTTTAAAACCATCTGGCGTTACTTCTAAAACGGCTAATTCAGTTACTACTTTTTTCACACAACCAACTCCGGTTAAAGGTAAAGTACATTCTTTCAATATTTTTGACTCTCCTTTTTTATTAACATGCATCATCGCAACGATTATATTTTCAGCAGAAGCCACTAAATCCATCGCTCCGCCCATTCCTTTTACCATTTTACCAGGAATTTTCCAGTTGGCAATATCCCCGTTTTGAGAAACTTCCATTGCACCGAGAATGGTAAGATCCACTTTCTTACTTCTGATCATACCAAAACTGAAGGCAGAATCAAAAAAAGAAGCGCCGGGAAGTGTGGTAATAGTCTGCTTTCCAGCATTGATTAAATCTGCATCTTCTTCTCCTTCGAAAGGAAATGGCCCCATGCCGAGTACGCCATTCTCACTTTGAAATTCGACGGACAAATCTGGGGAAACAAAGTTGGCAACTAAGGTCGGTATTCCGATGCCGAGGTTTACGTAGTAACCGTCTTTTACTTCTTTAGAGATTCGTTGGGCGATTTGTTCTTTGGTCAGCATAATTTAATCTTTAGGTGCAATTTAATTAATTTCCCTCTAATATAAAAATCATTCATCGGTCCAATCTATAGCATTTACGCCTATATCAGAATTATATCTCTAATTTTGCCGCTTACTATTTTATAACGAATGAAAACACTCTTCCGATACCTAAAGCCTCACAAATGGTTGCTGATTTTAGCCTTATTATTAACAACTATTAGTCAGGTCTTTTCTTTATTTGGTCCGATGATTACAGGAAATATCCTCGATCAGTTGGTGACACATCCTAATTTTTTCGATAAAGAACAACTTTTAAGCAGAAATCTAGAAGAATATTTATACGGCACATCCATTTATCATGGCGCCTTTTATTTTATAGGATTATTAATTGGTGTTGCCATGGTCAGCAGAATTGCAAAAGCATTTCAAGATTACACCGTAAGCGTCATTACTCAAAAATTCGGTGCTAATATTTTTACGGATGGTTTACAACATTCGATGGCGTTGCCTTTTCAGGAATTTGAAGATCAAAGAAGTGGTGAAACATTATCGATCCTGACGAAGGTGCGAGAAGATTCTGTAAAATTCATCAATAACTTCATCAATATCTTTTTTGGGATTTTGGTAAGTATTGTATTTGTTTCTATTTACGCTATTCAATTGCACTGGGCTATTATGCCGGTTTATGTGGTGGGAATATTTTTTATCGCGTTTATCACCAATTTATTAAGTAAAAGGATTAAGAAAATTCAAAAAAACATTGTTGCACAAACCACCAGTTTGGCCGGAAGCACAACAGAAAGTTTAAGAAATATCGAAATTGTAAAAAGTTTGGGTTTAACGCAACAAGAGGTTAAAAGACTGAATAGCAACACTTACAAAATCCTGGGACTGGAACTTCGAAAAGTGAAAAGCATCAGATCGTTAAGTTTTATTCAGGGAACGCTGGTTAACTTTCTGCAACAAATGATTACGTTGACTTTACTATTTCTGATTTTCAAGAATGTAGTTACGCCAGGACAATATTTATCATTGATGTTTTACGGCTTCTTTATTTTCGGACCGATGCAGGAAATCGGAAATATCATTATCTCGTATCGAGAAGCCGAAGCTTCGCTCTTCAATTTTGATACTTTGATGGAAAAACCAACGGAAGAAAAACCGGCAAATCCGAAGAAAATTGGAGCGATTAACAAATTACAATTTACCAACGTTGATTTCAAACACCAATCTGCGTCGTATAAAGCATTGAACAATATATCCTTTGAAGTAAAGAATGGCGAAACCATTGCGTTTGTGGGTCCAAGCGGTGCGGGGAAAAGTACTTTGGTAAAATTGCTGGTTGGATTGTACCGTCCGAATGATGGATCTATTTATTATAATAACATTAATGGTAACGAATTCGATTTCGATGAATTGAGAAATCAGATTGGATTTGTAACCCAAGACACTCAACTTTTCGCGGGCACGATCAAAGAAAATCTTTTATTTGTAAATCCCGACGCGACAGACAGAGATTTAGAAGTAGCCTTAAGAAAATCAAGCGCAACCGGATTAATTGAAAGAGCAGAAGAAGGATTAGAAACCATCATTGGTGAAGGTGGATTTAAATTAAGTGGCGGAGAAAAACAGAGAATTGCAATTGCACGAGCTTTATTGAGAAAACCACATTTGCTTATTTTCGATGAGGCGACCTCGGCTTTAGACAGTATCACGGAAGAAGCGATTACTTCTACTATTAGAGAAATCTCCGCAGAAAAATTACAGATCACCATATTGATTGCACACCGATTAAGCACGATAATGCATGCGGATCGTATTTATGTTTTGGAAAAAGGAAAAGTGATCGAGACCGGTTCACACGAAAACTTGTTGGAATTAAAAGGATTGTATTACGCCATGTGGCGTCAGCAAATTGGTGAAAGGTAATTAATAAAAAATATTAAAAACAAAAACAAAAGTTGCCTCTTTGGACAACTTTTTTGTATCTTTGATAATAACATGAGTGAACAAAAAATCAGAACTGTTTTTATCTATAAAAATTACTTTTTTGATTTTTTCGAAAAGCAGCAGGAAAAAATTAAGGATAAGATTCTTTGGACGATAAAACTTGTTGAAACGATTGATAAAATTCCGGCTGAATATTTCAAACATTTAGAAGGAACAAATGGACTCTATGAAATCAGAGTTCAAAGTGGAAACAATATTTTTAGAATATTTTGCTTTTTTGATGAAGGCAAGTTGGTGATTTTAATAAATGGATTTCAAAAGAAAACTCAAAAAGCACCAAAAAATGAAATTGTTAAAGCACTAAAAATAAAAACGGAATATCATTTAGAAAAAGATAATAAGTCTTAAAATAAAAATAAAATGAATAAAAATACAAACCTAACTTCTTTGGATGAACTGTTAGACAAAGAATATGGAAAAAAGGGAGTTGACAAAAGAGATGATTTCGAAAATGGATTTGAAGAATTTAAACTAGGTGTATTAATTCAGCAAGCAAGACTTGAAAAAGGTCTTACTCAAGAACAACTTGCGGAAAAATGTGGAACGAATAAAAGTTATATTTCAAAAGTTGAAAATAATATTAAAGATGTAAGACTTTCTACGTTGCAAAAAATTGTAGAAAAAGGACTTGGTGGAAAACTAGAACTTGGAATTAGTCTCTAAAAATTTTAACTTTTCACAAATCGTAAATTGATCCGCACCTGATTTCCGATTCTTTTCACAAAAAAACATTTCCCTTTCGAAAAATGTTTTTATTTATTATTGAAGCAAAATCTGGAGATCGTAGAATATCTAATCTCTTTTTCTTACCGTTCTTTGTTCAATTCTTTTTTCGAATTTTTCACCTTGGAAAATTCTTTGAACCATAATTCCGGGGATGTGAATTTCATTTGGATCGAGTTGTCCCGGTTCTACAAGTTCTTCCACCTCAGCGATGGTGATCTTTCCGGCGCCTGCCATCGGAGCGTTGAAGTTACGGGCCGTTCCTTTGAATATTAAATTCCCGGCGTGATCACCTTTCCAGGCTTTTACGATGGAAAAATCGGCTTTGTAAGCGTGTTCTAAAATATACATTTTGCCATCGAAATCTTTGGTTTCTTTTCCTTCTGCGACTTCTGTCCCATATCCAGCAGGCGTGTAAAAAGCGGGGATTCCATGTTGGGCGGCACGGCATTTTTCAGCCAATGTTCCTTGTGGTGTTAATTCTACATCGAGTTCACCAGAAAGCATTTGTCTTTCGAATTCGGCATTTTCGCCGACGTAAGACGCGATCATTTTTTTGATCTGTTTCTTCTGCAACAGCAAACCGAGACCAAAATCGTCGACACCAGCGTTGTTAGAAATGCAGGTTAAATCGGTCACATTACTTTCTACCAAAGCGTTTATTGAATTTTCTGGAATTCCGCAAAGTCCGAAGCCTCCGACTATTAAAGTCATTCCATCTGTAATTCCGGCAATCGCTTCTTGGGCGTTTTTTACTCTTTTATCTATCATTTTTGAAGATCATTTTAAGGTATGAATTTAAGAATTTTTTTTTAATTTGATGTTGATGATAATCAAATGATTTTCGGTAACGGTATTTGCGTGAGGGATGGTAGCGGCATCCTTTTTTTTGCAAAGGGAAATGCGAAGGCAAGAAAAGACCTGCCTGCCGGCAGGCAGGTACAGCGTACAGCCCGAGCTGAAGGAGGGAGTTGGCGCGAGCGAAGCGAGCGCTAATGACCGACTATAGGACACGCCCAAAGAAAAATGGACATATTATTAATGATAAATAAATGTGATAAATATTTATATAAAGTATTGGCTGTTACTATATTTTGTAGTATTTTTGTAACCTGTTAATCAACCTCTGACGAAGGGCGTGAACGTTGTTTAGCTTGACAAAAAATATTTTTTATATAAAAATGGATTTATTACAGTACGTACAAGACAAGTACATTGCAAAAAAAGAATTCCCAAAATTCAAGGCTGGTGACACGATCACCGTTTATTACGAAATTAGAGAGGGTGCTAAAACCAGAACTCAGTTTTTTAAAGGAGTAGTACTTCAATTAAGAGGAACGGGATTAACAAAAACATTTACCATTAGAAAAATGAGTGGTGATGTTGGAGTGCAAAGAGTTTTCCCAATGAACTTGCCTGCATTGCAAAAAATTGAAATCGACAGAAGAGGTAAAGTTAGAAGAGCAAGAATTTTCTACTTTAAACAACTTAGAGGTAAAAAAGCGAGAATTAAAGACGCTTCTTACAAAAAGTAATTCAGTTTACCATATTAGAAAAACCCATCAATTAATTTTGATGGTTTTTTTTATGGGTTGCATTTTAAGGATTGAAATGAAGACAGTATAACTGAAATAAAAACTATGTAATTACGTATGATAATAAAGATGCAATTTATTGAGCGACTCTTTTTAGTTTTTGGATATTATTAATTTAGAGATTGGTGATCCTACAACTAATCTTTATCGCTGTCAGTATTAACTAATTATACAGATATGATTTAGTGTTACAAGAACTGTAACAATAGCCGTTTGCGGTTAATCTAATTGCGTTCACAATAAACATAGCGGGACAAGCAATACGATTGATATTGATACTCTTTAAATAATGGGAACTTCAACCAAAAAAAACGCCTCAAATTAATGAGGCGTTCTTTATATATAGAAAACTAAGGTTTATTTACCTTCCATTCTCTTTTTCAATTCTGCTAATACGTCTAAATCACCAAGAGTTGATTTTTCTTCGTTCTGTGAAGAAGAACCTGATGGTTTGTTAGATGAAGTGTTAGAAGATTGTTGCTCTCTTACATTTTTCTTTTCTTCGTCTTTGAAGATTCCTGTATGAGAAACTACTACTCTTTTGAATTCTTTGTTAAACTCGATTACTTTGAAATCTGCGCTGTCTCCTTTCTTGATTTTAGATCCGTCTTCCTTCTCTAATAATCTTGATGGACAGAATGCTTCTACTTCTACATCTTCGAACTGAACTTGCGCTCCTTTGTCGAATACTTCAGTTGCAGTTCCTGCATGTACAGATCCTTCAGCATACTTAGTTTCAAATTTATCCCAAGGATTTTCTTGTAACTGTTTGTGACCTAAAGATAATCTTCTCGCAGCAGTATCTAATTCCAGAACTACAACTTTTAATTGATCTCCAACTGCACAGAATTCTGATGGATGCTTGATTTTTTTAGTCCAAGAAAGATCTGAAATATAGATCAATCCGTCGATACCTTCTTCTAATTCTACGAATACACCGAAGTTAGTAAAGTTACGAACGATTCCTGTATGCTCAGAACCTACTGGATATTTAGATTCGATATTAGACCAAGGATCTTGGCTTAATTGCTTCATTCCTAAAGAGATCTTACGATCTTCTCTGTCTAAAGTTAAAACTTCTGCCTCAACAGTGTCTCCTACTTTTACAAAATCACCTGCACTTCTTAAGTGAGTTGACCAAGACATTTCTGAAACGTGGATCAAACCTTCTACACCTGGAGCAACTTCTACAAATGCACCGTAATCTGCAAGTACTACTACTTTACCTTTTACTTTGTCTCCAACTTTCATGTCTGCAGAAAGAGCATCCCAAGGATTTTCTTGTAAC
>JBBSRZ010000106.1:0-6764 GCA_038242555.1 Flavobacteriales bacterium | reverse complement strand
TACTCCAAATCAAATGCACAGGCAAAATAAAATTAAAATGAGAACCTACAAACGAAAAAACACTTGCAAAAACGTTTTTGCAAGTGTTTAATTAATTATTTTTGTTTATTAATCTGTATCGTTTTTTTAGGACGGGACAATATTTTCAAAATGAATCTATCTGCCACCAAGAATACTTCCTAAAAGTCCACCCAAACCGCCTTGTTGTTGGTTTTGATGATTCCCACCGCCAAGCACACTTCCTAAAATATCATTCAATGGATTTCCAGAAGATTGTCCTTGCGAACCACCACCTAAAACACTTCCTAAAATATCATTTAATGGATTAGATGATGATGACTGAGCCTGATTTTGAGCATTTCCTAAAATGCCGCCTAATAAATCACCGAGTCCTCCGCCAGATGTTACGCCGTTAGATCTCTTTTCCTTTCCGATGTATCCCATGATCACTGGTGCCAACATCGCTAAAATCGGTCCAATTTTATCCATTGAGATTCCGGTATTCTGTGACAAATGGTTTTCTACCGTTGATTTCTGCGCACCGAAAACGTGATCCAAAATCGAATTACCTTCTTGCTGTCTCGCTGGTACTTGAGCCGGATCGTTCAAGATACTTCCATCATGATCTTTTTCTAGAGCATTATTCAGTTTTTCGGCATCATCCGCGCTAGCCTGTGATTTTTTCTTCAAATAAGAAATAACCAATGGTGCGGAGACTGCTAGTAAAGCAATTACTTGATTTTTGCTTATACCAAATTTATTTTCAGCGCTTGATGCAACTTCATTTCCTGCATGTCCGGTGATAAGATCTATTAAACTCATGTTTTTAATTTTAATGTTAATAATTATTGCGAAGCACAGTAAACAAAAAATAGTCCAATTGAAGAATAACTATTTAATTAAAATTTAATTCTTAAAAATCGGCACATTAGAACACGCTTCGCCGAACATCAGTGATTTTACGATCGGTTTTAATTGTTCAACTAATTCGATATAAGCATTTTCTGGAATTGATTCCTCACTGCATCCTTTTACCAAAACTCTTTTGCCAATCATATCATTAAAGTCATAATTCTGGATAGCGTCGTGCATTAATAATACTTCTAAATTTTGTTGATTTCCGCAGACCACCTTTTTAGCCGTTTCCGTTAATTTCGCTGTCAGCAGAAAATAGGCCCAAAGTGGAACAATTGCATCGGCAGAATTATAAATATGGACGTAGCAATTTTCGTATATAGCGGTATTAATATTGGCTATCTTTTCTCGAAAATCTTTCTCCTTTAAAATTAATTCTTGGAAGAGAAAATCTTTCAAATCGATTCCGATTCTTTTTCCTTTCGGAACCAGTTGTGAGAGGTCAAAATTGACCAAACCGCTTTCGGCTATTTTATTTTTAATTTCTAAATCAGACATTTTTTTATTTTATCTTTGAAACAAAATTAAGGTAAATAATCGATAATCAGTTTTGGATCATTATCTAAAATCAAGAATCTAAAATCTACAAAATCAATTGAAATATTATATCATTGCGGGAGAAGCCTCCGGAGATCTGCACGCTTCTAATTTAATGAAATCACTTCTTAAGAAAGATGCACAGGCAAAATTTAGGTTTTGGGGTGGAGATTTAATGACGACAGTCGCGGGTTTTGAACCTGTAAAACACTACAAAGATTTAGCATTTATGGGATTTCTGGAAGTTGCACTGAACCTTACAACGATTCTTAAAAATATTAAATTCTGCAAAGAAGATATAAAGGTATATCAGCCAGATGTTTTAATATTGGTCGATTATCCAGGTTTCAATTTAAGAATTGCAGAGTTCGCCAAAAGTTTAAATATTAAAGTCATCTATTATATTTCACCACAACTTTGGGCCTGGAAAGAAGGACGCGTTGAAAAAATTAGAAAGTTCGTCGATGAAATGTTAGTCATTCTTCCGTTCGAAAAAGATTTCTATGAAAAACATAATGTTAAGGCGCATTTCGTCGGACATCCATTGTTAGATGCGATTTCCGATTTGCCTGAAATTAGTATTGAAAAATTTAAAAAAGACAATCAATTAAACGAGAAAGAAATTATCGCCCTTTTACCTGGTTCTCGTGAACAGGAGGTTACGAAAATGCTAGATATAATGCTATCTGTTCGTCCTCAATTTATAGAGTATCAGTTTGTAATTGCGGGAGCGCCAAGTTTACCGAAATCGTTTTATCAAAAATACGTTGATGAAAATGTTCATTTTGTTTCTAATAAAACTTACGATCTTTTACGTTGTTCTAAAGCCGCTTTGGTCACTTCAGGGACCGCTACTTTAGAAACGGCGTTGCTCAATATTCCAGAAGTGGTTTGTTATCGGAGTAGTACCATTTCGTACGAGATCGGAAAACGCGTCGTTAAGAACATTAAATATATTTCTTTGGTAAACTTAATCATGAACCGCGAAGTCGTAACGGAATTAATTCAGAAGGAATTGAACACCGAAAATTTAATTAGAGAATTAAATTCTATTTTAAACGGTGACCGAAGAGATCAAATGCTTTTAAATTTCGAAAAACTTCGAGGAATATTAGGCGGAAAAGGTGCGAGTGATGAGGCAGCCGACTTAATTGTTAATGGGTGAATACACCCTTGATTTAATTAGGCGAACATACTACTTTCACCAAAAAGAATTTGCAAAGGCAACCTTTACTGATTGTTACCGTTTGTTTTGCTCTTGGAATTTTCTTTCAGGATTATTTTATATTAAGCGATAATATAATTTATACTGCACTGGCAGTTAGTTTATTATCCTTTATTTTCTATTTTACCAAAAATTTTTACTTCTATAAATTCCGTCCGTTTTTATTTGGATTTCTATTTTTTACTTTTGGTATCGCAATGCATTCTTGGCATTCAACAAAACCTGAACTTCCAGACTTACAAAGTAAAGACACGCTTAACTTTAAAATTACCAAAAAACTCAATTCCAATGAGAAAAATCGCAGATATGAAATCGATGCGTGGAAAGATAAAGACCAATTTAAAAGTATTTTGTCTTTTCCAAAGTCGGAGCCAGAACTTGATTTTGAACATTATTACCGAGGAGAAGTTTACGTTAATAAAATAGAAAAACCTTATAGCGATTTTCAATTTGATTACGGAAAATACCTGTCGCGAAAAGGAATTTACTTTCAAAGTTATTTACCTAATTCTCTTCAAGATGCTAAAAGAGAAGATTTAAGTTTCGGTGAAAAAATCAGGCAAAGACGTTTAGAAACTCTAACGAAAATTGATCAAACTTCTTTAAAGAAAAGAACGCGCGAATTTGCCAAAGGAATTATTCTCGCCGACCGTACCGAAATGGATCAGGAAACGGTGCGTGATTTTAGAGATTCTGGGATGATGCATATTCTGGCGATATCAGGAACGCACATGGCCATTATTTTCGGTGTGATTTTATTTATTTTGAATTTTATTTTTCCGCCGAAATATAAAAGGTATAAAATCGTAATGGCTTTACTATTAATTTGGTCTTTCGCGGTCTTTATCGATTTTGGAAATTCTGTCGTGAGAAGTTGTGTTATGATTTCGACTTATTACACCTTTATTTTATTACAACGAAAAACCGACTTATTACATTCTTTGGCGCTCGCGGCTTTGTTGATATTAGTTTCAAATTCCAATCAACTCTTTGAAGTTGGTTTCCAGTTAAGTTTTGCGGCGGTTTTCGGAATTTATTGGTTTAATCAACCGATTCTAAAGTATTTGCCGAAACCGAAAAATAACTTTCAGAATTTTATGGCTAATGTTTTTTCTATAAGTATTTCGGCACAGTTAGGGACTTTGCCTTTGGTTATTTATTATTTTCATCAATATTCGCCGATCTCCATAATTGCCAATCTCATTCTGATTCCATTTGCAGAATTGGTGATCGTCTTTTCTTTATTAATGGTTATCTTGATTTCGAGTTCGCTGACTTTTAGTTGGCTTAATTATTTGTATGACGAAATAATTTCGTTCACTTTAAAAGTGATTCATTTTTTTGCAAGTGCAGATTCTGTAATGCAGCGAATGATTCCTATGACTCTGCTGGAGGTTCTGGTTTTATATGTACTCTTTTATTTTCTCAGGTTTGCGATTCAGAGATTTAATATTAAAAATGTTGCTAAAGTTTTCTATTTTCTGCTCTTGTTTGTGGCGCTTCGCTTCATGTTGAATTATAAATCTCAAAAATTAAGTGAGGTTTTTGTTCATCAATTTTTTAAAGAAGAGATCATTTCAGTTAAAAATGAGACGGAAGTGATTTTTTACACGCCGGAAAATGCAAATCAAGAAAAAATAAAACAGTATATTATCGAACCGTATCTAACTTCTCGGCGAACGAAGAAATTTTCAGTAGTTATTGTACCCACTGAAATTTCTTCTATAAATATTGAAGGGAAACAATTTGAGTTCAATCGCAAATAAATTTTAGTCGAGTGATTGCTGCTTATTTAGAAGGATTACAAACTAAAATATTCTGACATTTCTCACGTGCTTATCGCTGAGCAATTTTCTAACTTTGTTAAAATTTAAATTTAATTATTAATTATGGCAAGTTCAACCACTTCTTCGATCGGAAGAAAATATGCTATGGCACTTTCAGCAATGTTCTTGCTGTCCTTTTTAGTGCTGCATTTGATCGTCAATCTACTCTCGCTTTTTGGACCAGAGGTGTATAACAACGCTTCTACTTTTATGGGATATAATCCTTTAGTACAGTTCGTGATGCAACCAATCTTAGTTATAGGTGTTGTTTTTCACTTTGTGATGGGATTCATTTTAGAAATTAAAAACAATAATGCAAGACCAATTAAGTACGGGATGAACACGCGTTCAGTAAACAGTACTTGGATGTCCCGAAACATGCTAATTACTGGAGCCGTTATCTTAGCATTTTTAGGATTACATATGTATGATTTTTGGTATCACGAAATGAACTTTAAGTACGTAGAAGGCCTTCCGATGGATCAAGAAAGATTCTACACGGATCTCCATAACAAATTTGAGAATCCAATTAGAGTTGGCATTTATGTTATTTCGTTCGTTCTTCTAGGTTTACACTTAGCACATGGTTTTCAATCATCATTTCAATCAATTGGTGCAAGACATCCAAAATATACTCCTCTTATTAAAGCATTCGGAACTTGGTTCTCGATCTTGATTCCTGCAGGATTTATCGTTATTGCATTATTTCACTTCCTAACTCAATAATTCATCATATTATGAGCATATTAGATTCAAAAATCCCGGCTGGTCCATTAGCGGACAAATGGGAAAATCATAAAGATCATATGAACTTGGTTTCGCCAAACAACCGTGATAAAATCGATATCATCGTTGTAGGAACAGGTTTAGCAGGTGGTTCAGCCGCTGCAACATTGGCAGAACAAGGTTATAATGTAAAAGCGTATTGTTATCAGGATTCGCCGAGAAGAGCGCACTCGATTGCTGCTCAAGGTGGTATTAACGCTGCAAAAAACTATCAAGGAGATGGGGATTCTACTTTTAGACTGTTTTACGACACGATTAAAGGTGGCGATTACCGTTCAAGAGAAGCCAACGTTTATAGATTAGCAGAAGTTTCTGCAAGTATTATTGACCAGTGTGTTGCCCAAGGTGTTCCTTTCGGTAGAGAATATGGTGGTCAATTAGACAACCGTTCATTTGGTGGAGTTCAGGTTAAAAGAACTTTCTACGCTAAAGGACAAACGGGACAACAGTTATTATTAGGAGCTTATTCTGCTATGAGCCGCCAAATTGGTAAAGGTAGAATCAAGATGTATAACCGTCACGAAATGCTAGATTTAGTGATCGTTGATGGTAAAGCAAGAGGGATTATCGCCAGAAATTTAGTAACTGGTGAAATCGAAAGACATTCTGCGCACGCTGTAGTTATTGCTTCTGGTGGTTACGGGAATGTTTATTTCCTTTCGACCAACGCCATGGGTTCTAACGTTTCTGCAGCATGGAAAATTCATAAGAAAGGGGCGTATTTCGCAAATCCTTGTTATGTTCAAATTCACCCGACTTGTATTCCAGTTCACGGAGCAGCACAGTCGAAACTGACTTTGATGTCAGAATCACTAAGAAACTCAGGAAGAATTTGGGTTCCAAAAAATATTGAAGATGCAGTTGCAATTCGCGAAGGAAAGTTAAAAGCTGAAAGTATCGCTCCTGAAAACCGTGACTATTATTTAGAAAGAAGATATCCAGCTTTTGGAAATCTTGTTCCTAGAGATGTCGCTTCAAGAGCGGCAAAAGAAAGATGTGATGCCGGTTACGGAATTGAAAATAATGAAACCCAAGAAGGCGTTTTCCTTGACTTTTCTACAGAAATAGCAAAGAAAGGAACTGAAGCGGCAATTGAAAAAAACATTCACAATCCAACCGCTGAGGAGATTATCTCTTTAGGGAAATCTTGGATTGAGGAAAAATACGGTAACCTTTTCGTGATGTACGAAAAGATTACGGCTGACAATCCTTATGTAACACCGATGAAGATCTATCCTGCAGTTCACTATACGATGGGTGGAGTTTGGGTAGATTATAATTTACAGTCAACAATTCCAGGATGTTTTGTTATTGGAGAAGCCAACTTCTCTGATCACGGTGCCAACAGATTAGGAGCATCTGCTTTAATGCAAGGTTTGGCTGATGGATATTTCGTTCTTCCATACACCATTGCAGATTATCTTTCTGCAGATATTAGAACAGGAAGAATTCCTATTGATACGCCGGAGTTTGAT
>JBBSRZ010000105.1:0-7078 GCA_038242555.1 Flavobacteriales bacterium | reverse complement strand
GTAATAATAACTGGCGTTAAGATTCCACTTCCTTGAGAATCTGTACTAACAAAATCTCCAGACTCCGTACGGATAAATTGTACAGACTCAGTTGTTTTATTGACGTAAAGAGAAGTATTGAAAGTCAGCTTTTCCCATCTTTTTAAGTATCCTAAATCAATTGCGTCGGTATAAGAAGCATTCAAATCTGGATTTCCCTTGAATAAATTAATATTACTTGAGTAGTTGGAAAAGGGATTAATCATTCGGCCACGAGGCCTAGAAACTCGTCGGCTATAACTTAGAGAAGTACTTGATTTATCTGAAATTTCATAAGTAAGAAATGCACTAGGAAAGAAATCTTGGTATGATTTGGTATTGTAATCCGCACTCGTGATCTGATTAATATTAACTTTTGTAGCTTCATATCTAAGTCCTAAAAGAACAGAAAACTTATTGAATTTTGTTCCAAACTGAGTATAAAGGGCGTTGATATTTTCTTTATATTCTAAAGTATTAGAGTAACGGTCGTCGCTGATATAACTATTGTTTGCAACGTTTAGAGTGTCAACTTGATAAATTGTATATAATTTGTTGAAGTCTCCTTTGTACCCTGCTTCAAACTGACTGTTTTTTCCAATTGGTAAGACATAATCTACTTTGATTGTATTTCTTGATTGTGTTTGATCATTGAAAGTTGTTTCTGACGCAAAATTTATTTCAGAATTGTCGTCACTTCCTTCTTTTGAAAATGATCCGTCAATTGTAAAAATATGTCCTTCTTTTGCAAATTTCTTTTCGAAGTTCGTTGCGTACTCCAAGTTGTAATCCTTGTTGTATGCATCGTTAAAACGTGCAGTTGTAAACTGATATTCTTTTGCCGCATTGTAATTATCGTAAAAAACATCGTCAGGATTTTCACCAGAAGATTTACGAATATTCATAGAATTTGTCCAGATTGTCTTGTCAGCAAGAAACCACTCTAAACCTACAGTGGAATTAAAGCCTTTGCTAAGACGCTCGTTTGTGCGTCTGTCAGTAATATAATTTCGAGTACTTCCGTCAGGATTTAAATATTCAGTTTCGGTACGGCTGTTTCCGTTGCTTGTTCTATAATTGTATCCAGTACTTGTAAAAAGATTAAATTCTTTATCTCTGTAATTTAAATTAGCCGAAAGACCGTAATTCTCAGGATCTCCAATTGTTCCGATCACAGTTCCATTGAATCCATCTCTTTTCCCTTTTTTAAGAATGATATTTAAAAGTCCTGCACCACCTTCTGAATCGTAACGTGCTGATGGATTGGTAACAACTTCTACTTTATCAATTGCATCTGCTGGCAACATTTTAAGCGCTTCGGCAACATTAATCGCAGTTGATGGGCGTCCGTCGATAAGAATACGAACACTTTCGTTACCGCGAAGACTGATGGATCCGTCTGCGTCTACAGTAACCGATGGAATATTGTCAAGCACATCGCTAACAGTTCCACCTTTTACCATTAAATCTTTACCAATACTATATACTTTTTTGTCGAGTTTGATATCTACAGCGGTAGTTTCATTTCTAATGACCACCTCGCTCAGTAAAGTCACATCATCTTGAAGATTAATAGTTCCCAGATTTGTGTTGCTGCTAATGTTACGTGCCTTAATATCTACAACTTGAAAAGAAATAAATTCTATGCTAATGTCGTAAGTGCCAGTAGCTATTTGTACATCAAATTTTCCTTGGTCATCTGTTATACCTCCTGAAACTGGAGTTTTACTTCCTGTTTTAAAAAGAGTTACTGTCGCGTATCCTAAAGGTTGCTGTGTAGTTTTCTCTACAACCTTGCCGGTCACATTTACTTTAGCCATATCTGGCTTTTGCGCGAATAGCTGAGCGCTAAGCAGGAGTACGGAAGCTAAAAATGTAATTTTAGATAGATTCATTAAAATTGGTTTATAAAATTGTTGAGAGCGGCAAAAATAACCATTACAGTACTTTAGCTGTGCCAAACAGAAGTTAAAACTCAGAGATTTTAGAGAATTTTACCAATATTCTCAAGGGGTCTGCCAATAATCGCTTTGTTGCCATTGACAACAATTGGACGTTCTATTAGGATTGGATTTTCGGCCATTGCTGTGATAATTTCATCTTCGCTCATTATTTTGTCTTTGTAATTTTCCTTCCAAATTTTTTCGCTTTTGCGAATAAGATTTGCTGCAGGCATTTGAAGTTTTTCTAAGAGCGATTTAATTTCATTGAAGCTGAGTGGATTATTTAAATATCTTATTACTTCATATGGCTGATCTGTTTCAAGTAGGAAATTTTCGCAAGCGCGTGACTTTGAACATTTAGGGTTGTGGTAAATTTGAATCATAGTTTTAGGATTTTATTAAGGCACAAATTAAAGCAATTTTGAATACTTTTACTTTTTTGGCTTTGACCGTTAAAATATATTTTGGTCAATAATATTTAAATTTAATTATATGTTTATACAGCAGGCAGTTAGCGAAGAAAATAAGTTTTGGAAATATTTAATAGGTTCGGTGGTGGTAATTGCTGCGTCCTTTATTGGGCAGCTTCCGCTAATTGTAGCAATACTTTTTAAAAATTTTGCGACAGAAGATACTTTTCCGACTACAAATGAAGAAGTAACAAAATATCTTGATTCAAATTTGACTTTGTTCCTTTTGATGCTATCATTTGTCTTTGCATTAGCAGCTTTATTTGGTTGGCAAAGGGTAATTCATAAACAGAGCATTACAAGTCTTACAACAACTAGAAAAAAAATAGACTGGCGAAGGATATTTTTTGCTTTCGGACTTTGGGCAACTTTCCTAGTACTTGTAACCGCTGCGGACTATATTATGGAGCCCGAAAATTATCAGATGAATTTTCAGCTAGTTCCTTTTCTAATATTAGCATTCATTGCTATAATAATGATACCTATTCAGACAAGTACTGAAGAATATATTTTCCGAGGATATCTGATGCAAGGTTTCGGAATTCTTGCTGGAAATAGATGGTTTCCATTAATTATGACTTCATTAATATTTGGATTGATGCATATTGCAAATCCGGAAGTAAGCAAAATGGGCTATATAATTATGATTTATTATATAGGTACAGGATTATTTTTGGGTATTCTGACACTTATGGACGAAGGAATCGAACTAAGCTTAGGCTTTCACGCTGCCAACAATCTTATTAGTGCATTGTTGGTAACGTCAGATTGGTCAGCATTCCAGACAAATTCTATATTGAGAGATATGTCAACACCTAGCGCAGGTTTTGATGTCGTGCTTCCGGTGTTTGTTATATTCCCGATTCTTTTATTTATCTTTAGTAAAAAGTATGGTTGGACATCTTGGTCTGAGAAACTTTTTGGTAAAATTAAACTGCAAGAATAATGACAATATCTACTCAAAATAAAGTTACATACAATAAAGTTCACAGATCCTTTAAACTAAATGGTTTCGCGCTCACAAAGGACGATCTAATTAGAGAAGCTTGCATTTTTATCAAGGAAGGAGACGACTTTGAAAAAGCTGTCGGCGACTTTATTTACGAGTGGTTTGACAAGAATGATTATATTGAATTAAAAACTTCTGGAACTACTGGAGATCCAAAAATAATTCAACTCGATAAGCAAGCAATGGTAAATTCGGCGCTTGCAACTGGAGACTTTTTTGATTTACGTCCAGGAAATAAGGTTTTACATTGTCTTCCGGTTCGATTTATTGCTGGAAAAATGCAGTTGGTGAGAGGTTTTATTCTGGGTCTTGATATGGATTTTGTGGCACCAACTTCTCATCCTTTAGAATGCAATGACACAAAATATGATTTTGCAGCAATGGTGCCACTTCAAGTAATGGGCAGCATTGACAAACTTTGTAACATCAAAAAAATAATTATTGGAGGACAGAAAATCAGTAAACCATTAGAGGATATTTTGCTGAAACTTCCTATCGAAGCATACGAAACTTACGGTATGACCGAAACTATCACTCATATTGCTGCAAAAAGAGTAGGAGAGAAGAGCTTTAAGGTTTTACCAAACGTTACCGTTACAAAAGACGAAAACAACTGTCTTTGCATTACCGCAGATAGAATTTCTGCAGAAATTCTTTGTACAAATGATGTTGTCGATATTGTCAGCGAAAATGAATTTATATTTTTAGGTCGTCTTGATAATATTGTAAATAGCGGCGGAATAAAACTAATTCCAGAAACTATCGAAGCAAAACTTGCTGATCAGATTAAAGCTAGATTTTTTGTTATCGGAATTGAAGATGAATTATTGGGCGAAAAATTAGCGCTTGTTATTGAAGGAGATCGTTATGATATCGAACCAAATGATTTCGAAAATCTTGATAAATATCAAAAGCCGAAAGAGATTTTTTTCTATCCTGAATTTCTTGAGACTGGTTCGGGTAAGATTAGAAGGAGAGAGACGTTGCAAAAGGTTGGCGAGCAGCAGTAACTACTTCAACAATATCAAAAAGTCATTCGTATTCACAGAAACATCCTCAATTTCAAACTTCCCAACTTTTAGCGTTTGCTCTTTTGTAGTTGGATAAATTCTAATTTTTTTCTTTTTTACAGTAATGTCAATTGGCAAATTAAAGTCATCTTCCACATTTTCCCAATTGTAAACAAGTTTGTTTCTTTCCTCCTTCAAAGACAGATACGGAATTTTCGTAGTTCTTAGATAATGATCAAAAACAGGAGTAAGATTCATTCCAGTTTCTGCATTAAAGAAATCAACAACATCTTTTGTTTCAATGATTTTATGTCGGTATGTTTCCGAATATTTCTTGAGCATTGCCCACCATTTCTCATCATTATTTACAACGTGTCTCAAAGTGTTTAACATCAATGCTCCTTTATAATACATATCGCCAGAACCTCTACTATTCACGCCAAACGCCGAAATTATAGGTTTGTCATTTACAATATTGCTTTTCATGCCGTTGATGTATTTCTGACCTTTTTCATAGCCATATTTACACTCTACAAATACCGATTCGCTATAAGTTGTAAAAGACTCGTGGATCCACATATCAGCAATATCTTTGCTCGTAATGCTGTTTCCAAACCACTCGTGACCACTTTCGTGAACAATAATAAAGTCGAAAAGAAGTCCTATTCCAGTTTGCGAAATATCGCCACCCAAATAACCTTTTTCGAACTTATTGCCGTACGCCACCGCACTCTGATGTTCCATTCCCAAATAGCTACTTTCTACCAATTTGTAGCCATCTTCTGGAAAAGGATATTTTCCAAATTTAGATTGAAAGCATTCCATCATCGGAATCACATCTTCTTTAAAGTGTTGTTTTGCAATATATTCGTTGTCGCGAAGTACATAATAATCTAGAGAAAGATCATCAAGTTTGTCGTGAATATGAACGTAATCGCCCACATTCAGCGTAATATTATAGGCATTAATTGGATTTTTAACTTCCCAATCCCATCGTGTATATCCGTCAGAAAGTTTGCTGCTTCCTGCAAATTTCCCGTTCGAAACATTCATCAATCCATCAGGAACTGCAATTTTTAGGCTTACGCCAAAGTCAGGCTCGTCGCTTTGTGAATCTTTCACAGGCAACCAAAGGCTTCCTCCCGTTCCTTGCACCGCGACGCCCATCCAAGGATTGCCGTTGTTGTCTTTTTTCCATATAAATCCACCATCCCAAGGAGCGCGAACCGCTTCGATTGGTTTTCCAGAATAATAAAATTTGATTTTCTGAGTTTCGGAATCTACAGCAAGCTGCTCAGGAAAATAAATAAAAACCGCTCCGAAATCTCGACGATAACGGAGCGGTTTATTATGGTACGTAATACTATCAACTTTCATATTTTCAAATAAATCTATCTGAATTTTTGAAGTCGGTTTTAAAACTTTAAAAGATATTTCGTTGTATCCTGTAATACTTTTCTCGGATGGAATCACTTTAAGATTCACATCATAATGCATCACATCATAGGAAGTACGCTCGTCGCGCAATCCACCAATTAGACTGTCTTTTCGGCTGAAATTTTCTTGTGCAACCATTGAATTCATAGAAAAGAAACCAATAGCGCAGAACAGGAATTTAAACATTTTGCTAAATCTTAAAAATTATACTTGAATCACGCCTAAATTAAATTTCTTCTCGATAGGAGCGTGGTCAGCAGCTTCGATTCCCATCGAAATCCATTTACGAGTATCAAGTGGATCGATAATATTGTCTGTCCAAATTCTTGCCGCAGCATAATAAGGAGAAACTTGCTCGTCGTATCTAGCTTTAATTTTATCAAAAAGTTCTTTTTCTTTCGCCTCATCAATTACTTCACCTTTCGCTTTAAGCGATGAGGCTTCAATTTGAACCAATACTTTTGCCGCCTGAGTTCCACCCATAACCGCAAGTTCAGCACTTGGCCAAGCAAAAATCAACCTCGGATCGTACGCTTTTCCGCACATTGCATAATTTCCTGCTCCGTACGAATTTCCAACGATAACAGTAAATTTTGGTACAACCGAATTACTTACGGCATTCACCATTTTTGCACCGTCTTTAATGATTCCACCGTGCTCAGATTTAGAACCAACCATAAAACCAGTTACGTCTTGTACGAAAACTAGAGGAATTTTCTTCTGATTACAATTAGCTATAAAACGAGTTGCTTTATCAGCACTATCCGAATAAATTACGCCTCCAAACTGCATTTCACCTCTTTTAGTTTTTACTACTTTTCGCTGATTTGCCACAATTCCCACAGCCCAACCATCAATTCTAGCATAACCAGTAATAATCGTCTGTCCGTATTCTTCTTTGTATGCTTCGAATTCCGAATTATCAACCAATCGATTAATAATTTCCATCATATCATACTGCTCATTACGAGCTTTCGGAAGAATTCCGTAAATATCTTCTTCTTTCAAAGCAGGTTTCTCAGCTTTAATTCGGCTAAAACCAGCTTTTGTATAGTCGCCCATTTTGTCAACGATATTTCTGATTTTATCCAGAGCATCCTTGTCGTTTAGAGCTTTAAAGTCTTTAACTCCCGAAAATTCGCAATGGGTCACCGCGCCACCAACAGTTTAGTTGGCAATAGTTTGGCCAAT
>JBBSRZ010000104.1:0-7156 GCA_038242555.1 Flavobacteriales bacterium | reverse complement strand
TTTCCTTCTTTTTTAAACGGAATCAGCGCTGGAATAGAATCATTCAATTTTACTAAATCTAAATTTGGACTAACTGAAACAGATTTCTTTACCACCGTTTCTTTTGCGACCGTATTTTTAGGAAGTGACTTTTTCTGGCCAAAAAGAAATAGTGAGAAACAGAATAAGAGTAATGTGAAAATATTTTTTAGCATGTGTAAGAAAGATGGTCGCAAAAATAAGAATTTATAAATTTCGATAAATGAAGAAGAAAAGAACGAGTGCGGCCAAGAAAATAAGGGTAGGCGTTCCAAATAAAAACTGTCTGATTTTCGGGAATTTTTCCTTGAAATTGGTCTGGTAAAACAATAATCCGACCAACGCGTACGGAATTGAACCAACGACCAGCGGATTAAAAGCGAACGCACTTTTAAAGTTGAAATGAAGTAATTCATGAACCGCTCTCTGGCTACCACATCCTGGACAACTTAATCCGGTCACACTTGTAAAAAAACATTTTGGAAACAGTTGATACTGAGCAGGATCATAAAAATAATAAATGCATCCTAGCAATAGTAAGATAGTGAAATACAGGCCGTATTGAATTTTTTTTGTGAGCACTTTGAAATATTTAACTCGGGAATTTTAAAACTGTTGATATGAGACGTTGTTGAATTTTAATTTTTAAAAGTATGAAAATAGAAATAGAACATCATATTTATATTTATTCTAAATGACATTACAATCGTTAAACTTAAAAATAATCGTATTTTTGGTTTTCTATAGTTGTTAAACAAAATATATAAATATGACTTTCGACATTGATATGATTAAGAAAGTGTATGAACGGTATCCACAAAGGATCGAAGCGGCTCGTAAAGCTGTGGCAAAACCACTTACACTTGCAGAAAAAATTCTTTATAGCCACCTTTGGGAAGGTTCTGCCACCCAATCTTATGAAAGAGGAAACTCTTACGTGGATTTTGCACCAGATAGAGTTGCGATGCAAGATGCAACGGCGCAAATGGCTTTACTGCAATTTATGCAAGCCGGAAAGTCGCAAGTTGCGGTTCCTTCTACGGCTCATGCTGATCACTTAATTCAAGCACGAGTTGGTGCGGAAGCAGATTTACAAGACGGAATAAATAAAAACTCAGAAGTATTTAATTTCTTGAGTTCAGTTTGTGATAAATATGTTATTGGTTTCTGGAAACCGGGTGCTGGTATTATTCACCAAGTAGTTTTAGAAAACTATGCTTTTCCAGGTGGAATGATGATTGGAACTGATTCCCATACTGTTAATGCAGGTGGATTAGGAATGGTTGCCATTGGAGTTGGTGGAGCAGATGCAGTTGATGTAATGGCTGGAATGGCTTGGGAATTAAAAATGCCAAAATTAATCGGTATTAAATTAACAGGACGTTTGAGCGGTTGGACTGCAGCAAAAGATATTATTTTAAAAGTAGCCGGAATTCTTACTGTAAAAGGTGGAACAGGCTGTATCGTAGAATATTTCGGTGATGGTGCTAAATCACTTTCCGCAACTGGAAAAGGAACGATCTCGAATATGGGTGCTGAAATTGGAGCGACAACTTCTACTTTCGGTTATGATGATTCGATGAGAAGATATTTAGCAGCAACCGGAAGACAGGATGTTGTAGACGCTGCTGATCAAATTGCTGATCACTTAACGGGTGACCCAGAAGTTTATGAAAACCCAGAATTGTATTTTGATCAAGTGATTGAGATTAACTTGGATGAATTAACACCGCATTTAAACGGACCATTTACACCAGATTTAGCAACACCAGTTGCAGAATTTCATGAGAAAGCCGTGGCAAACGGTTGGCCAATTGAAGTAGAATGGGCATTGATTGGTTCTTGTACCAACTCTTCATACGAAGATTTGTCGAGAGCTGCTTCTATTGTTGAAGATGCTTTTGCCAAGGGTGTGAAACCAAAAGCAATTTTAGGAGTTAATCCAGGGTCTGAGCAAGTAAAATTCACCGCAGAAAGAGATGGTTTCTTAGATTCATTTAGAAAATTTGAGAACGCTAGAATCTTCACCAATGCTTGTGGACCTTGTATCGGTCAGTGGGATAGAGAAGGTTCTGATAAGGGCGAGAAAAACTCAATCATTCACTCTTTCAATAGAAACTTTGCAAAAAGAGCAGATGGAAATCCAAATACGCACGCATTTGTTGCTTCACCAGAAATGGTTGCAGCTGTTGCAATTGCAGGTAGATTAGATTTTAATCCAATTACAGATACTTTAACTAACGAAGCCGGAGAGGAAATTAGATTAGATGAGCCAAGAGGATTTGAATTACCAGCAAGAGGATTCGCGGTCGATGATAATGGTTATCAAGCGCCATCTCACGATGGTTCAACGGTTCAAATTGCCGTAAGTCCAGATTCTGACAGACTGCAATTATTGACTCCTTTCGAACCTTGGAATGGACAAAACATTACCGGCGCGAAAGTTTTAATTAAAGCCTTCGGAAAATGTACCACTGACCATATTTCTATGGCGGGACCTTGGTTAAAATACCGTGGACATTTAGATAATATTTCCAATAATATGTTGATCGGAGCAATCAACGCTTATAATATGGAAACCAACACCGTTAAAAATACTTTAACAGGTGAATACGGTGAAGTTCCTGCAGTAGCGAGAGCATACAAGGCAGCAGGTGTTCCAACAATTGTTGTTGGAGATGAAAACTACGGTGAAGGTTCTTCTAGAGAGCACGCAGCCATGGAGCCGAGACATCTTGGTGTTTATGCAGTCTTGGTTAAATCGTTTGCTCGTATCCACGAAACGAATTTGAAGAAACAAGGAATGCTTGGATTAACGTTTGCTGACAAATTGGATTATGAAAAATTCCAGGAAGATGACACTGTTAATTTCTTAGATTTAAATCAATTTGCACCAGGGAAACCGTTGACGATAGAATTAATTCACTCAGATGGAACTAAAGATGTTGTTGTAACCAACCATACTTACAATACACAACAAATTGAATGGTATAAAGCAGGTTCTGCATTAAACTTGATTGCAGCAGAAGCAGCAAGAAATGCTTAATTCGTTGAATTTAATATAATAGAAACCGCTCAAGCGATTGGGCGGTTTTTTATTTTGAACAGAAAATCAGATTTGTACGTTTCACCTATTGGGATTGTTTTTCCACAAATTAAAGTAATGTTCTTGCCCTCAATTATCTGAATTTTATTCAAATTAATAATGAAGGATTTATGTACCCTTACGAAATTATTTGGAAGTTGATGTTCTAAAGATTTCAAAGTTTCCAGAACGATGTATTCCTGATTTTCGGTGTTAATGCTCACGTAATCTTTTATACTTTCGATGAAAGAGATATCGCCAAAATTAATTCGATTCTGCTGGCCGGAAGATTTCACGAAAAAATGAGAATTTGGAATTTCTTTAAGTTGAAAATATTCCTGCGCCTTTAACGTGCTTTTTTCAAAACGCGCGAATGAAATTGGTTTCAAAAGATAATCGATGACATTATGTTCGTAACCTTCCAAAGCATATTCGGCATAAGCAGTTGTCAAAATATATTTGAATTGTTCACCCGCGATTTTCATAAAGTTGATACCCGATAATTGCGGCATTTGAATATCAAGGAAAATAAGATCAGCCTCATTATTTTGAATATATTCCAAAACAGCAACTGGATTATCGGACGTGAAAACCAATTCTAAAAACGGAATTTTCTGCACATAATTTTCAAGCAACTGAACTGCTAGTAGTTCATCGTCAACGATAATGCATTTTATTTTCTTCATGTTTATCGTTCTATTTTATTGCAAAGTGATTTCCAGATCTACCGTAAATTCTGATTCAGTTTCTGTAATATTTAATTGATGTTTTTTCGGATACAAAATTTCGAGACGCTTTTTAACATTATCAATTCCAATTCCTGAAACTGCGTCTGTCATTTTTTGATTTTTAAAATTATGAAGATTAAAGTGCACTATTTGACCATTATCATTCGTTTTTAAAGTAAAACCTTTCCCTTCGAAATCTCCGTGCTTGAAAGCGTTCTCTACGAAAGGAACCAATAACATTGGTGAAATTTCAAGGCTTGGATAATTCAGGTTTTTTTCTACAATTAAAAGTTCTGGATTTTTAATCCTTAATTTTTCCAATGCGATCAAACTATCGATATAGCCAATTTCTTTATTTAATGGAATGTAATCTTTTTCTAAATCTTTGGTGCTGTATCGCAATAACTGACTTAATTCCTCCAATGCTATTAAGGCTTTATCTGATTTCTGATAAACTAGTGAGTAAATATTATTCAATGAATTAAAAATAAAGTGCGGATTGATCTGAGACTTTAAGGCTTGAAGTTGTGCGGTTTTATTATCTGATTGCAACTGTAGTTTTTCAGTTTCAGTTTTAAAGAAAATTTTAAAAAGAGAAAAGACACTGCTTACAAAAATGGTGGTGCTGCCAAAATAAATACTGTCATAATAGTAATATGCTACAGTAACATCTCCCGCATAATTTCCATATCCTACTAATTTTGGTAATATAATTTCTTCAATTAAATATCGTACTGCTCCAAAGACGATAACACTAATAAAGAATGCTATTACTACTTTATACAACTTATGAATGTCAAATAATTTTGGAATTACATATAAATAGTTGATGTAGAAACTAATAAAACTTACAATAAAAAAAGTGATAGAAAGCAGCGGATACTTCTCATGAAATATAAATTCAGGAATTATAATACTTCCCACAAAGTAAAAGATCCAGTAAAATACATGGAGGAAAACAAACTTCTTATTGTTCATTTTCAAATTTAATACAATTTACAATGTTTCTCAGAGTCGTTTTCGATGAACGTCCTGTTTTCTCCGATGAAAGTTACTTCATCGATTTTCCTGTAATGTTCGACTAAATACTATTTTTTATCAAGTTTTGTCGCAATATGTTTGCAGAACAAAATTCATTAAAATGATAAATAAGACTTTATTTTTATGCTTCTTTTTTTTAATAATTACCAGTTGCAAATCAGTTGCCTCAGAAAGACGTAATGCAACCATAATATTGAAGGTAAATGAAACCTTGGAATTCGATTTTTGTAAAAGTACTGCGCATATAACCATTAAAAATCTATCAGATTCTGAAATAATAATTATTAGCGATCTCAAAACAAATGGCATCTTAAAACCTTATTCGATTTTTAAATATCAAGTTCCTAAAAAAGGAACAATGCGATTCTTTAATGATCATAATAAATCTGTGGAAATCAATTATTGGATTGAAAGTAAAAGAGAATTTAAAATAAAAATTGATAAATAGAAGCGATGAAGAACGTACTATTATTTTTAGTGTTTTTATTTTATGCGTACCTCGGAGGCCAGGCAAAAGATTCGATTAAGATCAAAGATATTGAAACGGTATTTCTGGAAGGGAAGAAAAAAATCTTCGAAAGAAAAGTTGATCGGTTTATCTATAATGTTCAGAATGCCATGGTTTCTGAAGGAAGTTCTGGTGTTGAGGTTTTGGCAAGTACTCCTTTGTTAAAAATTGATGAGGACAAAGGCTTGCTTTCTATCGTTGGAAAAAGTGGTGCTTCGATCATGGTGAATGATCGAATGTTGAATCTCTCCGGTGCAGAATTAATGAATTATCTCAAAAGTTTACGCTCAGAAAATATTGCGAAAATAGAAGTGATCACCACGCCGCCGGCAAAATATGAAGCACAAGGAAATAGTGGAATTATTAATATTGTTTTAAAGAAAAACCACAATCTCGGCTGGAGTGGCTATCTAAATTTTTATTATAAACAATCTACTTATGCCGGCTTCGGCAGTTCTGCCGCTTTGAATTATCAAAATGAAAAACTAAAAACCTCGGTAAAATTTCGTGGGTTTGATGAAGATAAAAAATCAGTCGAAAATTCTACCTTTACTGGAATTAGTTCTGAAATAAGCCGAGACGAAAGGCGTGATATGAATGATGGATTGGGAATAAATTTAAATCTTGATTACTCGCTTACCGATAAATCCAACGTCGGTTTTATCTACGATTTCTCGAAAAGTCATTTCAATATGGATATTGATTCAAAAAGTCAATATTTCTCCGGAACAGAAAATATATTAAATACGGAAACTGATTCTAAACACAGATCAACTTCTAGTTCACAACTAGTGAATTTGTTTTACGACCAAAAAATGGGTGAGCACAAATTAAGTTTCGGAGCGAATTATTACGGAAACCTTCCAAAAACTCAGGTGAATTTCGTCACCACAAATTTAGCAAATTTAGCAAATCAAACGGTAAGAAATTTGTCCGCCGTCGATTATAAAATTTATTCTGGTCAAGGAGATCTTTCTTTAAATTTCAAAGATTATAAATTAGAAACAGGCGTAAAGTACAGTCAGTTTTCTAATCAATCAGCTATTCAATATTTAGATTTTATTCAAAGAAATTACGAAATCAATCCTGAAAGAAGTAATCTTTTTCAATATGATGAGAAGAATTACGCGGCTTATGTAAGTGCTGGTAACGGTTTCGGTGAGAAATGGTCTGTGAAATTTGGTCTGCGATATGAGTTTGCTGAAACCAACGGTTTTTCTGAAGTCAGCCAATCAATAAGTAAAAATAGTTACGGACACTTATTTCCAACTGCTTATATTTCTTACGAAGCCAACGAAAGCAATCAATTCAGTTTAAATTATTCCAAGAGAATAAATCGGCCTAATTTTCGGGCACTTAATCCGTTTCGCTGGTATTCTAATCCCAACAGTTATCACACGGGGAATCCAACCTTGCAACCTTCTTTTAATCATAATATAGAATTCAATTATATTTTTAAAAATAAGTTTTCAGCAAATATTTATTACCAAAGAAGCATTGATATTTTTGATCAGATTAGTTTTCTGGAGGGAATCAATATGATTAGCACTTTTGAAAATTACTACAATGAGAATACGTACGGTCTCAATCTTAATTATTCGGACACTTTTTTTAAGTTCTGGGAGACCAACCTTTCAACGTCTTTAAGTTACAGCGATTCGCAAATTTTGAATTTCGACGCGATCTCCCAAAGTGGTCTGTATTTTTATTACTCGACCAATAATACGATTCAACTTAACAAACAAAAAAACTTCTTTCTTTTAATGAATTATTGGC
>JBBSRZ010000103.1:0-7158 GCA_038242555.1 Flavobacteriales bacterium | reverse complement strand
TCCATCAAATCCTTTTTCTTTTAGAAATCTAAAATCTTCAATGGAATAAATTCCACTTTCGGCAACAGACAAAGTTTCTTTGGGTAAAAAATTTTTTAAATTAACTGAATGTTGCAGATTAACTTTGAAATCTTTGAGATTCCGATTGTTGATTCCGACTAAATCAATGTTTTTATTGAAATGTTTTAATTCATCTTCGGTGTGAATTTCCAGTAAAACTTCTAAACCTAATTCGTGAGACAATTCCGTAAACTCTTGAACTTGCAGTGACGAAAGACAACTTGCAATTAATAAAATAACATCTGCCCCATTCGCTTTTGCTTCGTAAAACTGATATTCATCAATCATAAAATCTTTCCTCAAAATCGGAATTGAAATTTCATTTCTCACATTTACTAAATCTTGAAGAGTTCCGCCAAAAAAGTTCTTATCTGTCAAAATTGAAATTCCACTTGCTCCAAACTGCTCGTACGATTTGGTGACATCTAGAACTATTGCCATATCATTAATAATTCCTTTGCTGGGCGATTGTCTTTTAAACTCGGCGATAATTCCACTACCCGATTTCACGGATTCTTTTAAAGAAAAAGTATCACGCGTAAAAAATGCAGAATTTTTCAATTCCGCCAAAGAACTTTTGGTCTTTGCGGCGGCAATTTCTATTTTTTTATGTTCAATTATTTTATTGAGAATATTCATTTTGTTCAGTTAAAATATTTAAACAATTCAATGCTTTTCCTTGCATCAAACTTTCTTTCGCCATCATCAAACAGGTTTCGTAATTACCATACTTTTCAGTATTTTTCAGAGCCATTGCTGCATTGGATAAAACAACTGCATTTTGTTCGTAAGTTCCTTGTCCTTTTACAATGGTTTTAAAAATTTCCGCTGCTTCTTCAATACTGTCTCCACCAAAAATTGTTTCAGGATTGATATTTCTAAACTGCAACTCTTCCGCTGAGTAGATCTTCTCCCCATTTTTATCCATAATTTTGGTATCGCCAGTCAAACTGATTTCGTCGTAACCATCCAACGCATTTACGAGTAAGAAATCAGCATTTTTCTTTTGCATTAAATATTGGTAAATCCTTGCAATCTCCAAATTTGCCACGCCAATCATAGTATATCGTGGTTTCGCAGGATTAATAAGTGGGCCTAATAAATTAAAAAAGGTTTTCAAACCGATATTTTTTCGCATTGGTGCGATGGATTTTAACGACGTGTGAAAAATCGGTGCGTGTAAATAACAGAAATTTGCTTTGTCTAAATCACTTTTCAGTTCTGCTTCAGTTTCTTTAAAACGATAACCTAAGGTTTCTAAAACATTGGAGGCGCCGCTAATTGTTGAGGCCGCGTAATTTCCATGCTTGGCTACTTTTTGCCCAGTTCCGGCAACGACTAAACTCGCCAAGGTAGAAATATTAAAGGTGTTTTTTCCATCCCCACCTGTGCCGACTATATCCACTAAATCATCGGTTCCCAAATCAATTTTCGGGGCGAGTTGTTGCAGTGCTTCGGTGAAACCTTCCAGTTCTGCTAAAGTAATACTGCGCATCAGGAAAACGGTCACGAAAGAAGTGACTTCTATTTCATTAAAAATATTCTTGGAAATTTCTAATAAAATAGATTTCGCCTGAGCTTTACTTAATGTTTGGTGGTCGAATAAATATTGTAATATTTCTTTCATTTTAATTCTGTAAAAAGTTTTCGATAATTTTCTTTCCGTGAGGCGTTAAAATACTTTCGGGATGATATTGAACTGCCTGAACATCATATTTTTTATGTTGAAGCGACATGATCATTCCGTTTTCATCAACTGACGTGATTTCCAACTCTTCAGGGAAATCTTCGGGATTAACGGCCCAACTGTGATATCTTCCCACTTCTAAATTTTCGGGTAAATCTCTTAAAAGTCGAGCATCCTTTTTTATGGTTTGGGCATTAGTTGCAACGCCGTGATAGATTTCTGTGAGATTTATTAAACTTCCGCCAAATGCTTCTGCAATCGCTTGCTGACCAAGACAAACTCCCAAAATGGATTTTGCAGGCGCATATTTTTTAATCAGTTCGATTAAAATTCCCGCTTCACTTGGAATTCCTGGACCTGGCGAAAGAACGATTTTGTCGTAGTTTTCGATCTCTTCCATACTTATTTCGTCATTACGGAAAACATCAACTTTATCACCACTGATCTGTTCAATCATCTGAACTAAATTATAAGTAAAACTATCGTAATTATCGAAGACTAAAATTTTCATTTCTTTAATGTATCAGTTAAACAATGTAACAGTTTATCAATCGTCACATCGTTAAAAATTTCTAAATTGTTATATTGATTCTGCTTTTCTAACGGCCATTTTAAGAGCATTCAGTTTATTATTGACTTCCTGCAGTTCATTTTTAGCGGTGGATTTCGCGACGATTCCAGCACCTGCTTGATAGTAAAGCGTGTTGTTTTTGCTTAAGAAAGTCCGGATCATAATGGCTTGATTGCAACTTCCATCGAAACCGACAAAACCAATACAACCACCATAAAATGAACGGGAAGTTTTCTCATAAGAATCGATTAACTCCATCGCTTTATATTTTGGCGCGCCACTTAAAGTTCCTTGCGGAAAAGTGGTTGCGATCATTTCGTAAGGATTTTGATTTTCTTCAACATCTGCTGTAACTTCACTTACCAAATGGATGACATGAGAAAAAAATTGGACTTCTTTTAACTTCGTAACCGTTGTGTTTTTTCCACAGATACTTAAATCATTTCTTGCCAAATCAACGAGCATTGTATGTTCAGCGTTTTCCTTCGCATCTTTTTTCAATTCTTCTGCGGCTTCTAGATCTTTCTGCACTTCTCCTGTTCTTTTAAAAGTTCCGGCAATAGGATGAATAATCGCTTTTCCGTCTTTAATGATCAATTGACTTTCTGGACTGGAGCCCATTAGTTTGTAATCTCCGTAATCGAAATAAAATAAATACGGCGAAGGATTAATGTGACGTAAAGCCCGATAAACGTTGAATTCATCACCATTAAATTTCTGCTCAAATCTTCTGCTCAACACCAGTTGAAAAACATCGCCACGGAAACAGTGCTTTTTTGCAGTTTCCACCAATTCGCGATATTCTTCATCCTTTAAATTTGAAGTTTCATAATCCGTGATTTTGAAGGGGAAAATAGGCGCATTTTTTTGATTGATTAAATTTTCGATTTCAATCGTGTTCGATTTCAGACCCTCGATCTTATTTTCAATAATGAACATTTCATCGTTGTAATGGTTGATCGCAATCACATATTGGTACAGACGATAACGTAACAACGGAATCTTATTTTCTTCTGAAAGTTCTTTAAACTTGATATTTTCAAAAAACGGGATTGCATCATAACTCGTATACCCGAAAAATCCTTGTGCTGATTTTCCAATTTCTTTCGATGGCTCTTCACAAACAAAACATTGGGTAAAATCATTTAAGAACTCGCTTAACTTCTCGTTTTTTAAAGCGATTTTTTGAGGATTACCAATTGGAAATTTAATTTCTGCTTCGTCGTAATTTCTGATTTCAATTCCTGCAACCGCATTAATGGCGATAAAGGAAAAGTTGTTATCTGTATTTTGATTTCCTGCACTTTCTAGCAAAATTGTATCCCTAAATTTATCCCGGAGTCGCAGATAAATCCCGACCGGCGTAAAGAGATCGCTCATCACCGATTTTATAGTTGTTTTTATGTTTACAGTTTGATTAAATTCCATGGTATTTTTAAAAATTTAGATAAAAAAAAGACTTCAACGTAGCCCGTCAAAGTCTTTTATATGTTTTTACAAACAGAATACAAGATTTGCTTCAGACCCTTATAAAGTTTGAATGCCACCACCAAGTATTGTTTGTTCTTGAATTCATTTGTAAATTATGTTTTTTTTAATTTCAAATGGAACGCTTATTAAACTAATTATTATGTTAATAAAGAACCCTGAAGCGTTTCATTAAGGCAAATATATAAATGTTTTTTCTTTCTACAAGTAATTTCTTAAAAATTTTTCTTCTACATTTTTCACCATTATTAATAATTGATAAGCGATTTTAACAGCAAATTTCTTTTTCACATTTTCCTCTTTGAAATTTAAAAGTTCGCTAAATCCATTTTCAGAATTTCTTATTATTACCTGAAGAATTTTAATAGTTTTGGTTTAAACTATTGGTGGGTTAAATTATTTATCTCAATAATTTTTTCATTTAGTAATTTTTGAACGTCGATCAGTTTGTTTTTAATTTGTAGACTTTGACTGATCAGATCCGAATAGTCTTGGAAATTTATTTCTCCTGCTGCGTACAATTGAGTTCCAGTTTTCATAATGGTATTTGCATTCTTTAAACCTTTGGTTTTATAGTAATCTGCTTCGAATTTTAGTTTTTCATATTCACCAAATAGTGACTTATATTGATGTTTTAGCATTTTAGCACCATATTCATAATTATTTTCTGCAATAAGTTGATTGATTTTTTGTCCTTCAATTAATGATTTTTGCGCTCCATTGAAAAGAGGAATTCCAATGCCGATCATACCTGAGTGAAATCGTTCACTCTTTAAATGATAAATATCATCTGCACCCGTCCCCATCATACTGGTATTACCATATTCAATATTTAATGTCGGCAAGAGTTTAGATTTCTCAGCGCTCAATTTGGCGAGTTCAATATTTTTTTGCTGTTGCAACTGCTTCAAAACAGCAGGATTTCCGGCATAGGTTTGATCTTGATTAAGAAGATATAATTGATAAAAGTCTGCGTTTTCATTGATATAACTTACTTCATCATTGAGCAGATAGTTGAATTGAAAAAGAGATACTTCCCGATCTTTTTGCAGGTTTGCCAATTCTATTTCGGCGTTGCTTCTATGACTTTCTGCAGTAATACTCTCTAGGATATTACCTTTTTCTTTTTTGAGAAGAAGATCTGCTTGTTTATAGTAGAAGTTATATATAGAATCTGCTTGCTGAAGGAGTTTTTCTTTTTCATCCTGATAATTCAGTTCGTTATAGATCAATGCGATTTCCTGTTTTAGTTGCCATTTTTCCAAATCTAAAGAGAGCATGGAGTTTTTCCATTCTTCAATTAAAACCTGCTTATGAGTCTTATAGAATCCTGGCAAATGGAAAGTCTGACCAACCGCTATTCTGTTATCAATGTATGCAGAGTTAATTTGGCCTATTTCTCCAGAAATATTTAGAGGCTCCACGACGGCGTACGATTTTTTAATCTTGTCTTGATAATCAACTAAAAGTTTTCCGTTTTTTAATATCAGATTGTTTTTATAGGCTTTTTCGTACGCAGATTCCAGTGAGATCTTCGATTGTGCCTTAAGTTGAATTCCGAACAAAATCGAAATAGATATTATTATTTTAAAAAGTTCTTTCATATTTTAATTTGATTAAAGTCTTTTAATTTGTGCGATATCTTGCAGCCCGACTTGAAAGGATATCCTTTTTTTGCAAGGCACAAGGTTAGGCAAAAAAGATTGGAGTGGTAGGCGGAAATGTCTGCCAGAATAAAACATTCATTTTGTCGGGTAAATTCGCTGGTTTATTACATTTAAGACTGCAACTCGGAAAAGACGATAGCATAATTAATCTTCATTTTTATCGTAATGATCTACTTTACTATCATTTTTATTGGTTGAAATAGTAACTACTTCTGATTTCTTTGTGACGAATTTCACCACCAGTGGTCCCAATTTTTTGAGCAAAGAAAAGACAAATAATAGCGAGAATTCCCACAACAAATGGAGCATACTTAGAGATAAGTGAATTTCTAAAACTGACAATTAGAGCAGCCAAGGAAATTACTCCCAAACCGTACGTTAAGGCAGCAAATATTTCTGAAATTTCCTCATGTTTTTCAATCAGACTGTCAGAAAGACCTGCAATTTTTGTAGCGGAGTTCTCTGCATTTTCACCCGTTTGCATTGCAACAAATGAAGTTATAGCTCCGAGAATAAATATGATGTAAGCGTTTCGGTTGCTGACTTCCGATTTTGCAAGAATTCCGATAATGAGTATAATAATTCCTACAATAGGAAATATAAGTGGCAAATGGTTCACAACCAAATGCAGATGTAATTCATCCATTTTTTTATAATTTAAATTTTAATTATCGTTTGCGTGAAATTTTTTAAAAACTTCAATATTCGACCTGATTGTATCATCTAATAAATGAAAATTAATTTTGAGGAGGTTTCCAGATTTTTTTTATATACAGAAGTTTACTTTTTGGCACTTTCACATTTTGCCTGACCTCACAAAAGAAATTGAGATAAGTAACAGCAGCAAGTAAACAAACCATTTTTTCAAATTACGAAATTAATCAAATTAGTAGACACATAAGAGTTTATTGATGATTTGGAATCAAACCAAATAAAAACATATTTTTTATTTATATAAGTTTGTAAAAAACACATTATTTGAGAAATAATGAAAACCTTTAATTCTAATTTCTTGCGTGATATTTAAGGTTCTCTTCTTGATGAAAAATTTACTAAATTTGCGCTCTTAAAATAGCAAGAAAAATGCAGTTATCAGAACAGGAAATCATCAGGAGAGAAAAGTTGCAAAGCCTAGAAAAAATGGGCATCAACGCCTTTCCAGCCGAAGAATATAAAATCACCGATACGACCAAAACCATTAAGCAAGATTTTGTTGAAGGTAAAAACGTGACTATTGCCGGCAGATTGATGACCCGTCGAATTCAAGGGAAAGCAAGTTTTGCGGAACTCCAGGATTCTGAAGGTAAAATTCAGGTTTACTTTAACCGAGATGAAATCTGTACTGGCGAAGATAAAAGCATGTATAATGAAGTGTATAAACATCTTTTAGATATCGGTGATATCATCGGAATAGAAGGTGAACTATTCAATACGCAAGTGGGAGAAATGACCGTTAAAGTTTCGAATTTTAAAATTCTGACGAAATCTTTACGTCCGCTTCCGCAACCAAGAACAGATGAAAATGGCGTGACACACGATGCTTTCAATGATCCTGAACAGCGATACAGACAACGTTATGTTGATATGATCGTAAATCCGCAGGTGAAAGAAGTTTTCATAAAAAGAACAAAATTGTTCAATGCGATGCGAACCTACTTTAATGATGCTGGTTATTTTGAGGTTGA
>JBBSRZ010000102.1:0-7188 GCA_038242555.1 Flavobacteriales bacterium | reverse complement strand
TTTTATCGAGAAAACCAGCAGAAAAATAACAATAAATCTTAGCATTATTTAAAGTGTGAGAGAATTTGTTCTAATTCCTCTTCATTTTTAAAGTCCAAAACGATCTTACCTTTCTTTCCATTTGCGGCAGTTTTAATTTCTACTTTTACATCTAAAATATCAGCCAAATTCTTCTCTGCTTTTTTATAAGAGTTGGGTAAAGTAGTCGGAACTTTTTTAATCAGACTCTCTGAACTCTTTAAAATATTCGCTTCCTGTTCCGTCTGACGAACACTAAGATTATATTTTACAATACGATCAAAAAGCATTTTTTGTTTCGCAGAGTCATCAATGCTGATAATTGCTCGACCGTGCCCAGCGGAAATTTCTCCACTTCTGATTGCGTTCTGAAAGTCCGGATTTAATCTTAACAATCGAATAGAATTCGTAATTGTACTTCGCTCTTTTCCAACGCGTTGACTTAAATTTTCCTGCGTCATTCCGATTTCTTCTAGAAGTCGTTGGTAGGTTAAGGCAATTTCAATCGCATCTAGATCTTCTCGCTGAATATTTTCAACCAAAGCCATTTCGAGCAACTCCTGATCATTCACTAATCGAATATAGGCTGGAATCGTTTTTAAACCCGCAATTTTACTAGCACGAAAACGTCGTTCTCCAGATATGATCTCGAATCTATTTCCTTCTTTTCGTAAAGTGATGGGCTGTATTACACCTAGATTTTGAATAGATTGCGCTAAATCATTGAGTGCTTTTTCATCAAAATAAGTTCTGGGTTGCGAAGCATTTGGATCAATATCTTCCAAAGCAACTTCCATAATATTGCCAACAAATTTGTCTGCTCCTTCGTCAGTTGCAGAATTGACAGACGCTTTTGATTCTGCGCTCAATATGGCACCTAAGCCACGTCCCATTGCTCTTTTCTTATCTTTCATTCTCTGGCTATATTATGAATTTTTGAAGGTCAGAACTTTCAAAAATATTTTTCTAATTACTAATTAAATTTTCGTTTTTCAATAAAACTTCTTCTGCTAATTGCAAATATTGAATTGCGCCTTTGCTTTCTGCATCGTAGTTCAAAATACTTTCTCCGAAACTCGGTGCTTCACTTAAACGAACATTTCTGCTGATAATTGTTTCGAAAACCATTTCGGGAAAATGTAAATGAACCTCTTCTACCACTTGATTAGATAAACGCAAACGTGAATCAAACATCGTCAATAATAAACCTTCGATATCAAGGTCTTTATTATGAATTTTCTGAACATTTTTAATGGTATTTAATAATTTACCTAAACCTTCCAAAGCAAAATATTCGCACTGAATCGGAATGATAACAGAATCTGCCGCAGTCAAAGCATTTATTGTGATCAAACCTAAACTTGGTGCGCAATCAATAATAATATAATCATAATTATCCTTGATCGAAGCCAAGGCAGTTCTCAACATGTACTCCCGGTTTTCTCGGTCCACTAATTCGATTTCCGCCGCAACTAAATCGATGTGAGAGGCAATAATATCAAGATTTGGTGAAGCAGTTTTTTGGATACATTTATCGACGGCAACACTGTGTTCCAATAAATGATAGGTAGAATATGTAGCGTCCTCGACTCCCAGACCAGAAGTCGCATTCGCTTGAGGGTCAGCATCAATAAGTAGGATTTTCTTTTCTAAAACTCCTAACGCTGCTGCCAAGTTTACGGCCGTTGTAGTTTTGCCTACGCCCCCTTTTTGATTAGCAACTCCTATTATTTTACCCATTGTTTTAAATTTAATCCCCAAAAGTACACTTTTTTCTTATTTTTAAATGAATACTAAATAATTATTTAAAGTTAGTTTATTGTTAGCCAGTGTTTTATCTAATAAAATAATTATCCACAAAATCGGGTATTTTGTGGATAACTATAAGGTAATAAAAGAAAAAATAATTTATTCAAACTTCATTTTAATTGGAAACTTGAAATAACTTCTAACATTCTCACCGTTCAATTTTGCTGGCACCCATTTTCCTCTAATTGCTTTGATGGTTTTTTCGGCACTTCTATTAAAATCAGGATTAGCACCTGTGGCTTTAATTTCGCTAATCGTTCCATCTTTTTCAACAATAAAAATAACGGTTGTTTTTACAACGCTACTCGCTCCATCCATTACAGATGTATCGAATTGATTTACCACTTTATTTCTAAAGGCATCAATTCCCCCGATAAAATTAGCAGAAACATCTACCGTTGTTTGCGGAGAATTGTCAACGACTTTCGGAACGGTTACTGACGGAGTTGAAACTGGAATATCAATTACGGCTGGCGGATCGTAATTAGTTGTTGGCGGAGTTCCTATAATATCCTGCGTTCCGGCCACAGCATCATTATAATCGACTTTCGTAGGTATTACTTTTTCTATTTTCGCATCTTTCGTGGGCGTCGGAACTCTCGAATCTATGGTATTTACAATTACTTGCGCTGGCGGAGTAACTTGGATTTGTTTAGGTGGCTTTTCTATCCTATCAACATCTCTCATTACATATGGAGGCGGAACCTCTTTTACAATTATTGTTTCAGTATTATTGAAAGCATTAATTAACAAAGGAGAAATCGCTATCATCGCAAAGACACCAATTCCGATAAACATAGACTTCGTTAAAATTTGATCTGCTTCGTTTCTTAAAGCGTAAGCGCCGTAATTTTTATTTCGGTTTTCAAAAAGAATTTCATCAAGTTGGAATTCTTCGTTTTGTAAAAAATTTCTCATTATTAATTATTTCTAAAGTTGAACAATATTTGACTGTTATTATCACTTCTACATTGATAATTTCTTTTATATAAATAATTATCAAACTTAAAGCCAATTAAATAATGACTTTTAGAAGAAACAATTCAAAACATAACATAAAAATAATTTTAACTTCAAACATCAAAAAACCACTCCATGAAGAGTGGTTAAGATTAAAAATTTTCGAAAGTTTATTGATATTGATTAAAATAATTCTTTTCTGATAATATTCTGACTTCTTTCTGGCCCTACTGAAACAAGATATACGTTGATTCCTAAATAATTTTCTATAAACTCAATGTATTTTTTAGCGTTTGCTGGAAGTTCATCATAACTTCTGGCGTTGGTAATGTCTTCCGTCCAACCTTCTAATTCCTCATAAAGAGGTTCGTAATTGTACAATTTCGTGGTAGAAGAAGTAAAGTAATCGATAATTTTTCCGTCTTCGGTCCTGTATTTTGTGGCAATTTTTAAAGGAGAGATTCCAGAGAGAACATCAAGTTTAGTAATTACTAAGTTATTAATACCATTAATCATAGTTGCGTGCTTCAAAGAAACTAAATCTAACCAACCGGTTCGTCTAGGTCTTCCAGTTGTTGCACCGTATTCTCTACCAACTTTTCGCATTTCTTCGCCTAACTCGTCATGCAGTTCGGTAGGAAAAGGCCCATTTCCAACTCTTGTTGTGTAGGCTTTGGCAACACCGATTAAATTTTCAAGACTGGTTGGGGGAACTCCGGCTCCTGAACAAACTCCACCAGTTGTTGGTGAAGAAGACGTCACGTAAGGATACGTTCCGAAATCAATATCCAACATGGCAGCCTGTGCTCCTTCAAATAAAATATTTTTTCCGTTGTGAATTGCTTGATTCAGTTCTACTTCAGTGTCTACGATTCTATCTTTCAATGTTTCACCAAGTGCTAAAAACTCGTTGTAAATTTCATCAAAATCTAATTTAGGTTTTTCAAAATACTTCTCGAAAAGGGAGTTTTTAGTTTTAAGATTTTTCTGGATTTTTTCTGCCAGAACTTCTGGGTTCAATAAGTCAACCATCCGAATTCCGACGCGTGCAATCTTATCTTCATAACACGGTCCGATTCCTTTTTTGGTCGTCCCAATTTGTGTTCCTCCTTCTTCTTCTTCACGATAAGTATCAAGCAAAATATGATACGGCATAATTACATGCGCTCTCCTGCTGATAAAAACGTGATCGGTACGCATTCCTTTTTCTTCAAGTTGGGCGATTTCTCGCATAAATGCTTTCGGATTGACCACTACTCCATTAGCGATAATGCATTTTCCTTTGCACTGTAAAACTCCAGAAGGAAGTAAATGCAAAACAAATTTCTCATCACCAACATATACGGTATGTCCGGCATTATCACCACCTTGAAAACGGACGACGTAGTCTGATTTCGCAGAAAGTACATCTGTAATTTTCCCTTTGCCTTCGTCGCCATACTGAAGGCCGACTACAACGTAAGTTGCCATAATTTACTTTTTTATTAGATTTCTACAAAAATAGTTTTTATAATAATCTTGAACAATAATTCGCCCCATAATATTTGTCTTCTCTATATACAGTATGGACTACCGCCTGCGCTTTCGAATTATTTACTTAAATTTGCGAATTAGAAAATCTTATGGAAGTAGTTAAAATTCACGACAAAGAATTCGTACCGTATCTTAAAAACGACGAAATTCAATCCATCATCAAAGAATTAGCACAGAAAGTTTACGAAGATTACAAAGATGAAGTTCCGGTATTTATAGGGGTTCTTAACGGCGTAATTATGTTCTTTTCTGATTTCTTAAAACATTATCCAGGACCGTGCGAAATTGCTTTTATTCAAATGAGTTCCTACGTAGGTGGATTACAATCTACGGGAATTGTTTACAAAAAAATGGACTTAACTAAAGAAGTAGAAGGTCGCCACATTATTTTAATGGAAGATATTATTGATACGGGAAACACGATCGAAAGTTTATTTTCCTATTTTCAAAATACACAGCGTCCGAAATCTTTGAGAGTTGCATCTCTTTTATTAAAGCCAGATGTTTATAAAAAAGAGTTCAAAATCGACTACGTTGGAAAAGAAATTCCGAATAAGTTCGTCTTAGGTTATGGACTTGATTACGATGAATTGGGCAGAAACCTTCCCGATTTATATCAATTATCAGAAGGAAGAATAAATCACTAAAAATAAATCTGAATAAATAATGATAAATATCGTTCTCTTCGGTCCTCCAGGAAGTGGAAAAGGTACGCAAGCGCAGAATTTAATAGAAAAATTCAACCTTAAGCAAATTTCCACAGGGGATTTATTTCGGTTTAATATTAAAAATGATACAGAATTAGGCCAATTAGCAAAATCGTATATCGACAAAGGAGAACTGGTTCCGGATCAGGTAACGATCGATATGTTAACTGCTGAATTAAAAAAACCGTGTGAAGTAGACGGTTATATTTTCGACGGATTTCCGCGGACTGCTTACCAAACTCAAGTACTAGAAGAACTCGTTAAAGATATTTTGAATGACACGATCGATGTTTGTATTTCTTTAATCGTTGAAGATACCGTATTGGTAGAACGACTTTTAAAAAGAGGACACACAAGTGGAAGAACAGACGATTCTAATCAGGAAATTATCAGTAATAGAATTAAAGAATATTACGCAAAAACTGCAGAAGTTGCCGAATTGTATAAGCAACAAAGTAAATATGTAGAAGTTAATGGAGTTGGTGCAATCGACGAAATCTCTGAAAAACTTTTTGCGGAAGTAGAAAAAATAAAATAAAAATTATCATTGCGAGCGCAGTGAAGCAATCTGTTCAATTAGATTGCTTTGTGGTTTTTACTCGTTTTGACAAAAAATATAAATATGTCAAATTTTGTAGACTACGTAAAAATCCATTGTACAAGTGGTCATGGTGGTGGAGGCTCAGCCCACCTTAACCGTGAAAAATATGTCCCGAAAGGTGGTCCCGACGGTGGTGACGGCGGACGCGGTGGTCACGTAATTTTGAAAGGTAATTCGCATGAATGGACTTTACTTCCCCTACGTTATACCCGACATATCAAAGCAGAACGCGGTAAAAACGGTAGCAAGAACCAATTAACTGGCGCTTACGGCGAAGATGTTTATATTGAGGTTCCTTTAGGAACGATTGCAAAGAATGAAGAAGGAGAAATCGTGGCAGAAATCTTAGAAGATGGCCAGGAGATTATTCTGATGCATGGTGGTAAAGGTGGTAAAGGTAACGAGCATTTTAAATCATCAACCAATCAAACACCGAGATATGCACAGCCTGGACTTCCAGGCGAAGAAGGTTATATTACTTTTGAATTAAAACTTCTGGCAGATGTTGGATTAGTAGGATTCCCCAATGCCGGAAAGTCAACTTTATTAGCTGCAGTTTCTGCGGCGAAACCCAAAATTGCCGATTACGCTTTTACAACTTTAACTCCCAATTTAGGGATCGTCGATTACCGAAATTACAAATCTTTTGTAATGGCAGATATTCCGGGGATCATTGAAGGAGCAGCGGAAGGAAAAGGCCTTGGACACCGGTTTTTGAGACATATCGAAAGAAACTCAATTCTTTTGTTTTTAATCCCAGCAGATTCAGAAAGTCATTTTGAAGAATTTAAAATTTTAGAAAATGAATTACAAGAATATAATCCAGAACTTTTAGATAAAGATTTTATCATTTCAATTTCCAAAGCAGATCTTTTAGATAATGAATTGAAAACTGAAATCACCAAAGAATTTCCTGAAAACCGACAACCACTCTACTTTTCAGCGGTAACTCAGGAAGGATTGATGGAACTAAAAGATGCCATTTGGAAAAGATTACATGGATAAGTTTTTCAAATAAATAATTATAGATTTGGTGACCCAAGTCTATTTTTTTTGGACTAATAATTGACTTCACATTTCAAAAACACCTATGAAATATTTATTTAGTCTTATTGCATTGTTACTATTATTAAACTGCAGCACAACAAATAGTTCAAACTATTCGAAAATTGAATATTCCGCGGGTGCTTGTTATGGTTTTTGCCCTATCTATAAAATGACCCTCAATTCTGACCGAACTGCCATTTTCAAAGCGGAGCGTTTTAACTTCTCGCAAGATCGAACCTCAGAAAAAAGCGAGGGAACCTTTAAAGCAACCATTAATGAAAAAGAATACGCTGAACTTCTTGCGATTTTAAATAATCTAAAACTCTCTGGGCTAAAGGATTATTATGGGAATAAAAACATTTCCGATCTACCTACCTCCAATTTAAATATTACTTACCAAGATGGAACGGTAAAAAACATTGAAGATTACGGAAAGAACGGAACTCCAGAATTAGAGAAGTTATATCAGTTTTTTGACGAGTTGAAAACTAGCCAAATTTGGACTAAAATCGA
>JBBSRZ010000101.1:0-7259 GCA_038242555.1 Flavobacteriales bacterium | reverse complement strand
GTTCAATCGGTAACGACCAACTTCTCCTAATGAATAACGTTGCTCACTGAAGAATAATTTTTCAATAATTCCACGTGCAGTTTCTTCATCGGGCGGATCTGCGTTACGCAACTGACGATAGATATATTCAACCGCTTCTTTTTCGGAGTTGGTTGGATCTTTTTGTAATGTATTTTGGATGATTGAGAATTCATGAGAATTTTCTTTGTGAATCAAAATTGATTTCACACCAGAATCCATAATCATTTCTACATGTTCTTTTTCAAGAACTGTTTCTCTATCTAAGATGATTTCATTTCTTTCAATAGAAACTACTTCACCTGTATCTTCGTCAACGAAATCTTCAAACCAAGTGTTCAAAACTCTCGCTGCAAGAACTCTTCCTTCTACTTTCTTCAACGCTGCTTTAGAAACCTTAATTTCTTCTGCAAGGTCAAATATTTGTAAGATGTCTTTATCAGATTCGTATCCGATCGCTCTTAACAAAGTAGTTAAAGGTAATTTTTTCTTACGGTCAATATAAGCGAACATTACGTTATTAATGTCGGTTGTAAATTCCATCCAAGATCCTTTAAATGGAATAATACGGGAATAATACAATTTAGTTCCGTTGGCGTGATAAGTCTGACCAAAGAAAACACCTGGAGATCTGTGTAATTGAGTTACAATAACACGTTCTGCACCATTAATAATAAATGAACCAGACGGCGTCATATAAGGAATTGGTCCTAAATAGACATCTTGTACCACGGTCTGAAAATCTTCATGTTCAGGGTCAGTACAATACAATTTAAGTCTGGCTTTTAGAGGGACTGAATACGTTAAACCTCTTTCTACACACTCGTCGATCGAGTAGCGTGGTGAATCAACCAAATAATCCAAGAATTCTAAAACGAAATTGTTTCTAGAATCGGTAATTGGGAAATTTTCTTGAAAAGTCTTGTACAAAGATTCTTCGAGTCTTTGCTCCGGAAGGGTATCCAACTGGAAAAAACCTTTAAAAGATTGGATCTGAATGTCCAAAAAGTCAGGAGTCACAATTTTCCCTTTTGCTTCGGAGAAATTGATTCTTTGACTGGCCTGAGTTTTAGCGACTGCTTTAGATTTACTCATAAAAAAATTAAAGAATGAGGGTTAAAAAATATTTTGTTTTCAAAATATCAGGTTGAGATGAGAAACGAAAGATGAGAGATTTGAGACGAACTCAATAAGAAAAAGATATAGAGAACTTTGGCGCAGTTGTCTGAGTATTTCTTATTAAAAGTCTCTGATTTATTATCTATCAGTCCTTTATCTAAAACCTAACTGCAACATCGGTATATCTTTTCACGACGTAGTGCAAAATATTTTCACTTTAATTTCGGCGTATATCTTTGGATCATAACTAGAAACAGAAAATCCTCTTTCATAAAATGAAAGAGTTGATAATCAATATCTTAAAGTTAAGTAAACAAATTTATGCGCCAAAATTGACTGCAAAGATAAGTAATTTATTTGGTTTTCACAAATAACACTCTGATTTTGAACACTTACTAATTTCCGATAGAGGAAAATGATTTTAATTTTTGGACAAGAATAAAAAATTAAATGCTTAGCATAATTCAAATCTAATAAATTATTTTCAATAATCATTTACATGATAAAATTATTAACTAAACAATCTATTTTTTCACAGAGAAATCTAATAAAAGCAATTCACTATTAATGATTTACATATACTGTTAAACTGTAATAAAGTTTTGTGACCTCTTCGTAAAGGTTGTAAATTTGATTCCCAAAATATTTTTTATTAATGAATTTTCCCCGCCTTCAAGAAAAACTCGAGATCTTAGCCGACGCTGCAAAATATGATGTTTCATGCTCGTCGAGCGGTGGAAATCGTAAAAATAAAAACGGAGGTTTAGGCGACAGTCACGCTTCGGGGATTTGCCATTCTTATACAGAAGACGGTCGATGCGTTTCTCTTTTAAAAATTTTACTGACTAATCATTGCATTTACGATTGTGCTTATTGCGTTTCTCGTAAATCAAATGATGTTAAGCGCGCAGCCTTTACTGTAGAAGAAGTGGTTGATTTAACCATCAATTTTTACCGACGAAATTATATTGAAGGACTATTTCTGAGTTCCGGAATATTTACAGATGCTGACACCACTATGGAGCGCTTGGTTCGCGTGGCGAAGAAATTACGAACGGAACATAAATTTAATGGTTACATTCACTTAAAATCAATTCCAGATGCGAGTGATGAAATAATGAGGGAAGCCGGATTGTATGCAGATCGACTTTCTATTAATTTAGAAATTCCGACAATGGCAGGTTTAAAATTGTTGGCTCCGGAGAAATCCCACGATCAGATGATCAAGCCTATGGGTTTTATTAAAAATGAACTGATATTATATAAGGAAGAGAAAAAGATCTTTAAACATGTTCCCAAGTTTGCACCGGCGGGACAATCTACGCAAGTTATTGTCGGAGCAACAGACGAAACAGATTTGAAAATCATTAAAGTTTCAGATCATTTCTATCGGAATTTTAATCTAAAGAGAGTTTATTACTCAGGCTACGTCCCGATGTTAGAAGATAAAAGATTGCCTTCAATCGATTCGCAAGTTCCGATGTTGAGGGAAAATCGTTTATATCAAGCGGATTGGTTAATGCGGTTTTATGGTTTTAAAGCAGATGAAATTTTAGAAAAAAGCAATCCCTTTTTAGATTTAGAAGTTGATCCAAAACTAGCTTGGGCTTTGCGGAATCGTGAGCAATTTCCTGTAAATATTAATACGGCAACCAAGGAAATGATTTTACGCGTTCCAGGAATCGGTAGAAAATCGATGTCTAAAATATTAACTGCCCGCAAATTTCAAAAATTAAATTTAGAGCATTTGCAGAAAATGGGCGTTGCTTCTAACCGAGCAAAATATTTTGTTGAATTTGAATCTCAGAATGTCTTCACTAAATATATCGATGATTATAATTTCAGAAAAATCATTTTGCAAGGAATGAAATCGAAGTTTCAAAATCCTCATTCGCAACAACTGACGCTTTTCTAGATGACGACGCTTCTCTACGACGGAACATTTGAAGGATTATTCACTGCAATTTTCGAAGTATTTGAATACAAGTACCAACCAGCAAAGATTATTTCTCGCGAAAATTATCAAACCGAATCTATTTTTACCGATCACCACGAAGTGGTAACCAATCAGGAAAAGGCCGAGCGGGTTCTAAAGAAGATGGAAAGCAATCTCGGAAAAAAAGGAGTATCTCAACTTTTAAGAGTTTACTTGTCGGAGAGTGAAAATGCGGAGCGACTGATTTTATCTGCAGTTTCACAATCAATTAAATTCCCTCAAAAAAATATTCTAGAAAATTTCGGCAACGTCGATATTATGGATATTGCCAAAATTACGAAATCTATCAGTAGAGAAGTTCACAGGATGCATGCATTTGTCCGTTTTGAAAAATTACAGGGCGATGTTTATTTCGCTAAAATCGAACCTGATTTTAACGTGCTCTCTTTAATTGTATCGCATTTTAAAAATCGTTATAGCGATCAGAAATGGATGATCTACGATTTACGTCGGCATTACGGAGCGTTTTATGATTTGAGTGAAATCCAATTCTTTGAACCTGGATTGTTATCAACACAAAACATCAGTCACACTAAAAATTTACTGCACGAAGAGGAAATTCAGTATCAGAAATTGTGGCAGCGGTATTTTACCAAAACAAATATTCCGGAGCGCAAGAATATGAAACTTCATGTGCAATCTTTACCGAAACGATACTGGAAATATCTGACTGAGAAACTTTAATACCTTTTAACATTAAATAAAAAAAGCCGCTTCCCAAAGGAAACGGCTTTATTATAGTGTGAGAATGAATTATTTCACTTCTACTTCTGCACCAGCGTCTTCTAATTGTTTTTTCAAAGCTTCTGCTTCGTCTTTAGAAATACCTTCTTTGATTGCAGTCGGAGCTGAATCTACCATATCTTTCGCTTCTTTAAGACCTGCACCAGTTAAATCTTTAACTAATTTTACAACTGCTAATTTAGAAGCACCTGCAGCTTTCAAGATTACATCGAATTCTGTTTTTTCTTCTACAGCTTCAGCAGCACCACCACCCGCAGCAACAGCTACAGCAGCAGGTTCGATTCCGTACTCATCCTTAAGGATAGTCGCTAATTCATTTACGTCTTTAACGGTTAAGTTTACAAGCGTTTCCGCTAAGTTTTTTAAATCTGACATTTTAATAATGTTTTAATTGTTGAACGATTTATTTTTGAGTTTTTTTGAGTCTAATTACTCTGCACTTGGTGCATCTGTAGCGTCAGCGCTTGCTTCTGGAGCAGCCTCTGCAGCTGGAGTTTCTTCTGCTGTAGCAGTTTCTTCCTCAATTTTTCCTGCTGCGTCTTCTTTATTTTGAAGTGCAGAAAGAACGTTTCTAAGTGGCGACTGAAGTAATGTGATGATTTCACCGATCATTTCTTCTCTAGACTTAATGCTTACTAAAGCACCTAAGTGTTCGTCTCCTACGTAGAATGTTTCTTGTAAATAAGCAGATTTCAAAGCTGGAACTTCTGCTTTTTTTCTGAAGTTCTGGATCAACTTGGCCGGAGCGTTTGCTGTTTCAGAAATCATCAAAGCAGTGTTTCCTTTGAAACTTGGGAACATTTCAGAAAAATCAACTCCTTCTGTTTGTTCCATTGCTTTTTGTAACAAGGTATTTTTTACAACTTTTAAAGTAATGTCTTGCTTAAATGCCTGTCTTCTAAACTCAGAAGTGGCAGCCGCATTCATTCCTTCGAGACTTGCTACATAAACCACTTTCGCGTCTTGTAACATTCCTTTTATATCTTGTATTACTAATACTTTAGCTTCTTTTGTCATTGTTGTTCAGATTTTTAATTTACAGATTTAGTGTCAATTGAAATACCTGGACTCATTGTAGAAGACATGTAAATGCTTCTTACATAAATACCTTTAGAAGCGGTAGGCTTCAATTTAAGTAGTGTCTGAATTAATTCAGCAGCATTTTCTCTAATTTTCGCAGCATCAAAAGACACTTTACCGATTCCTGCGTGGATAATTCCGTATTTATCAACTTTAAAGTCAATTTTACCAGCTTTTACTTCCGCAACAGCTTTTCCAATATCCATAGTTACTGTACCAGATTTTGGATTTGGCATTAAACCTCTTGGTCCTAATACTCTACCTAATGGACCTAATTTACCCATTACTGCAGGCATAGTCACAATTACGTCAACATCTGTCCAACCGTCTTTGATTTTTTGTAAATACTCATCAAGACCAACATAATCCGCACCAGCTTCTTTCGCTTCTGCTTCTTTATCTGGAGTTACTAACGCAAGTACTTTAATGTCTTTACCTGTTCCGTGAGGAAGAGATACAACACCTCTTACCATTTGATTCGCTTTTCTAGGATCAACTCCTAAACGAACTGCGATATCTACAGAGGCATCAAATTTTGCAGTATTTACTTCTTTTACCAAAGCCGAAGCTTCGTCAAGTGAATAAACTTTGTTCTTATCTAATTTGCTTAAAGCTTCTTTTTGCTTTTTCGTTACTTTTGCCATATCTATAAGTTTTAAGCGTTAGTTGGTTTACTTCCTGTTACTTTTAATCCCATAGATCTTGCAGTTCCTGCAACCATAGTAAGGGCGCCGTCAATAGTAAAGCAATTAAGATCTACCATTTTATCTTCAGCAATTTTTTTAACTTGATCCCAAGAAACAGAACCTACTTTCAGTCTGTTTGGTTCTCCTGATCCTTTTTTCTGCTTAGAAGCTTCTAAAAGTTGGATTGCAGCTGGTGGAGTTTTAATTGCGAATTCAAATGATTTGTCTTCGTAAACTGTAATTACTACAGGTAAAACTTGTCCCGGCTTGTCTTGAGTTCTTCCGTTAAATTGCTTACAAAACTCCATAATGTTCACCCCTGCAGAACCCAAAGCTGGACCTACTGGTGGAGATGGGTTTGCTGCTCCTCCTTTTACTTGGAGCTTAACCATTTTAAAGACTTTTTTAGCCATTTTTATTTTTTTGAAAAATTAAGAAATTTATGAATGTGGAAGCATTTATAAATTTGCAAAGTAATAGCAAGCCACTACTCTACATTTCGGATTGCAAAATTAAGAATAAATTTTGATTACACAATAACTAAGTGATTGATTTGTAAGCAAATTTTAAAAATAATAATATTTGTCTGAAATGATATTATCTGTTTATGTTCAGTTTAACCTACCTCAACTATAAAATCAAATGAACCTCCGTTAAAAAAAGAAAGACCACTCAGTTTTGAGTGGTCTTTAAATATTATTTAAGTATTCTAAACTTTTTCTACTTGCATAAAACTCAATTCCATTGGAGTCTTACGTCCGAAGATCATTACAGATACTTCAATTTTCTTTTTGTCTTCATGTAGTTTTTCAACCGTACCATTGAAACCATTGAAAGGTCCATCGATCACTTTTACATTCTCTCCTACAATAAACGGAATTGCAGTTTCCATTGCAAACTCAGAAAGTTCATCCATTCTACCTAGCATTCTGTTCACTTCAGATTTACGCATTGGTACTGGATCTCCTCCTTTAGTTGAACTTAAAAAAGAAATAACGGAAGGAATATTTTTGATAATGTGAGGAACCTCACCAACTAGATTGGCTTCTACCATTAAATATCCGGGATAGTACGGTTTTTCCTTCGGTGTTTTTTTACCATTCCTAATCTGGATTACTTTCTCCATAGGAATAACAACTTGAGTAACGAATTCTTCTAAACCATAATGTTTCATTTCGCTCTCAATATAGGCTTTCACCTTATTTTCCTGTCCGCTTATGGATTTCAGAACATACCATTTCAAATCACTCATTTGGGAAAATACTTTTAATTGAACAGATTGATAAAGAGCGATAAAATATTCGCAATAGATTTACTGAACAATGAGTCTACACCAAAAGTAAATAGAGCCATGATTACGGTACCGATAGTTACAACTATTGTCGAAGACTGTAACTCTGGCCACTTTGGCCACTCTACTTTGTCTTTGAATTCGAAATAAGAACCTTTGATAAAATCTACTAAACTCATTATCTTTTATTTGCACGGGCACAAGGACTCGAACCCTGATCAACGGTTTTGGAGACCGGTATCCTACCATTGGACGATGCCCGTAGATTAAAAAAAAGTTCCGTAGTTTCCCTACGGAACTTTAATTATATTTTTAGAAATTAATC
>JBBSRZ010000100.1:0-7525 GCA_038242555.1 Flavobacteriales bacterium | reverse complement strand
ACGCCCAGTTCCGTGTTGAATTAGAAAATGGACATGTACTTATTGCCCACATTTCTGGTAAAATGCGAATGCATTACATTAAACTTTTACCTGGAGACAAGGTGAAATTAGAATTATCTCCTTACGATTTATCGAAGGGTAGAATTACATTTAGATATTAAATTCAGTAACGTCTGAACTTTATTATAAAAGAGAACTTCTAAAGTTGAAAAACTTTATTGAGGTTTTAAATTTAAACAAAATGGGAATGATACCGTAAGATCTCATTTAACCGTTGCAAAATTAGAAAAGAAAACTTAACAAATGAAAGTTAGAGCATCTATCAAAAAAAGAAGTGCTGATTGCAAAATCGTTCGCAGAAAAGGCGTTCTGTTTGTGATCAACAAGAAGAACCCAAAATTTAAACAAAGACAAGGCTAAAATTAAATTATGGCGAGAATTTCAGGTATTGATTTACCAAAAAACAAAAGAGGCGTTATCGGTTTAACTTATATTTACGGTGTTGGGAGAAGTACTTCTTCAGAGATCTTAAAAGCAGCTGGTATTAGCGAAGACAAGAAAGTCAACGAATGGAATGACGATGAATTGGCATTAATCAGAAACTACATCACTGAAAACATTAAAGTGGAAGGTGAATTACGTTCTGAGACCCAAATAAACATCAAGCGATTGATGGATATTGGTTGCCAACGAGGAATACGTCACAGACTAGGATTACCTTTAAGAGGCCAAAGAACTAAAAACAATTCAAGAACCCGAAAAGGAAAGAGAAAAACTGTTGCTAACAAGAAAAAAGCAACTAAATAATCGGTAAGAATTATGGCAAAACAGACTAAAGCAGTTAAGAAAAGAAAAGTTAAAGTTGAAGCGATTGGTGAAGCACACATCCAAGCTACTTTCAATAATATCATTATTTCTTTGACAAATAAAAGTGGAGAGGTCATCTCTTGGGCATCTGCCGGAAAGATGGGATTCAGAGGTTCTAAGAAGAATACTCCTTTTGCAGCGCAAATGGCTGCAGAAAATTGCTCAACAGTAGCACACGATGCTGGACTACGAAGAGTAAAGGTTTACGTGAAAGGTCCTGGTGCAGGTAGAGAATCTGCAATCAGAACGATTCACAATTCAGGAATTGAAGTTAGTGAAATCGTTGATGTGACTCCAATGCCACACAACGGATGTAGACCTCCAAAAAGAAGAAGAGTATAATCTAAGAATCTTAAGTTTAAATTTTGTAAAAAGTAACCATTCTTTTATTCAAACTTTAAATTCTAGAATCTAAAATCTTAAAAATAATATGGCAAGATATATTGGACCAAAAACAAAGATTGCAAGAAAGTTTGGGGCTGCAATCTACGGAGATGACAAAAGCTTCGAGAAAAGAAAAAACCAACCGCCGGGACAACACGGTGTTAATAAAAGAAGAAACCAGAAGAAATCCGAATATGCTGTTCAGTTAATGGAAAAGCAGAAAGCGAAATATACTTATGGTATTTTAGAAAAGCAATTTGCTAACCTATACGAAAAAGCGAACAGAGCAAAAGGCGTAACAGGTGAAGTTCTTTTACAACTTTGTGAATCAAGATTAGACAATGTAGTGTACAGATTAGGATTTGCAAAAACCAGAGCTGGTGCAAGACAATTGGTATCTCACAGACACATTACGGTAAACGGAGAATTGGTAAACATCGCTTCATATACTTTGAAACCAGGAGACGTAGTTGCAGTTAGAGAGAAATCAAAATCTCTAGAAGTAATTTCTGACTCACTGGCTTATAAGTCAAACTATGAGTGGTTGCAATTCAACGACGAAACAAAATCAGGTACTTTCACATCAGCTCCGGAGAGAATTCAAATCCCGGAAGATCTGAGAGAACAACTGATCGTCGAACTTTACTCTAAATAATAATTTTTTCAAATTTTTGCTCAACCTATATTATATGGCAATTTTAACATTTATTAAACCCGATAAAGTAATCCTACTTAACTCTAACGAATTCAAAGGTCAATTTGAATTTCGACCATTAGAGCAAGGTTTTGGACTTACTATTGGTAATGCTTTGAGAAGAGTTTTACTTTCTTCTCTAGAAGGATATGCTATTTCATCTATTAAAATAGAAGGCGTAGAGCACGAATTTTCAACTATTCCAGGAGTAATTGAAGATGTTACAGAAATTATTCTGAACCTGAAACAATTAAGACTTAGAGCAAAAACCGAAACTGCAACAGCAGAAGAAGTAACAGCAAAAGTTTCTGGACAAACTACTATTACGGCAGGTGACTTAGCAAAAACAATGCAGGAATTCGAAGTATTGAATCCAGACTTGGTTATTTGCACCACCAATAAAGAGGTGAAATTTGAGATGACCTTCAACATTGAAAAAGGTAGAGGGTATGTTCCATCAGAACAAAACAAATCTGGCAGTGCTCCGATTGGAACTATTGCGATTGACTCAATTTACACGCCGATTAAGAAAGTACAGTACAGCGTTGAAAACTACCGTGTCGAGCAAAAAACAGACTACGAAAAATTAGTGTTGGATATTGAAACGGATGGTTCCATCAGTCCTCAAAATGCTTTAACAGAAGCTTCTAAGATATTAATTTATCATTTCATGTTGTTCTCCGATGAGAGAATCACTTTGGAAACTGAAGCGGTGAAAGCCTCTATTCAATATGATGAAGAAACTTTACATACCAGACAATTGCTAAAATCAAAATTAGTAGATATGGATCTGTCTGTAAGAGCATTAAACTGCTTGAAAGCTGCTGAAGTTGAATCTTTAGGAGAACTAGTTTCTTATACGAAGTCTGATTTGATGAAATTCAGAAATTTCGGTAAAAAATCTTTAACAGAATTAGAAGAATTAGTGCACGCAAAAGGTCTTAACTTCGGTTTCGACGTTGCAAAATATAAATTAGACGCTGATAAATAAATAACAATGAGACACGGTAAAAAATTCAATCACTTAGGAAGAACAGCTCCACATAGAAGTGCAATGCTTTCTAATATGGCTTGTTCTCTGATTGAGCATAAAAGAATCAATACGACTGTTGCTAAAGCGAAAGCTTTAAGAGTATATATTGAACCTCTCCTTACAAAAGCGAAAGACGATACTACACACAACAGAAGAACAGTTTTCTCTTACCTGCAAAGCAAAGAAGCAATCACTGAATTATTCAGAACAGTTGCTCCTAAAATCGCAGAGAGAAATGGTGGTTACACAAGAATCATCAAAACTGGATTCAGACCGGGAGACGCTGCCGATATGGCAATGATCGAACTTGTAGATTTCAATGATCTTTACAACCCGAATGCTGACGAGAAAAAAGCAACTAGAAGAAGTAGAAGAGCGACTCCTAAAAAAGCAGAAACTGTTGCTGAGACAGTAGAAGCACCTACAGAAGAAGTAGCACAAACTGAAGAGCCGAAAGCAGAATCTGCTGACGCATCAGAAGAAAAAGCTGGAGAATAATATTCTTAAGTTTTTATAAATTAAAATCCGCCAAATTTATTTGACGGATTTTTTTGTGCTTATTTATTAATGTTTTGTTTACTTGCCGACATCCAACATCCAACATCCAACATCCTACATCCTACATCCATAATAATTTAGTTCTGTCTCGCCTTCTTTAAATAAATTACTTTGTCTTCTTGTGTAATTGTTATGCTGTCGTTTTTAGCCACGATAGTAATATCGAAATTTTCATAAACTCCACCTTTTGCCCAGGCTTCTTTTTGCGGTGCAGAAATGGTTTTATTATTACTTCTGATGCTGATCGTATTTTCTTTGTCCGTATTTTTAAAGGTTACGAGCGCGGAAGTTTTATCATCTCCGACATAACGTTCGGTGTACTCTTGCTTTTCAATGGGCTGTACGTCCATTGAATTATCACGGACGCTGCTACTGTCCTTTTTAAGATCTTCTGAATATTCCGTATTTTCTTTGATGATACTTTTATTACCTTCAGCTGTTTTACTGCAACTAACTGTTGCCATAAGTACTGCGCTTAAACTTAAGATTATTGATTTTTTCATGATTTATTATTTTTGCTTAAATTCAAATTTAGAGATAAGTTTTCAAATTCGCCGTAAACCTTAAATATTAACTTAGTTTTAACTGAAACCATTCCAAAATCATTGCATTAAACCGTGGCAATCAATCAATTTTAACTAAATTTGTAATTGAAAAAATAACATTAAAATAATTACAATGAGTTACATTTCTTACATTGAAGCTAGACAAATTTTAGATTCCAGAGGAAACCCTACAATTGAAGTTGATGTTTTCACAGAAAATGGTTCTATGGGTCGTGCAGCAGTTCCGTCTGGAGCGTCTACTGGCGAACATGAAGCCGCTGAATTACGTGACGGCGAGAAAGCGTACGGAGGAAAAGGAGTTTTAAAAGCTGTAGAAAATGTACGAGAAGTAATTGCACCAGAATTAATCGGAGTTTCGGTATTCGAACAAAATCTGATTGATCAGATCATGATCGAACTAGATGGAACACCAAATAAAGCGAATCTTGGAGCAAACGCAATTTTGGGCGTTTCTTTAGCAGTGGCAAAAGCTGCAGCTTTAGATTTAAAAATACCGTTGTATAAATATATCGGTGGAGTAAATGCAAATACTCTTCCTGTTCCGATGATGAATGTTATTAATGGCGGTTCGCATTCAGACGCACCGATTGCATTTCAGGAATTTATGATCATGCCTGTAAGAGCAGATTCTTTTTCTCATGCTTTACAGAAAGGAACAGAGATCTTTCACGAATTAAAATCAATCTTAAAAAAGAGAAATCTTTCTACCGCTGTTGGTGATGAAGGTGGTTTTGCACCAAAGTTTGAAGGAACTGAAGATGCTTTAGATACGCTTACACAAGCAATAGAAAATGCTGGGTACAAAGCAGGAGATGATATTATGTTTGCTTTAGACTGTGCCGCTTCAGAATTTTATGTTGATGGGAAATACGATTATAGAAAATTCGAGGGTGAAAATGGCGCGCTCAGAAATAGAGAAGAGCAAGTAAATTATTTAGCAGAATTATCCGCGAAATATCCTATTATTTCTATCGAAGATGGTATGGACGAAAATGACTGGGAAGGTTGGAAAATGTTAACAGATAAATTGGGAAAAAATATTCAGATTGTTGGTGATGATTTATTTGTGACCAATACCGAGATTTTAGCGAAAGGAATAAAAGAAGAAATTGGTAATTCAATTTTAATTAAAGTTAATCAGATCGGTACGTTGTCAGAAACGATGGATGCTGTTCAAATGGCTCAGCATAATAAATATACAACGGTAATGTCTCACCGATCAGGCGAAACAGAAGACTCTACTATTGCAGATTTAGCCGTTGCCATGAACTGTGGACAGATTAAAACTGGTTCTGCATCTCGTTCAGACAGAATGGCGAAATACAACCAATTGTTAAGAATAGAGGAGGCTTTAGGAGATACCGCTTATTTCCCAGGAATGGATGCTTTCAAAATAAAACGATAATAGAAAAAATGAATCGTCAGACTGCAAAATAATTTGCAGTTTTCTTCTATTATGTATAAATTAGTAAAAAAATAAATTATAATGTCAGATAACAAAGTTATATTAAACTATGACGGTAAATCTTTTGAATACCCGATCGTAGAAAGCACCATCGGTGACAGAGGAATCGATATTTCAAAGTTAAGAGACCAGACTGGTTTGATCACTTTAGACTTAGGTTACAAAAATACAGGTGCTACAATTAGTGACATCACTTACCTTGATGGCGACAATGGAGAATTGTACTACAGAGGATATCCAATCGACCAAATTGCCGAGAAATCAAGTTTTACAGAGGTAATGTACCTTTTGTTAAACGGTGAATTGCCAACTGCAGATCAGTTCTCAGGTTTTGAAAAAGGAATTAAAAAATATAATTTCGTTGCAGACGAAATGAAAAGATTGATCGACGTGTTCCCTCGTTCAGCGCATCCAATGGGTGTTTTATCTTCGTTAACTTCTGCTCTTACCGCCTTTAATCCAAAAGCAGTTGATGTAAGATCAAAAGAAGAAATGGATCACGCAGCCGAAATGCTGATTGCGAAGTTCTCTCACCTTTGTGCTTGGACTTACCGTAAGAAAATGGGTTTACCAATCAATCACGGTGATGACAGTTTAAACTATGTAGAAAACTTCTACAAAATGTGTTTCCGTCGTCCAAATCAAGAATTTCATTTAGATTCTACGGTGGTAAATGCTTTAGATAAATTATTAATTCTTCATGCAGATCACGAGCAAAATTGTTCTACTTCTACGGTAAGAATGGTTGGTTCTGCACACACAGGATTATTCGCTTCAGTTTCAGCCGGAATTTCTGCACTTTGGGGACCACTTCACGGTGGTGCAAACCAGGCAGTGATCGAAATGCTGGAAATGATCGAGCAAGATGGTGGCGACGTTGCAAAATATGTTGAAAAAGCCAAAAATAAAGACGATAATTTCCGTTTGATGGGCTTTGGACACAGAGTTTACAAAAACTTCGATCCAAGAGCACGCATCATTAAACAAGCAGCAGACGATATTTTTGCAGCGTTAGGAATAGAAGACAAAGCCTTGGATATTGCGATGCAGTTAGAAAAAGTTGCTTTAGAAGACGACTATTTCATCGAAAGAAAATTATATCCAAACGTAGATTTCTACTCTGGAATTATTTACCGCGCGTTAGGAATCCCTACAGAAATGTTTACCGTTATGTTTGCCTTAGGTAGATTGCCAGGTTGGATTTCTCAGTGGAAAGAAATGAGATTACACAACGATCCAATCGGACGACCAAGACAAGTATATCAAGGTTCAGCAAAACGTGATTACGTTGATATGAAGTCTAGATAATCTTCGATATTAAATTTAATTTCCCTTTCAATTAACTTGAAAGGGATTTTTATTTGGGCGCCATGATCCGTCTTCCGTTCCCGCTTTTTTATTTTTTCCTTACTTTTCCCTCCCGAAAAATAAAAAGAGCTCCACTCAAGCCGGGGCGCAACTCATTTCTAGAATTCATTTTATCAAAATTGAAAATTTCGGTATCTTTCTAGAGTTGAAATTCGGGATATTTCTACCCAGATTAGACTAATTTAATTTACTTTTATTGAAAATTATTATGTTTAGAACAAAAAAGTAAAAACTCACAATTTTTAACATTTTAATAGTAAACATCTCTAAATGACTTCGATAAAGAGTAGCAATAAAACATACCTTTTTCTTTTGTTTATCGTGGGTGTTGTACTTTCCTATTATAATTATGAGCAGAGGGAATATGGGTGGGATATGCTGGGTTACTTAGGTAGTTATCATCGGGTCGGAATTCCAGAGGATAATAGAGTAATCCTGAACGAAGTTTTTTCAGCAATAAAACTGGAAGCACCAAAAGATCAATTTGAAGAATTAGTCGGTTTTCAGGATAAACAAAGCTGGCGGCATTATATTGCAAATCATGCGGATGCGTTTCAGTTACAGATTCCTTATTATTCCGTAAAAGTTTT
>JBBSRZ010000099.1:0-7585 GCA_038242555.1 Flavobacteriales bacterium | reverse complement strand
GAAATGGCAGAAAACATGCAGCTCATCGTCATTAGTCATCTGGCACAAGTCGCTGCAAAAGGAAATAATAATTACAAAGTCATCAAAAGAGAAGTTTCGGGTAAAACGCAATCCACTATTATTTCTTTAAATCAAGAAGAAAAGTTACAGGAAATCGCTCAACTTCTTTCTGGAAGTAAAATCACCGATGCTGCTGTTTCTCAGGCAAAGGAGTTGATGAAGTAAAATCTTTCAAGTATGGATTTTCTATATGCCGGAGTTTTACTTTTTTTCGTGGCCTATCTTCTTTTATTTTTGAAAATTAAAAGAAATTCAGTTAAAAAAACTTCAAAGTTTAAAATTCCAAGCCCAAATGACTTAGGTGAACTTTTCCAAATGTACGTAATCCTTACAATTCTTGTTTGTTTCATTATTTATTTCACTTTTAGATAAGATCTCTGTAACAATTTTAGAAATTTTAGACTTATATATGAAACTAAGAAATGTACTGGAAACTACTACAACTTGAATTCAAAAATTTTATTCGTAATCCACAATTCGGTGCCAACCTTGGAATGAAAATTCTGATGTTTTTCGGAATGGCTTATTTCAGCGCGATTTTCGTCGCCTTGCCTTTCCTGCTTTACTTCTTTGCGAAGAAAAAAATGCATGCAGATCCTCTTCTGGTGTTCTGTCAATTTTTCATCTATTATTGGGCTTTTGATCTATTGGTTCGCTACTTTTTGCAGCAAATGCCGACTCAAAACATTAAACCATTTTTAACACTGGGGATTACAAAAAAGAAGTTGGTTAATTACACCGTCCTGAAAATTTTGGTTAATTTCTTTAACTGGGGAAATCTACTTTTCCTACTCCCTTTCGCTGGTTTATTAATGTTTGATGGTGGATATTCAATAATTCATGTCATCATGTTTACGATCGGAATTTTTGCCATTTTCTATTTTAATAATTTCCTAAATATTTTATTGAACGGAAAGAATGTCGTGATATACATCGTCTTTGGTGTAATAGTGTCTCTGGCAGCGCTGGAATATTTTAACCTGATCAAACTCTCTTCTTATTCTCAGCCAATTTTCTACAGCTTGTATGAGTATGCTGGAACGTTTTTAATTCCGATTCTGTTAGCTGGCTTAGCAGCATATATGGCTTACCAAGAAATTTATAAAAACTTTTATTTAGATAAAGGACTTGAATTAAAAGTAGCCGAAGGTAAAACCGAAAACATCGCCTTTTTAAATAAATATGGGGTGATGGGAACTTTCATTAATAATGACATTCGCTTATTAAAGCGCAGCAAGGCTGCGAAGTCCGCTTTAATTGCCAGCATTTTCTTTTTGTTTTATGGTCTAATAACTTTTACAGAAGCATATAACAGTAGTTTCATGCAGGTATTTATCGGAATTTTTGTGACTGGCGGATTTATGATGATGTTCGGCCAGCGCGTTCCAAGTTGGGACAGTTCCTACTATCCGTTGATGATGACTTCAAATGTTCCGTATAAAGAATACTTGAAAGGGAAATGGTCCTTAATTATCATCGGGATTTCGGCCTCGATTATTTTGTCTTCTTTTTATTTATTCATCAGTTGGGAATTTTACCTCACCGTTTTTGCGGCTGGTTTATACAATTTAGGAGTTAATTCTTACATCACCCTTTTGGCGGGTGCCTATAATAAAAAACCCATTGACCTCAACTCGAAAAGTAAAGCCTTCGGTGGCGGCTCGAATAACTTTAATATGAAAACTCTTCTGCTCATTATTCCACAAATGCTTCTACCAATGGCCGTTTTCGCGCTGGTTAAATATTTCTTTGGAATTTATCCCGCGGTGGCAAGTTTAGGCATTTTAGGAATTATCGGTTTTTTAATCAGAGATAAAATCTTCGATATCATTGTTAAAGTTTATAAAACCGAAAAATACTCAACGCTAGTATCCTTTAAAACCGCTTCTTAATTCATACTCATTAATAAAATTAAATCCATGATTTCAATTCAAAATATATCTAAAGTTTACGGATCCAAAAAAGTACTTCAAATCGAAAATCTGGTTATTCCAAAAGGGGAAAGTTTCGGCTTAGTCGGAAATAACGGGGCCGGAAAAACAACGCTTTTCAGTCTTTTATTAGATTTAATAGAACCTACCACTGGCTTCATCGAAATTGATGGAAATAAAGTCAACGAAAATGAAAACTGGAAACAGAAAGTTTCTGCTTTTATCGACGACACATTCCTTATCGGCTATCTGACTCCAGAAGAATATTTTTATTTCTTGGGAGAACTTCGCGGGCAGACCAAAGATAAGGTTGATGAATTTCTAATACAGTTCAACGATTTCTTTAATGGCGAAATTCTAAACTCAAAAAAATACGTCCGAGATTTATCAAAAGGAAATCAGAAAAAAGTCGGAATTGTTGGTGCCTTGATCGGAACTCCCGAAATCATTGTGCTAGATGAACCCTTTGCCAACCTAGATCCTTCGACTCAAATAAAATTGAAGAAATTAATTAAAGACTGGACGAAAAATGAACAAGTAACTTTCCTTATTTCGAGTCATGATCTCGCTCACACCACCGAAGTCAGCAACAGAATCGTTTTACTCGACAAAGGGGAATTGATAAAAGATATCATCACGACACCAGAAACTTTACGAGAATTAGAGGACTTCTTCTCCACTTCTGTAGAACTTTCACTGTAAATACAAGATAAAATCCATTTTCTTAAAAAAGAAAATGCTTTTTTTTTTGACTAATTATCAAATGGTTACAATTTTAAAAGAGAAATCAACTTTAATTCTGTAACCTTTTCAAAATATTGTTGTCTTTAAAGTAGAAATAGAATAGTATGAAAATTTTGTTCAAAAATAAAAAAGAGGATTTGCTTAGCCGCCTGAAAAAACAGGAACCGGCTGCGCAGAAAATCTTTTACGAACAAAATGTAGGCAGATTCTTAAGTGTAAGCAAAAGTTATGTAACAGATCTTTATCAAGCAGAAGATTGCGTGATCAAAGCGTTTTGTAAGATCTTTAAAAGTGTAGAAACTTTTCGAGGCGACGGAAATCTAGAAGGTTGGGCAAGAAAAATTGTAGTGAACGAATGCCTTAATTTTATTAAAAGTCATAAAACGGTTTTTTATATCGATGATATAAATCCCGCGTTTTTGGAGGAATCCGAAGATGAGATCACAGACTTTGATTTTAATGCGCAGGAACTTTTAGATCAACTTCCAGATGCGTATCGAATGGTTTTCAATCTTTATGTTATAGAAGGTTGTTCGCACCAGGAAATTTCTGAGATCTTAGACATCTCCTTATCTGTAAGCAAAACACAACTATTTCGAGCCAAAGAGAAATTAAGAAAAATCTACTTTCAGCAACAAAAAAACTTGAAAAATGAATACGCCGAAATATAATATAGAGCAGGAAATTAAGAACCAGATCGACGAGCGCGAAATTACTCCTTCTAGAGATTTGTGGGCTGAAATAGAAACACAAACTGCAAACACTGGAACTAGTAAGCCAAAGCTGAATTGGCTTTTAATTGCCGCGTGCTTAACGATGGTATTTGGTTTAGGATTTCTTTTAGTTAATAATACACAATTGGAAGTTCCTCAAATTCAGGTTGCAGAGAAAACTATTCAACCTGAATTTTCTCAACCTCAGCAAAATATTAAAACTGAAACTTCTCCTCTACTCACTGAGAAAACGGAACCTGTTACTATTGACAAACAAATTGTCACGTCTCCGCAGCAGGTCAAAATCTTTAATCCAGAAATTGTTGCAAGTAAAGTTGAAATTCCGTTTATAAAAGAAAAGCAGCAAATTAGTCTTATAGAAAATACTCTCAATCAGAGTTCTACCCATATTGCAAAAATGGATTCGGCAAAAATTCCAACGAAGAGAAAAAAATATGTTGATGCATCGACTTTACTTTTTTCTGTGGAACATAAAGACGTCATTGAAAATTCAAAAGGTGGAAGCAATGTCGCGACGATAGATCTCAACACCAAATAACTCAATTACAAACTTCAAAAATTTAATATTATGATCAAAAAAATTATCATGATGGGCTTGGTATGTCTTTTTTCATCCGCTCATCTGCACGCACAACGGAATATAAAAATCAACTTTCCATCTAAAAAAGAAACAGAGATCAGTCCTGTTGTTAAAGAGAAGGTCGAAGAATATGCCTCAAAAATCAATTCGATTATTCAGGAAGAAAAAACAATGATGGAAGCCGAACTCAAAGTTCTTCAAAGTAAAAATCTAAACAAACAGGAATTCGATCAACAAAAGAAAGAAGTTGCGGATCGTTACGCAGAAAAAATAGATCAGAAAATTGAAGACCTGGGCTTTGATCTTGATTCTGTGATCCAAAAGCAAGTGCGATATTCTTTATTAAATACTGATGTTACATCTGATGAGGAATTGAAAGCAAACCTCTTGAAGAAGTTTCGCCAAACGAGAAGTCTGGATCCTTATTTTTCTTATGGAATTATGATGCTGAACAATAATTTAGCGGACAATATTTTAGATCAAAACATCGGTTATAGCAGCAATCTGGAAGTTGGATTAAAATTGAATTATCAATTCAGTAGAACGAGTCCGTGGGGTCTAATTTCAGGTTTGGGCTTATCTTGGAGAACGTTGCGACCTGAAAACAATATGGTCTTTGCGAAAGACAGCAACAACGATGTTTCCCTGGAAAACTACGTTGGGAATATTGATAAAAGTAAATTACGAACTGGCTATTTAATGGTTCCACTTGGCTTACAGTATAATTTTTCTAAACTGAAAAATGTCGGAATGGATATTCAATACCGTCCTTACGGTTGGGGATTTAGAGTTGCAGCAAATCTTTACGGTGGAGTAAAAATGTCAACCAATAATATCGTCCGTGGTGATGGTGAAGATTTCAGAAACAGATCAAACTATCAAGTCAATCCTTTTGTTTATGGAGGACAACTTACTGTTTCTTACAACAGCATTAGTTTGTTTGTGAAGCAAGATTTCAGCAATTATTTTAAAGACAGTCACTTTCCAAACGATAAGGCTTTGGTTATCGGTTTAGGAATTGGATTATAAATATTTCATTTACATTCATATCAACAAAAAACTCTGAGAAATTTCTCAGAGTTTTTTGCATCTAAAAGTCTATAATCTCTTAGTCTTATCTAAACCATATCCGCTGGTATCACCCATTCGTCAAACTGTTCTGCAGTTAACAATCCAAGATTTACAGCTTCTTCTTTTAAAGTCGTTCCGTTTTTATGAGCGGTTTTTGCGATCTTCGCTGCGTTTTCGTAACCGATATGCGTATTCAAAGCCGTCACCAACATTAATGATTTTTCAACAAGTTCTTTAATTCTCGGTTCATTCGGTTCAATTCCTACCGCGCAATGATCATTAAAGGAAATACAAGCATCGCCCAACAATTGTGCAGACTGTAAGAAATTATAAGCCATAACAGGTTTGAAAACATTTAATTCAAAATTACCTTGCGTTCCAGCAAAAGAAATTGCCGTATCATTTCCTAAAACTTGAGCACAAACCATTGTCAATGCTTCGTTTTGAGTCGGATTCACTTTCCCGGGCATAATCGAAGAGCCAGGTTCATTTTCTGGAATATGAATTTCACCAATTCCACTTCTTGGTCCAGAAGCAAGGAATCTTATATCTTGTGCAATTTTATAAAGCGCTACTGCCAGTTGTTTTAGCGCACCATGACTTTCGACAATCGCATCGTGAGCAGCCAGAGCTTCAAATTTATTTGGTGCCGTCACAAACGGAAGTCCCGTAAATTCTGATATATATTTAGCCACTAAAACATCATAACCTTCTGGCGTGTTTAGACCTGTTCCAACTGCAGTTCCACCTAATGCAATTTCCTGCAAATGATCGAAGGTATTCGTAATCGCTTTCATCGAATAATCCAACTGTGCTACGTAACCTGAAAACTCCTGACCTAATGTCAAAGGAGTCGCATCCATCAAATGCGTCCGTCCGATCTTTACGACAGATTTGAAACTTTCCGCTTTTTCGTGCAAGGTGTTTCGCAATTTTTCTACACTTGGTAAAGTGTGTTCAACCACCTTTTTGTAGGCTGCAATATGCATGGCCGTGGGAAAAGTATCATTTGAACTTTGCGATTTATTCACATCATCATTGGGATGAACTTCAGATTTTTCGCCTAAAGTTCCTCCGTTATTTACGTGCGCTTTATTCGAGATCACTTCGTTCATATTCATGTTCGATTGTGTGCCAGAACCAGTTTGCCAAATCACGAGCGGAAATTGATCATTTAATTTCCCTTCCAAAATCTCTTCACAAACTTTGGCGATCATATCTCTTTTCTCTTCGGCAAGAACACCTAATTCCGCATTAGTAAATGCCGCTGCTTTTTTCAAATAAGCAAAAGCTTCAATAATTTCGTGAGGCATCGAGCCTTCTGGTCCGATCTTAAAATTATTTCGTGAGCGCTCCGTTTGCGCACCCCAAAATTTATCTGCAGGAACCTGCACATCACCCATCGTGTCTTTTTCTGTTCTGTAATTCATAATTATATTTTTGATTCCTAAATTTACGGATACTTTAACGAAATGAAATCTCATCTTTATCAATTATAACAATAGTAAATAATAAAATATTTTAAGATCAATTAAAAGTTTATAATACATCATGTTACAGCCTTATTTGGTGGATTATTTAGCGATATTAATTTTGTATATTTGATTATATACGTCAAATGAAAAAATATAAAAATGGAAAAAAACCTACCTTTTAGAGATGACAGTTTTGATAAAGCTTTTGAAAAAATAGGGTCAATAAAAGCATTTAAACCTTATATGAATGAAATCGTTGATGCAATAATAAAGGATGAACTGGAAAGAAATAAACTCAATCAGATACTATCATCTCACAACATTAAAGATATATCAGATATTAAAGAGAATTCTTTAGACTTACTTTTACTCTACATTAGTTTCATTCTTGAAGATGGTATAATCTCAGAGAAAGAATTATCTAATCTTAGATTCTTAAAACTTCTTTTTAGAATTCGGGAAGGTGACTTCTATAAATTAAGATTTTACAAAGTTCAACAAATTTTAGATCAACAGTTTAAAAACATCTACCACGATAATAATATTAATAGTGAGGAAGCGTTGCTGAAAGTTGGGTTACAAGATTTATTTGATCTGAGTTACGACCAATTTTCTGAATTATCCCAAGATGAAGTAAAGGCTGCATTAGAAAGAGGTGCAGATTTAGATAATTTAGACACGGTTATTAAATTGCCGGCTTCAAAAATAAAGTAGAAAATGGCTTGGCAATTTAGAAGACGAATAAAGATTGCGCCAGGAGTTAGATTAAACCTAAGTAAAGGAGGTGTCAGCACTTCGTTTGGAGTTCGAGGAGCAAATATAACAGCCGGCAAAAAAGGTATTTATTTAAATGTAATCTTCCCCAAAAACAGGAACATTTAAAAGTATAGTTTTTAAATTTGGGAGACTATGAAAAACAGTAAATTTTCAGAAGTTCAGATCATCAAGATTTTATCTGAACAAAATCAGGGAAAAACGGTGAATGAGATT
>JBBSRZ010000098.1:0-7664 GCA_038242555.1 Flavobacteriales bacterium | reverse complement strand
GCGATCAGAACATCTTTATCTTTATTTCCCGGTAATCTGAAACCCATCGTAAGATTTTCAGCGTCTGGACCAGTGATTTCTTTAATGATTGGACTCGTAATCGGAACTTCAGGCGTAAACGTATATTTCGCTACAGGTTTGTTTTTCATGTAAGAAAACGCTTTGTCAACCTGCCCAATCACCTCATCTGGATTAAAATCTCCAGAAAGAATAATCCCCATATTGTTGGGAACATAGTAGTTGTTATAATACTTCCTGATTTCCACCAAAGAAGGGTTTTTTAAATGTTCTACCGTTCCAATCGTAGTCTGCTGACCATAATTATGATTTTTAAATAATTGTGCAAAAAGTTCTTCGAAAACTTTGCTGCCGTCGCTATCTAAACTTCTATTCTTCTCTTCATAAACCGCTTCTAATTCCGTGTGAAAAATTCTAAGAATTGGATTTCTGAATCGTTCTCCTTGAACAGTTAAGTATTTATTTAAAGAACTGCTTGGTACATCATCAGTATAAACAGTTTGCTCAAAACTTGTAAAAGCATTAGTTCCTTGTGCTCCCATAGAAGCCATCATTTTGTCATATTCATTCGCAATCGAATATTGACTTGCAATCCCAGAAACTGAATCAATTTTTTTATAAATTGCTTTTCTCTGTGTTTCGTCTTTGGTCTTATTGTATTGCTCATAAAGAGCGTCAATTTTATCTAATTGAGGTTTTTCTTTTGCCCAATCCAAAGAACCATATTTATCAGTTCCTTTAAAAACTAAATGTTCAAGATAATGCGCTAAACCTGTATTAGTTCGTGGATCGGTTTTACCTCCGGCTTTCACCGCAACATACGCTTGAATTCTGGGATCCTTTTTGGTCGGACTTAAAATAACCGTTAGTCCATTTTTTAAAGTGTAAAACCTTGCGCTCATCGGGTCGTTGGTCACGTATTTATACGTGTAGCCATTGCTGGTCGCTTCTTTCCACTGATACTGATTCTGCGCAAATATTTGCAACGAAATCAGCAAAGCGGTCATCGTTAAAGATAATTTTTTAAACATAGAATTGTAATTAATAATTAATTAGACGAAATTTTTTCCGAATTGTTTCAAAAGTTTGTATTTATTTTAAATATTTCTATCAAAAAGCAATCGTTCACCATGTTTTTCTTCAGAAATTTTTCCATTTTCAAAGGCTAAAAACCCGTTCACGAAAGTGTGTGTGATTTTGGAATGAAACTCCATTCCTTCGAGTGGACTCCAACCACATTTGTACAACAAGTTTTCTTTTGAAACCGAATAACCATTATTTAAATCCACCAAAACTAAATCTGCTTTATATCCTTCTCTGATGAAACCTCGTTTTTCTATTTCAAAAAGAATGGCTGGATTATGACACATTTTTTCAACGATTTTTTCGAGAGAAATTTTATCATTTTTAAAGTTTGCCAGCATCACATTTAAAGAGTGCTGAACCAAAGGTCCGCCAGAAGGCGCTTGCAGATATTTTTGAGATTTTTCCTCTAAAGTATGCGGCGCATGATCGGTAGCAACAATATCTATTCGATCATCTAAAAGCGCTGCCCAAAGTCCGTCTTTATCTTTTTGTGTTTTTATGGCGGGATTCCATTTTATAAAATTCCCTTTAGCTTCATAATCCTTATTGGTGAAAGTAAGATGATGAACGCAAACTTCCGCCGTTATTTTTTTCTCTTTTAAAGGAATATCGTTTCGAAACAAATCCGTTTCCTTCGCCGTGGAAACATGAAAAATATGTAATCTCGCTCCGGTTTTTTTCGCTAGTTCAACTGCTTTCGAAGAGGAAATATAACAGGCTTCTTCACTTCTAATGATGTGATGTTGACTTACAGGAATATCTTCGCCAAATTTTTCTTTCGCTAATTCGGTGTTTTTTCTGATAGTTGCTTCGTCTTCACAATGTACGGCAATCAACATTTTCGTACTGCTGAAAATCTTTTCTAAAGTTTCTGGATTGTCCACCAACATATTTCCTGTTGAAGAACCCAAAAATAATTTGATACCCGCAACATTTCTTGGATTGGTTTTTAAAACTTCTTCTAAATTATCATTCGTTCCACCCATCATAAATGAATAATTGGCAAATGAATTCTTGGCTGCAATTTCATACTTCTGTGCTAATAATTCTTGCGTCACCGCATTCGGAACCGTATTTGGTTGTTCAATAAAACTGGTAATTCCACCCGCAATTGCCGCTCTGGATTCACTTTCAATATCGCCTTTCCAAGTCAGACCAGGTTCGCGAAAATGAACTTGATCATCAATAATTCCTGGAAGAAGATATTGTCCTGAGGCGTCAATAATCCGATCCACATTTTCATCTGCGATATTGTTATCAATTTTAGAAATTAAATCATTTTGAATTAGAACATCACTTGTGAAAATTTTGTTTTCATTTACAATCGTAGCGTTTTTAAGAAGGATCTTCATATTTATAGATAAGAGTGAATTAGAAATAGGGCGAAAGTTACATCAACAACAAATGTAAAATTTAAGGTTGATTTAAAAAAACGATGTTGCACTCATGAATTTGCGTTCAATAATTGAATCGCTATTTTATTTACCTTTGCGGAAATCGAATAGGTCTTGAAAAAACTTCTGAACGAAACTATAATATACGGTATTGGCGCCATCATGCCCCGAATTATTATTGTTTGTCTTAATTACCTTTATATAAAGAATATTGATACCAGTGCTTTTGCGCAGTTCTCTAATCTGTATGCGATTATTTCTTTTGTTAATATTTTTTTGTCGTTTGGATTCGAGACGACTTACTTCAGATTTTCTGCAGACAAAGAAAGTGAAGACAAAACGTTCAACACTACTTCTCTTTTTCTGGCGGGACTGTCAGGCACGTTTTTGCTAGCCGTAATTCTTTTTAATCAACCGATCGCTAGTTTTATGGGTTACGGAAAGAACCCTGAATATATTCTTTGGTTTGCAATCATTGCCTTTTTAGATACCCTCGCCGTAATTCCGCTTGCTTGGTTACGATTCCACAATCAACCAGTACGTTATTCAGTGATTCGTATTGTCCAATCATTATTTCAAACGGTTATCGTTATTTCTTTTTTCTTGTGGATTCCATCGACATTTCTGGAGAATTTCGGGATGAAAGAAAAAGTTTCCTATACTTTTTACAGCAATATGGCTGGCAGCGTCTTAGGAATTGTGCTGCTGCTTCCGATTATTGCGAAAGTAAAATTGCAATTTTCTACAGAATTATTTTCCAGAATGATCAAATATTCCTGGCCGATCATGGTCGCGGGATTTGCTTTTATGGTCAATGAAAACTTAGACAAAGCCGTACAATACCGCATTATTAGTGCAGAAGACGCAGGTGCTTACGGTGGATGTTACAAACTTGCTGTGGTAATGACGCTGTTCGTAACAGCGTATAGAATGGGAATCGAACCGTTTTTCTTCAAACAGATGCAAAACGTAAATGCAAAAGTAACTTACGCTAAGGTCACTGAATATTTTACCTTATTTGCTTCAGTAGTTGCTTTAGGCATTATCGCCAATATCTCCTGGTTAAAATTGCTGTTGATTCCGAACAAATCATATTGGATTGCCATCGACATTATTCCAATTATTGTGATTGCCAATCTCTTTTTTGGAATTTATTATAATCTTTCGACTTGGTATAAAGTCACCGACAGGACGAAAATTGGGACTTTAATTTCATGGACTGGCGCGATTATCACCATCGTTATAAACCTAGTGCTTCTAAAAAAATATGGCTTTATGGTTTCGGCTTGGACCACGTTGGCTGCCTATTTCGTAATGATGGTTTTATCTTATTTCCTAGGTCAAAAGTATTATCCGATTCCCTACAAAGTCAAAAAAATTGGACTTAGTTTAGGGATATTAATTTTCTTTAGTTTCCTTTCTTATAAAGTCTTCGACGGCAATTTCTGGATAGGAAACTTTCTGTTCCTAACGTTTACTGCCTTTGTCATCTATTGCGAAAAAGATTTAATTTTAAATAAATTGAAAAAATAATTATTCCATGAACATCAAAATCATTAATAAATCAAATCATCCGTTACCAAAATATCAAACTGAATTATCTGCAGGAATGGATCTTTACGCCAATCTCGAAGAGACTTTGACTTTGAAATCGTTAGAAAGAAAATTAATTCCCACAGGATTGTTTATTGAACTTCCAGCCCGTTATGAAGCGCAAGTGCGACCGAGAAGTGGATTAGCCATCAAAAATGGTATTACGGTTTTAAATGCTCCCGGAACCATCGATGCAGATTACCGCGGAGAGATTGGGGTTATTTTAGTAAATTTGTCGACCGAGAGTTTTACCGTTAATAATGGTGATCGGATTGCGCAGATGGTTATCGCAAAATATGAAACTGCAGAATGGCAAGAAGTTACTTCTCTTACGGAAACCGACAGAGGAATAGGTGGTTTCGGTAGCACGCAGTAATAACAAGAAAATATAATAGACTGCTATTCATTTACATGGATAGGAATTTAACACAAAAACAAAATTATGAAGATAATAGTTCCAATGGCTGGGCGAGGTTCCAGATTAAGACCACACACTTTAACCGTTCCTAAACCCTTAATTCCAATTGCGGGAAAGCCAATTGTACAGCGTTTAGTAGAAGATATTGCTAAAGTTGCGGGTGAACCAATTGACGAAATTGCCTTTATTATTGGTGATTTCGGTGCGGAAGTCGAAGCCTCTTTAATTCAAATTGCTGAAAGCCTTGGTGCAAAAGGAAGTGTTTATACGCAGGACGAACCTTTAGGAACAGCCCATGCGATTAAATGTGCTGAACAATCCATGCAAGGTGATGTTGTTGTGGCGTTTGCCGATACTTTATTTAAAGCGGATTTTATTTTAGATAAAAATTCAGATGGCGTGATCTGGGTGAAGAAAGTTGATGATCCTTCTGCCTTTGGAGTGGTGAAATTAGACGAATATGGATTCATTACTGATTTTGTTGAAAAGCCAAAAACATTTGTCTCGGACTTAGCGATTATTGGAATTTACTATTTCAATTCTGCGGAGAAACTAATGACTGAGATTAATTATATCATGGATCATGATATTAAAGAAGGCGGTGAATTTCAACTTACTACTGCGCTAGAAAACCTTCGTCAGAAAGGATCCAAATTTTCGCTTGGTAAAGTAGATGACTGGATGGATTGCGGAAATAAAAATGCCACGGTTGAAACCAATGGAAAGGTTTTAGAGTATGAAAGGGAAAATGTAGCACAATATCCGGCTTCGTCTAAAATTGAAAACTGTCTCATCATCCCACCGTGTTTTATTGGTGAAAATGTGGAAATTTCTAATTCGAAAATTGGACCTAGAGTTTCTCTAGGGAATAATACGAAAGTTATCAATTCTAACATTGACAATTCTTTAATTCAAGAAAATACGATCATTGATCACGGGAATCTCAGCAATTCAATGATTGGAAATTCGGCTGAATATTTTGGCGTTGCCCGAGAAATTTCTTTGGGAGATTATTCTGTTTTAGATTTTCTTTCGAAAGGTGAAAAGCACTAAAATTTTATCGAGATAAAGCCGCCAAACCACACAAAACAATTTGTGTGGTTTGGCGTTAGTATTGTAAACCTGTTTGAAAAATAAAAATGAAAAAATATATTCTTGCCCTCGTTATCGCAATAACATTTAGTTCTTGTAAAACGAAAACGAACGTAGATAAGCCTATTAGTACGACGACACCGATTCCATCGACTTCTAGTTTTTTCAGTAAAATAAATAAGAACCCTGAGTTTGACCAGATCAAAATAAATTCACGGATCAGTGCAGAAACAGGTGCTTATATTCCCACTTTAGATGCAACAATTTACATCGAAAAAGATAAAAAGGTTTGGATCAACATGATTGCGATATTTCTAAACGTCGGACGCGGAGTTGCAACACCTACTGGAATTCAAGGATATGAAAAGTGGAATAAAACGTATATCGAATCTGATTTTACCTACTTAAATAATTTACTCAATGTAAATTTCATTGATTTTAAGGCATTTCAAAATTTGTTGTTGGGAAAAACTTTTATTCCAGTGCAAGAAAAGGATTATGTGCTCACGAAAAATGCGCAAGGTTATCTTCTAAAGTCGAAAAAGAACATCGAGTTTAAAACAAGAAACACGGTTTCTCAATATGCCATCGCGCTAGAATATACCGACGAATTTGATTTGAATAAAGTAACGATGCAAAAAGTGAATGAACCGGATTATTTAGAAGTAACTTATGCAAACCGCGAAACTTTAGGAAATATTCAGTTGCCGAAAACTGTTAAAATAATAATAAAAGGCGCAAAAAATAGTCAGATTTTACTGGAAAATACGAGATTTGACAATTCGAAAATGGAAACTCCTTATTCCGTTCCTTCTAATTATAAGAAAACTGAGATCAAATGATTAAAAAATTAGGCTTTTTAATAGGTGTTTTTCTGTTTGCTATTTTCCCAGCGCAGAAAAAAGAACTCCTGCAAAAGCAAAATTCGGAATTGAAAAAGCAAATCGCTTCGATCAACTCCAATCTGGCTAAGACGCAACAGCAGTCTAAACTTTCGGTGGCTTACTTGAATGAAGTCGAGAAAAAAATTGGTCTTAGAGAAAAAGTTTACACGAATACGCAAAAAGAAAAAAGATTAATTGAAGACGAGATCTATTTGCGTCAATTGGAGATCAATCGTCAGAATCGTGAACTTGCCGTATTAAGAAAAAATTACGCTGAGGTTTTAGTAAAAGCGTATAAAAATAAAGGAGCACAAAATAAAGTAACCTTTATTTTATCATCTAAAAATTTAGGAGAAGCCTTGAGACGTGTTCAATATCTAAAGGATTACTCGGATTATCAAGATAAAAAAGCCGCTGAAATTTCTACCGCTGCTAAAGTTTTAATTCAAAATATCACCTTAAAACAAAAATCAGTTAAGGATAAAGAAATGATTCTTTCGAATCAACAAAAAGATCTGTTGACGATTGCTGCGGAGAAGAAAACTAAACAGTCGCTTTTAGAAGAATTTAAGAAAAATGAAGTTCAACTTACGGGTGAACTAAAACAAAAACAAGCAGAATCGAAGCAACTAGAAGGTCAGATTCGATCTATTATTGCGGAAGAAATTAGAATTGCTAAGGTTAAAGACGAAGAAAGAAGAAAAGAAGAAGCAGAAAAAATTCGTTTGGCTAAAATCGCAGCAGAAAGGGAAAAGGCTAAAATTGAAGCAGAAAATAAAGTGCGAATGGAAGCACTGGCCTTAGAAAAAAGAAAAGCAGATGAAGAGGCGAGAAGGCTGACAGAAATTTCCGAACGTAAAGCAGCTGAGGAAGCCGAAAAATCTAAAATTGCAGCCGCAGCAGATTTGAAAAAGTCAGACGATAGCAAACGGGCTGCCGATGCGGAACGAGCAGAAATGCGAAGATTAGCCGCAGCGAAAGATGCAGCAGAAGCAGCAGCGAATGCAAGAGCTGCAGCAGATCGTGCAGCGAGTGCCAAAGCAGCAGAAGCAACGATGGCTAAGAAAAATGACGACGAAAAGAAAGCCGCGGAAACTAAAGCGATGACCAATTATGGAGTTTCTGCATCTGTCGGAAATAACTTCGCAGCCAACCGCGGAAAAATGGGAATGCCTGCTT
>JBBSRZ010000097.1:0-7795 GCA_038242555.1 Flavobacteriales bacterium | reverse complement strand
GGTCAACCTCTGAGAAAATTCAACCACTAATCTGGTGCCTGAGCCTGTCGAAGGGCAATTAACACTGAACCTGTCGAAGATCCTTTTACTGCGGTCGGTATTTCGCACGAGAAATTATTTTCTCCTGTTCTCTTTCGATTAGTAGCTGTGCAATAACTTCTGCCGACGGAATATCCTTTTCTTTATTTTCGGCTAACTTCTTTTTTAATTTCAATTCGGAAATATCGACGCGGTAAAGGATACTCAGCAAACGATTAAAATCATTTCTAATCAAGTCATCAATAAAAGAAACTACTGCACTAAATTGTGCATCTTCCGTTTCATCATCGACATTCTTTTGAAGATCAAAACTTCTGACCACCGCACTTAAAGCTTTGTCATTCTCCATATTTTATACTCTGGCATTAAATCAATTATATTCTAAATTGATGATCGTCGTCACTGTCCTCAGCGGAATTAATTTCAACTTTTGGTCGATCGTAAATTTAACTTTCAAACAAATTAGGAAAATCCGTTTTACCAAATCGTTATTCGGTCATTTTCTGGCACAAACATTTTTTCACCTTCTTTCACATCGAATGCCTCATAAAAAGGCGTAATATTCATTAGCGGACCATTAACTCGCCAAAGCGGTGGTGAATGAGGATTAGTTTCAATCCACAAACGAAGGAATTCATCCTTCATTTTCACCTTCCAAATTTTAGCAACGGACATGAAGAACCTCTGATCTGGCGTCAATCCATCAATTTTGGTGGTACTCTGTCCCTCTTTAGTCATTTTAAAAGCATCATATGCCACAGCGATTCCTGCAATATCAGCGGTATTCTCGCCAACGGTCATAGCGCCATTGACATGTAAATTATCTAAAACGGTAAACGTGCCGTACAAATTGATTACTTGTTGTATTCTTGATTTGAACTTTTCATAATCATCTTTGGTCCACCAGTTTTTCACATTATCGTCTTTATCATATTGTGCACCTTGGTCATCAAAAGTATGCGTCAGTTCATGTCCGATTACCATTCCAATACCGCCGTAGTTCAAAGCGTCATCTGCCTCATTATCAAAATAAGGAGATTGTAAAATGCCTGCAGGAAAAACGATTTCGTTTGCAGACGGATTATTATAAGCAGTAACCGTCGGCACTGTTGTAAACCATTCTGACTTATCTACAGGCTTACCTAATTTTGCAATTTCTAATTGATAATCGGTAGCAGAGGCAGACATGATATTTTCAAAATAGGCACCTCTTGAAATGTTAACGTTATTATATTCTTTCCATCGATCTGGATATCCTATTTTCTTGGTGATAGCTGACAATTTTTCTTTCGCTTTTACTTTTGTATCGTCGCTCATCCATTCCAAATTATCGATTCGTGTGGCATAAGCCAGTTGCACATTATTCACTAATTCTACCATCCGCTTCTTTGCGGCCTCCGAAAAATATTTCTTCACATATAATTGCCCCAGCGCTTCACCCAAATAATTGTCAACAGAACTCGCGATAGTTTCACCTCGTGATTTTTGTACAGCCTGACCAGAAATTACTTTAGAATAATTAAAGTTTGCATCTACAAAAGGTTTACTTAAATCACCTGCGTAATTTGAAATCGTTTTTGCTTTAATATAAATTTTCCAGTTTTGAATTGGAACGGTTTTTAAAAGCGTATTAAGTTGATCATAATACGCAGGTTGACCAACATCAATCGAGTCAACTTTAGCGCCTAATTGCTTTAGAAAAACTGGCCATCCAATATTCGGTTGTTTTTTCCCTAAGTCCGCGACAGCCATCATATTATAATTCGCATGAACATCCCGACGCTCCACTCTTGTTTTATGTGAATTAGCAATTTGCTTGTCAATATTATAAACCACCTCAGCATCTGTTTTGGAAGTTGCTACATCGGTGCCGGTCAATTGAAATAAGGTAGATAGATAGGTTTTGTAAGCGTTTTGGATAGCGACGGTTGAGGCATCTGATTTGAAATAATAATCTCTATCTGGCAATCCGATCCCCGTCTGGTAAGTATGAGCAATATTAATGTTACTGTTTTTATCATCAGGTCCCACTCCAAAAGCCATAATAGAACGGTTGTTCACTTTAACTTCATCCGCCACAAAAGTCATTAAAGACGGAACATCACTAATCGCTTCAATGCGGGAAATTGTGGGCTTAATTGGATCGTAACCCCGTTTTTCAATGGTAACCGTATCCATTCCCGATGCGTAGAAGTCGCCTACCTTTTGCTCAATGCTTTCTAAAGGAAGTTGACTTTGCGAAACACTTTCCAATATTCCTTGTAGACGCATGCGCTGAGGATAATTCATAAACATATAAGCACCAACTCCAGCCTGCGAGGCAGGTATGGGTGTAGCATCATACCATTTTTTGTTCACATGCATGAAGAAGTTATCGCCAGGTTTTATGGTGGGATCTAATCCATCAATTTCTGTAATTTTTTTTCCTTTAGTCGCGCACGAAGCGAGTGTTAATATCGCAACAATAACAGTGAAGATGTTTTTCATAATTTATATAATATCAATAAGAATGTTATTTAGTTGATCAAAAATATACAAATTCAATCGTAATTCTAGTTGTTGATGGCAAAAATATTATTGCTTATGGTATCAAAACGAATAATGATAAATTTCTTTCCGATACGAAATTTGCTGAATATTCTTTAACACCTCATCGTTCGTAAACTAGCAGGAAATCTCACCCAAATACGCACTGCATTTTTAAATTCGTACGCCAACAATTCGGTATGAATTCGAGAACTAAACTCTTCCTTAACCTGAAGAACAAAATGCAGTGATTTTTGCAAGGCCTCAAATTTAATTTGGTTCGTACTAATCACATTACTTTCCTGATCTTTTAAGTTCTCAACATAATCGATCAAAACCGTTTTCGCGGCTTTATTTTTAGTGAAATTTAGCAGGGCATTACTCAAAATACAAATCTATATAATTACTATTCACTTCTTAAACCAAATAGTGATCTTTAAATACCCAGTTCATAAAATCTCTATTTTAACACTTTTTATCCATTTTATTTTAGTCCTAAAAAATAAAGAATATGTATTTCCTAATTATTATTTATCTTGCGATCTTAAATTTAATTTTCTGTATTAATTATCCGTTATGACTGCGATTCAACGTAATAATGTAACCATCAAGGGAAAGGGAACGCAAGTGATGCTCTTTTCGCATGGATTTGGCTGCGATCAAAATATGTGGCGTTTTATAACTCCTGCTTTTGAAGAAGACTATAAAGTTGTTTTGTTTGATCATGTGGGTGCGGGAAATTCTGATCTGTCGGCTTATTCGACGGAAAAATATTCACAATTGGAAGGATATGCCGCTGATATTGTGGAAATTTGCGAAGAAATGGAATTGAAAGACGTTATTTTTGTAGGTCATTCGGTAAGTTCCGTTATCGGAATGATTGCCTCCTTACAATCACCGAATCTTTTTAAATCGTTAATTATGGTAAGCCCGTCGCCATCTTATATCAACGATGGTGATTATGTAGGCGGGTTTACGCAGGGGCAAATCACTGAATTGCTAGATTCGTTAGACAACAATCATTTGGGATGGTCAATGACCATGGCACCGGTGATGATGGCAAATCCTGAACGGGGAGAACTTGCCGAAGAATTGTCGAATAGTTTTTGCCGCAGCAATCCCGACATTGCTAAAGAGTTTGCCCGAACGACCTTCTTTTCGGATAAGAGACATCTTCTTCCTAAAGTGAATATTCCTACCTTGATTTTACAATGTTCAGAGGATGTGATCGCCCCAGAAGAAGTGGGCGTTTATATGCATGAAAAAATTAAAGACAGTCAATTGGTGGTCATGGAAGCAACCGGACATTGCCCCAATCTAAGTGCACCAGAGGAAACTATTGCAGCCATGAAAGCATTTCTCTTATGATCCCCAATCCGAATGAAAATAATGATCTTCAACGGCAAGAAGCCCATCACTTTTTCGAAGAATCATACTCCGGTTTCCTTATCGCCGATGAGAAGAACAGAATTATTCGCAGCAACAAACGCGTGTCTGACTGGATTGAAATTTCACCTGATGAATTAAAAGGCAAAAAGTTTTCGGATCTTCTGTCTATTGGAAGTAAGATTTACTTTGAAACCCATCTTTCACCTCTTCTAAAAATGCAGGGATTCTTTGAGGAGATCCTCGTCGAATTAAGCGGTGCCTCAGGTAATAGACTGAAGATATTTATCAATGCAAAAGAATCTGCTCCAAAGGAGGAGGGATCAAAGTTGGTTTATTATACCCTTCTAGAAGCTTCTGACCGGCTTCAATATGAACAGAATCTGCAGTATGCAAAAGGCATCGCGGAAAAGGAACTCGAAGGAGAGCGAAAAAATGTGCTCTTAAGAGAACAACTAATTGCCGTTTTGGGACATGACCTGCGGAACCCACTCGCTGCGATCGGCATGACCGTAAGTGTTTTAGAGCGTTCAATTAATGATGATAAGCAAAAAAATCTGCTCGGAATTTTAAAGCGAAGCACCTACCGCATGAACGAATTGATCGGGAATGTGATGGATTTTGCTCGCACGCGACTGGGCGAAGGAATTGTGATCTCACCGCGAGATGTTGAACTGACACCTGTACTTGATCACGTGGTGGAAGAACTGAAATTCTTATTCCCAGACCGACAGATCGTTGTTGACTTTTCTTTGCAAGACCCGATACATTGCGATGGAGACCGGATTGCACAACTCGCGTCAAATTTGCTGGCAAATGCTTTGACTCACGGTAATCCACAATCTCCGGTTTATTTTACGGCAAGCAACAAATCCAAGAAACTGGAAATTTCTGTGGCCAATGATGGAGAACCCATTCCCGAATCTCTGCAGGAAATCCTATTTAAACCGTTCAAAAGAGAAGGCAACCGTCCGAGCAAAAATGGTCTGGGTTTAGGCCTTTACATTGCTGACCAAATCGCACGGGCCCATGGCGCGACCTTATCGTTTACTTCTAATGAAAAAGAAACGCGCTTTACTTTTTTGATGGAGTGAGCGCATTAGGAAGTAGTGTTTGTTTTTATTTGCCGATACAAAATTTGCTGAAAATATTTCCCAAGACTTCATCATTCGTAAATTCTCCAGAAATCTCCCCCAACTGCTCCAGCGCATTTCTCAATTCATACGCCAACAGTTCGGTGTGTATTCCAGAACTTACTGCTTCCTCCACCTGAAGAACAGATTGCAGCGATTTCTGCAAGGCGTCAAAATGTCTTTGGTTTGTAATGATCACATTGCTTTCCTGATCTTTCAAGTTTTCAACGTAATCGATTAAAACTGTTTTCACGGCTTCAATTCCTGTTTTGTCTTTGGCAGAAATCCTCAATAATTCATCACAAAAATCTGGAAACAATTCCAGTTTTAATTCTTTGTCAAATTCGTTTGGAATTTCGTCGTTTGTAAGATCTACTTTATTATGAACCAACACAATTTTCAGATCCTCTCGGTGGAATTCCTTTACAAAAGCAATCACTTCTTCCGTTGTAGAATCCTGCTCATCGTAGAGATACAACAGCACTTTCGCTGAGGCAATTTTCTCCTTCGCTTTCGTCACCCCAATTTTCTCAATGATATCAGTCGTTTCCCGTAATCCCGCCGTATCCACAAACCGAAAAGCCGTTCCTTTCAAATGAATAACTTCCTCAATCGTATCGCGTGTCGTGCCAGCAATTTCAGAAACTATGGCTCTTTCCTCTTTCAACAAAGCGTTCAAAAGCGTCGATTTTCCTGCGTTTGGTTTCCCGATAATGGCTACTTCTACTCCATTTTTCAGCGCATTTCCATATTGGAAACTCTCAATCAAAGCGCTCAGTTTAAGTCGCAAATTGAGCAGCAATTTATTCATGGCCGTACGGTCCGCAAATTCCACGTCTTCTTCCCCAAAATCCAGTTCCAGTTCAATCAGCGAAGTAAAATTCAGCAAGTCATTTCTCAGAATCGAAATCTCATTCGTAATTCCGCCTTTCAACTGATTCAGAGCCACTTTTCGTGAGGCCTCATTTTCCGAAGCAATCAAATCAGCAATCGATTCCGCTTGTGCCAAATCAATTCTACCATTCATAAAAGCACGCATCGTAAATTCCCCGGCTTTCGCCAGTCTCGCCCCGTTTTTCACTAAAACTTCCAGAATTTTCTTTGCAATATGAGGCGATCCATGAAAAGAAATTTCCACCACATCTTCGGTCGTAAAAGTCTTCGGCGCCAGAAATACGGAAACCATGACTTCGTCAATGATTTCCTCTGCGTTGTGGGATGTTGGATGTTGGGTGTTGGATGTTTGGTGCTGGATGTTTGATGATGATTTTTTATCTTCAATTCCCATTTCTTGAATTTCATATTCCGCATCTTGCAGTTGTCCTACGTCTTGCATCCTGCATCCCGCATCCGTAATTTTAAAATCTACGATATACCCGTAGTGCACCGTATGAGATTTCACGTTTTCTAAATTAGTTCCTTTAAAAGTTCTTTGCGCAATCTTCACGGCCTCGTATCCAGAAAGGCGGATGATTCCCAAAGCGCCCACTCCATTCGCGGTGGCAATCGCGCAGATCGTATCTTGATTCATACCCCAAAATTACGGAATTATTTATGTTTTTAGGAGCATGAAGGTTTTGCTTATTTCCGAAATCTGTACCCGCTTTCCATTACAATCTTTTTTATAAAACTGCTTTCGCAGTTTTATAAAAAAGGATTTCCATTGCAATCGGGGCTAGGTCGAAGAGGATTTTTTCTTGTGGAGGTTTTTAAAATTGAATTCATACTCTAGTTAAACTCTTTTGTATATTTGAGAATAACAAAATATTATGAGAGACCTTTCCGACTTGATTGAATTTGAGAATGAAAATACAACTTTAGATTTTAAAGCAATTCAATACAAAAAGGGACAAAATGAAAATTTTCTCAAAGATATTCTATCACTTGCAAATTCAATTTCTAAAGATGATAAATATATAATAATTGGAGTAAAGCATAAACCAAATGGAGAGAGAGAATTAATAGGAATTGAAGATGAATTTGTTGATGATGCAACTTATCAACAATTAGTTGATTCAAATATAGAACCTAGTATTGGCTTTAGTTATTTTCCTTTTGAATATAAGGATAAGTTGTTTGGAATAATTCATATAACAGATTTTTCCGATCCACCATATATGATGAAAAAAGATTTTGGTAAATTGAAATTGGGTGATTCTTTCATAAGAAAAGGTTCTTACCAAAATAGATTAACAAGAAAAGACATAGATTCTCAAATTAAACAGGGCTCTGAAAGCGATATTTCCCAAAAAATAGATATCTCTCTTACTGATTCTGAAATTATTAAAAATAAAAATATACCAAGACAAAATTTTGATTTACCATCTAAAATTAAGAGAAAGGAAATTGAACAAGTTATTCGGGAGAAAGAAGTAAGTAAGTCACCTTTCAATGATTTTACATTAGCAGGGATGACGCCATTTATTTACACGCCCTATTCAAACAGAAGTTTAATAACATTACAAGAAAATTTAAAAACTGTTGATTCAGATTTTGCGGAAGACAACGAATACTTTGTATATGAAGAAAATGCATACAAATTAAATTTTTTCATTCATAATGATAGTTCAAGTTTTTTAGAAGATGTTTCAATTGAAATAAAAATTAAAACAAATAAAAATTTTACAATCAGAAAAAGTATTTACATTAAATCCAGGCCATATAATCCTATCATTAAAACGCTTCCACGTACAGCAACTTATGATGAAATG
>JBBSRZ010000096.1:0-7876 GCA_038242555.1 Flavobacteriales bacterium | reverse complement strand
TGTCATGCTGAGCCTGTCGAAGCATCTCAATAATATAATTATTTCAAAATCTCTTTCAAAAACATCAACGTATGATTCCAGGCTCTCTTGGCCATAACCGGATTATAATCAGCAGATTCCGGATTAGTGAACGTATGTTTTGAATTCGCATACGTAATAATCTGCCAGTCCGCTTTTCCTTCATTCATTTCTGTAACCAATTGCTCATAATCTTCAGGCTTTACACTTTCGTCATCAGCCGGATGTTCCACTAATATTTTAGCAGAAAGAAGTTGATTTGCACGAGCGGGATCTTTCGCTAAACCACCATGAATGGAAACTACACCAACTACAGGAAGATTTGCTCGGGCTGCTTCCAACGCGCCACTTCCGCCAAAACAATAACCGATGATCGCGATTTTCCCTGGCAATGCACCACTTTTTTTCAATTGGTCTAACGCTAAGGAAATTCGTTTCTGATATGCTTTAAAGTTTTCTTTGTAATAACCTGCCGTTTTCCCCGCAGATGCGTTGTCTGTCGGAATATTTCCTTCACCATAAATATCAGCGATAAAAGCAATATAACCTTGTTTTTCTAATTCGATTGCCGCCATCTTTGCTTCATCGTCAATGCCTTTCCAGGCGGGTAAAATAAGAACTCCCGGAAGTTTTTTGCCAGCATTCGACGTGAGTAAGCCATTTAGTTTTTGTGCTCCATCGTTATACAAAATGGTGGAAAGTTTCTGACTAAAGAGGGTGGTGGTGCTCATAAAAAATGCGGTTAGTAAGATTGAACGGATCATGTTTGTATATTTTAAGTCCAATAAATATACGCAATGACAATCAAACGAATAAAATTTTATTTGTAATTTTAAAATTCTAATAGAGACCTTTCAAATAAGACTCATAAATTTTAAATCAGCAAAAATGGCAAAATATAAAATTCAAAAATCACCTTTCATTGTCCCAACAACCGACGGGAAATTAATCGAAGAAATGTGGGGAAATTCGACCGGAAATCCTCAAATTTCAATTGCTCACATGGTCGCTCCGCCAAACTGGAGCGAACCATTCCAAACTCCTGAATTCGACGAATTCACCTACATCATCAAAGGGAAAAAACAATTTGAAATTGATGGAGAAATTGTTGTCTTAGAAACCGGGCAAAGTATTATGATTGAAAAAGGTGCAAGAGTTCGGTACAGCAATCCGTTCGAAAACTCTTGTGATTATTTAGCGATTTGTTTGCCAGCTTTTTCTATGGATTTCGTGAATCGTGAAGAGGATTAACCACAAAAGTCACAAAAATAATATTACAAATAATTTAACAAAAGTTCATAGAAAATGAAAACCTCTAGCTTTTCTAGATTTTGTAAACTTTTTGATGGTTATTATTAAACTTTTCAAAAACTTAACTTTTGTGCGTTTGTGGTTTTAGATTTTAGTCAAATAATTTTGGGTGAGTACTAAAATTCAACTCCCAAATTCCTCAAGTCTTTATCCAAGTCCGTATGTTCTTCAATATGAATACAGATAAATCCTAAACTTTTAGCGACCTCAATATTCTTGATATTATCATCAATAAAAACCGACTCTTCGGCTTGAAGATCATAACGTTCTAATAATATATTCCAAATGGCCGGATCGGGTTTGATCAATTTTTCAGTACCGGAAACCACTATTTTACCGTTGAATATTTTAAAGAAATCGTAGTTTTTCAAAGCATAAGGAAAGGTTTCAGTTGACCAATTCGTCAACCCGAAAAGTTCATATTTTGAATGTTCGAGTTTTTTTAATACAGCGACATTATCAGGAATGTCCGTTTTTAACATCGTTGTCCAATTGTCGTAATAGGCTCGAATTTCATTTTCCCGGTCAGGATGTTTTTCCACTAATTGGTCAGTACCTTCCGCTAAACTTCTACCACGATCTTGTTCTGCGTTCCATTCATCAGTAGCGATATTTTTCAAAAAATATTCCATCCTTTCATCATCTTTGAAATAATCTTTGAAAAAGTAGCGCGGATTCCAATCCATGACTACGCCGCCAAAATCGAAAATAATATTTTTAATCATATTTATATCTTTAATGTGTTGATACAAAAATGGCTATAGTAGCCCTCGCAAATCAACCTTAAAATTCACCTTTGTAAAATTCATATTGTTCATCAACGTACTTGGCAAAGATATGCTGTAAACCATTGCTCAGAATAATTTCTTCCGCACCTAAAATCGAATTATATCGCGCCGTTTGTTCGAAGGTTTTTTCATTTAATTTAATCTGAGGCGCCTTGCATTCCACTAAAGTTTTTGCGACCGTTTTCTCTGTCACTAACAGATCAATTCTCTTTGTAGTTCCGTATAACATTAACTTTTTTTCTAAGATCAGAGAAGACAGATTTCTACCTTTAGTAAAGTGGAAATAATGAACCCAATGTTGTCGTACCCATTCTTCGGGCGTCAGCAGAAACCACGCTTTCCGGACCAAATCATAAATAAAAAACTTATCTTTGTCTCTCTTGATTTGAAAGTCAAAAGTTTCTTTAAAATTCAGTTTCGGCAGTTCCATTTATGAAAGAATTAGATTTAATCCTCAAAAATATTAAAAATAAAGAGCTTCTGCCTATTTATTTTTTCCATGGCGAAGAACCCTATTTCATGGATGTTGCGTTGAAGGCTTTTGAAAACGATGTTCTGGAAGAAGACGAAAAGGCATTTAATCAAACGGTCGTTTACGGAAAAGACACCACTTTTGCAGAAGTGCTTTCTCTCGCACGACAGTTTCCCATGATGGGCGACAAGCAAGTCATCATCGTAAAAGAAGCCCAAGATATCATACTCACTGAACCAGAAAGTACGGCCTTGAAAATCTACGCTGAAAATCCGGTAGAATCCACTCTTTTAGTAATCGCCTACAAATACAAAAAAGTGGATGCGCGAAAAGCATTTACCAAAATTCTGGCGCAGAAGAAAATGATTTTTTTAAGCGAGAAAATCAAAGATTATAATATTGCCAAGTGGATTGATGCGGAACTGAAAACTTTAGGCTTAAAAACGAAGCCCAATATTCCAACTCTGCTGGCAGAATATTTAGGCACCGATTTATCGCGCATTTCAAATGAGTTGGTAAAACTCAAAATGATCTTGAAAGATGGTGAAACTTTAGACGAAAAACTCATTGAAACCAATATTGGCATCAGCAAAGATTTTAATGTGTTTGAACTCATCAAAGCGCTCGGTAAAAAAGACGAAGTTAATGCATTTAGAATTGCGCACTACATGGGAAAATCAAAAACTCACACCTTTGTGATGACCATTGGAAATCTTTATAACTTTTTCTCAAACCTCATCATCTTTCACACCATGAAAGGTGAATCGCCACAAAACCAAGCCTCTACCATGGGAATAGCTCCGTTTTTCTTAACTCAGTTTTCGGATGCCTCACGTTTTTATTCTCTCAAACATTGCACGCGAGCCATTTCTATTCTTCGTGAAATCGATCTTAAAAGTAAAGGCTTAGGCGCTATCAACATGACCGACAGCGAATTACTGAAAGAATTGGTTTACAAGATCTTGCACATCGATCAGTATAAAGTGAAGGTTTAAATTCATTTTTTTCGGGCGACTAATTCCATCCTCCATTCCCACTTTTTTATTCCACTCCGTTCTATAAAAAGAGTTCCATTCAGGCTGGGTCGCGGATTGTTTTTTGGTAATTATATATCAATTAAATAAAAAGAGAGATTGTTCGCTCTTCAGAATGACAAAATTTACCACCATTTCACCAGAAGATTACTGGTCGTATTTTCAGTCATTGACAAAATTCATCACCAAATAATTCGATAACCCAAAATAAATCACGATTTTTGAAAACTTTAAAGATTAATTTTAAATTTAATTCTCAATAATGGAAGAAAATATTTTAGACTGCGTCATTGTAGGTTCCGGACCAGCCGGTTTCACTGCTGCTATTTATGCAGCCAGAGCAGATCTTAAACCAGAATTATATACAGGACTAGAACCAGGCGGACAGTTGACCACGACTACCGAAGTTGATAATTTCCCAGGATATCCAGATGGAGTTACGGGACCTCAAATGATGATGGATCTGCAAAAACAGGCCGAAAGATTTGAGACGAAAGTTCATTATGAAATGATCACCAAAGCAGAGTTTTCTCCGGAAGTTGGTGGCGTTCATAAAATTTGGGCAGGTAGCAAAGAAATTGCGGCGAAATCGATTATTATTTCTACAGGAGCGACCGCTAAATATTTAGGTTTAGACGACGAGAAAAAATATATGGGTGGCGGCGTTTCTGCGTGTGCGACGTGTGACGGATTTTTCTATAAAGGAAAAGATGTCATCGTTGTTGGTGCGGGAGATACAGCTGCAGAAGAAGCGACTTACTTAGCAAAATTGGTTAATAAAGTAACGATATTGGTTCGTAAAGATTATATGCGTGCGTCCAAAGCAATGATCCACCGCGTAAATCACACTCCAAACATCGAAGTAAAATTCAACCACGAGTTGATCGGAATTGAAGGCGAAAATAATTTAGTGGAAAGGGGAGTAGTGATTAATAACCTAACCAAAGAAACTTCAACAATAGATGTGCACGGAATTTTTATTGCGATTGGACACAAACCAAATACAGAAGTATTTAAAGGTCAAATTAATTTAGACGAGAATGGCTATATTAATACCATTCCAGGAACGTCTAAAACTAATTTACCAGGCGTATTTGCCGTGGGTGATGTACAAGACAGCCATTACAGACAAGCTATTACGGCAGCTGGCAGCGGTTGCATGGGCGCGATGGATGCTGAGAAGTATTTAGGAGAATTAATTTAGAGGAGAAATATCATAGAGAAAAGATAAGAGAGCAGATTGTACAGGATTATAAAGAAGTTCATTTAATAATTGGTTTCTTTCTACCATCTACCATCTACCATCTACCATCTACCATCTACCATTTACCATCTAACAAGAGTTGAAAAACCTATTATACATATTCATAGGAGGAGGATTAGGAAGCGTGTTGCGCTTCCTAATTTCGAATTATACCCAGAGGTTATGGAATGTAAATTCATTTCCGATGGGGACTTTTGTTATCAATATTATCGGCTGTTTCTTAATTGGTCTGTTTACGGCTTATTTTATCAGAGTAGATAGTTACCTAAAGTTTTTGTTGATCACCGGATTTTGTGGAGGCTTTACCACGTTCTCTACTTTTTCTGCTGAGAATTATTCTTTGTGGCAAAGTGGTAATTGTTTCATCCTGATCCTTTATATAGTCTTGAGTGTTTTAGTCGGTTTATTGGCGGTTTTCTTAGGTTTACAATTGACGAAACATTAATTTTCACTTTGATAATGAACTCTTTAAAACTTTTTTGTAGAAAAAATTTGGTCAATATATAAAAGGTCTTTATATTTGCACCACTGAAAATGAGAGATCATATTTAGTTGGAGAACTGGCAGAGTGGTCGATTGCGGCAGTCTTGAAAACTGTTGACTGTAACAGGTCCTGGGGTTCGAATCCCTAGTTCTCCGCTCAACAATAAGATAACCCGTTGTATTACAGCGGGTTATTTTTTTTGTAAAAGTTTCTTCCCCACCTCCTCCCCACAGTTACAATTAATCTCAAAACAATTCTACCTTTTCAACAAAAAAATCATCAGTTTTAAATCGACTGAAGAACGTAGGGGGTACGTCAAAAATCAGAATTTGATGGGGGAGTTGTTTGTATATGGGTAGTTGGATTATTTATTTAGAACTTTGTTTTTTAAAAAGCAAAACTAAGTTCTAATAATCAGAATTTATGTTTTTTAAAAGGTTATTTGTTTTCTGAAGTCATAAATTATTAGCTTTAATTGTATATTTACTTCTAAGGTTTTTAATAGATTAAAAATGGGATTTAATTTTCTTCAAAATGACCTCTCTCTAGAATCTCAGTAGCGAGCCATAATTCTGTTCGGGAAGAATTCTGCCAGTTACAAATTTGCATTCGGAAAAGCACTTTTAGAACTTACATCTTTAGAAAAAAATGACATCACTCTTACTGAACTTGCTCCAATATATGTGGATAATATCTTAAAGCATTTAAAAACCAATGACAAGCAGGGAAATTCGACTTCCAGCACATTCCTGAACGCTTGTAGAAAGTTTAATGCAGGTAAAATTACATACGATGAGGTAATTTTTATCACTGAAAAATATGGTTTTAATAATGTCATAGATGCTTTCCAAAATGTAAATGGAGGAGAAATAACAAATAAGTTTTATGAAAAGGATTTCAGTGGGAATTCCAAACGAATCACTATTACCGATGATTTGCTGCGACTTAAAGAAAGCACTCAATTTCGAAATTTTGGACAGGAGGTAGATGCTCGATGGAACTTGGTAGAAACAGCCTGGAACCTTAATCTAAATCCCAATTTACTAGAGATAAAAATAGATGATGAACTGAAAACTCTTTATTTGGAGAATTCATTTATGAAGAGGAAAGAAGTAACGTCTGTTAGAGCATCTTTAAACGGCTATCAAAAAGGCAAGTGCTTCTATTCATTTCAAGATATCACCATAATTTCTGGGGATAAAAATCTTGCTGCTGTCGACCACTTCTTACCTCACGCTTTTAAGATTAATCTCAGTAATGAGGGTGCCAATGTAAATGGAGTTTGGAACTTGGTACTTGCTGATAGTGACATAAACAATAATAAAAGGGCTAAAATTCCTGAAATGAAGTATTTAGAAAGACTTTATAAGAGGAATGAATTCTACATTCAAAGTAAGCATCCACTGGGAGAAACGATTGTTAATCAAACTGGGCGAAATTCAGATGAAAGAAGGAGGTTTTTGCAAAGGCAATATGATTTATGCCTAAATTTAGCTATCCAGAAATGGGCACCAATAATTGAATTAGAACCCTTATTTTAATGAAAGACTTTACTGAAATACCAAAGGAAAGAATAATTTTCCAGGCTAATTATTTTTATATAATTAAAGATGCATTTCCAGTATCCCCTGGGCATTTGCTAATTATTTCTAATGAGGTTAGAAAAGATTTTTTTGACCTATCTTATATCGAGAAAATTGAACTGACTAAAGTAATAGAATTTGCAAAAGAAATCATTTTAACCGAGTATAAACCTAATGGATATAATATTGGGATGAACTGTGGAGAAGCGGCTGGGCAGACCGTATTTCATTTTCACTGCCATGTTATACCGAGATATAATGGAGATATGGAGAATCCAAGAGGTGGCGTAAGACATGTTATTCCAGAAAAAGGGGATTATTAAAAATAGGGAATTTAGATATTGAAAATGATTTATCTCCTTTTTTACTACTTGATTGATAAATCTATAGCACCACAGAAACCTACAGTTATGATTGTGACGCTGTTGCACTTGTTGATTACTTCAATAAATAGACAACTGTTCTAAATTCATGAAATGTCAAATAATTTTCTAGAATAAAAAAATATCGTACTAGCGGTACTTTTGCAAATACAGACATTAGCATTTATCTATTTATATTTTAAAAATTCTTTAATATTCCTACCTTCTTCGTGTGAGGAAACAAAATACGCAATATTTGTAAGTGCTTACAAGTACTTATGATCAACTATCCCATTAAATATTAGTGTTTTAAAACTTTGTTAGTGAAATCTGATTTATTGAATTTATACGTATATTTGAGAGTTGTGCGTCATTCCATAAAAACGAAAGAAATAGAAATATGAATACAAAAATTATCTCAGCGTTTGCATTTTTACAGATTTTGACATCCTGCGATAATAAAGTTATGGCTAATTTTGAAATAACTAATAGCACTGCAATTAAAATTGATTCGCTAAAAATCGAACCAAACCTAATTTCCAAAGGAGAATTTATTTCCG
>JBBSRZ010000095.1:0-7910 GCA_038242555.1 Flavobacteriales bacterium | reverse complement strand
TAATTTCAAAATAAAAACTACTTCCGGGAAAGGAAAAGATTGGCCGCTATCTTACGAAGACTTAGAATCATATTACGACGAAATTGAACAATTCATTGGAGTTTCTGGTCCTACGCCTTATCCGTGGGGACCAAGTCGGAACTCAGGATATCCATTACCGCCATTGCCGATTAATGCAGCCGCACAAATCATGCAGAAAGGTTGTGAAAAAATTGGTATAAAAACGGCGGCAGGACCAAATGCGATTATTTCTCAGGATTATGATCAAGAACAAAACGGCACCAGAAAGGCTTGTACCAATCGCGGATTTTGTCAGGCTGGATGCAGCGTTGGAGCGAAAGGCAGCACGGACGTTACTTACCTTCCTTTGGCTATTCATCACGGTGCAGAAATCAGAACAGAATCATTTGCGGTTGAATTTACTTTAAATGAAAACAAAACGATAAAATCGGTCATTTATTTTAAAGATGGAGAAAGGCAAGAACAGTTTTGCAAAAATGTTTTCCTCTGTGCCGGCGCGATCGAAACACCGCGATTATTGTTGATGAATAATTTATCGAATAGTAGCGGACTGGTTGGTAAAAATTTTATGGCGCACGTGAGCACGCAACTTTGGGGAGAATTTGAAGAATTGACTCATCCTTATAAAGGAGTTCCCGCTACTTTGATTTCAGAAGACATGAATATTACCGGCACCCATGGTTTTGCGGGTGGATATATTTTGCAGTCTATTGGAGTGATGCCCATTACATATGTTTCTCAATTAGCAAGAGCGACTGGCGTTTGGGGAAAAGCGTTGAAGAAAAAAATACAAAACTATAATCACGTCGCTGGTATTAATATTCATGGAGAATGTTTGCCTTATGAAACGAATTATCTGGAATTGTCCGAGGAAAAAGACGAACTCGGTTTACCAAAACCCCGAATTCATTTCAGCAATGGTGAAAATGAAAAGAAAATGATTGCGCACGGAACGAAGGTGATGGAACAAATATGGGATGAGACAGGTGCAAAAAACACTTTTATTGTACATAGAAATGCACACATTATTGGAACTTGTGGAATGGGGACAAATGCAAAAAATGGAGTTGTCAACAGTGATGGACAATCTTTCGATGTGCCCAATTTATACATCAGTGACAATTCTATTTTCCCCGGCTCACTAAGTGCTAATCCTGCTTTGACGATCATGGCACTTTCTCTTAGAATTGCCGATCAATTTTTAAATAATAGATCTAATTAAAGTAATATGAAAAATGAAAGTTTTCTGACGATCATCGAGAAAAAGCACGGAAAGGGAAAAGTATTTAGCGGCGATCAATACGGTGGTGGAAACGGAAATGATGGAAGTGGATTGCCCAAATTAAACAGTGGAAATTTCATGTTCGCGACAGGAATCGAATGTTCCTATCCCACCATCGAAAATGGAATAGTCCGCAGGGATTTACTGGAAGAATGTGGCCATTATAAAAACTGGAAAAAAGATTTTCAACTTGTTAAAGATTTGGGTCTTAATGTTCTACGATATGGTTTACCTTATTATTTAATTCACAAAAATAAGGATCGATATGATTGGACTTTTGCGGACAAAGTAATGAATGAAATCAAACGGTTAAAAATAATCCCAATCCTTGATCTCATGCATTTTGGCGTTCCTGACTGGATCGGGAATTTTCAGAATCCAGAATTACCCATTCATTTTGCACGATATGCAGCAGCAGTTTCGCACCGATATCCATGGGTAAAGTTTTATACGCCGGTCAACGAAATTTATGTCACTGCGAAGATGAGTGCAAAAGAAGGCCTTTGGAACGAACAACTGAAAAGTGATAAAGCGTTCGTCACTGCTTTAAAAAACATTGTGGCTGCTAGTATTTTAGCCACACACGAAATCGCGAAACACCGGCCAGATTGTGTGATTGTGCAAAGCGAAAGTGCAGAATACATTCACGAAGCGTACGTAGATAAATTACCGGAAATCACCATGACCAACAAAGTGCGTTTTCTTGCCTTAGACCTTTTATACGCGCATCAACCAGACGCGGATGTTTTGATTTATCTGTTTGATAATGGAATGACGCGCGAGGAATATGATTGGTTTATGACGGGCGAACCACCAGGATATCAAATTACGGGTAATGATTATTACGGCAGAAATGAAACCATTCGTCACAAAAATGGAGATGTTTTCAATGCTTCTGATGTTTTAGGTTGGTACCAAATTACGAAACAATATTACGATCGTTATAGAAAACCGGTAATGCATACGGAGACGAATATTTTTAATTCGGAGCAAGCACCCATTTGGCTTTGGAAACAATGGTTGAATATATTGCAGATGCGAAAAGACGGCGTTCCTGTTTTAGGATTTACGTGGTACAGTTTGATTGATCAAGTGGATTGGGATATCGGATTGGCGGAGAAAAGAGGACATATCAATGAATGCGGTTTGTTTGATATGGATCGAAACCCAAGACCTGTCGCCGAAGCCTACAAAAATTTGTTAGAAGAATTTGGACAAATCACCATTGTTCCTTATGGAGAAATTTTTGAAATTACCGATCGTCCGGCTCGATTAAAAGTAGAGGTTTAAAATATTTATTCTGAGAATAAAAAATGCGGATCAAAATAATCCGCATTTTTATATGTTTAAAGTCCTTTAAGTTTATTTTCAGTTTCTTCAAAAAAAAGCATCGATTGATCTAGGTTCTGAAGAATTGTTATAAATCAGAAGTCAGTTACTAGCAACTGATATATTATTTCATTTTCTTCTGACTGAGATCAATAATATTGTCGGGTTGATCTTTCAGTTTCGAACTTTCGCGACGGAAGACTTCTTTGCGTAGATTCGTACTAGAAAATCGATGATGGCGCTCATTGTAGTATAAAGTAATATTTCTTTGTTCGCAAAAATCTTTGCCCGTAAATTCTTTCTCTTTATATTCTACACCGATAATTCGAACATCAATTTCGTATAATTTTAAGATATCTTCGAGATCTTTTTCTGTCGCGTACGGAATAATTTCATCCACATATTTACAACCCTGAAGTTGAATATATCTTTCTACCACAGTTTGCGTAGGATTATTTTTTTCTGGGCGATCTATGGTTGGGTCAGTTTGTAATCCGACAATTAAATAATCACATTGTGCTTTTGCTTCTGCTAACATTCTTACATGTCCCGCATGTAAAAGATCGAAACAACTGAACGTAATTCCAACCTTTTGTTTTGTATTTTCCATAAGTTTAATTTTTAAAATTAATTATTGGTAAACTTTTTATTATTTACTTTGATGACCAAATTCTTTAAAGACTGAATGTATTCAACTTCTGGAATTCGGTTTTTATTTTCATCTAGATCATATAATCCACACTGACTATAACTGCTTAAGTCATCCCAGTTTGGACGATCTGTTACTGGATAGATACAAATTCCATGAAAATCAACTCCGTTCTCCTGTGCGAGTAAAGATTCATGCGTAATTTCCTCTAACCACTCTACTCTACCTTCACCGAAATGTCCGGTTTCTGAAAGAAAAATGGGTTTACCATACCGCTGATGAACCTCCGTTAATAATTGATGAAGCGGAACTCTTTGTTTAATTGGATCGGGCCAATAAATGGTATCGCTCTCTCCTTTCCACTGGCAGTTCCAATAATAGTTGAAACCTAAAATTTCTAAATAACTTTCGTCGCCATCTAATTCGGGACACGTTCTGCCCGCAATAATATCCATGGCTTCGAACTGATATTCATTTCGTCGAAAAACATCGCCAGGCTCGTCTCCATCGTCGTGAATTTTAACCATAGGTTCGACCATCACAATAGTGCAGTCCGGAATTAATTTCTTTAAAACTTTAATTCCCATTAACGCCGCTCGACACAAATGATATTTAATATCCCAGCCGTTATTCACTGCAAAAGGAACGGTTCCACGAGTTTCCCCTGAAAACCAAGATAAGAAACTTATTTCATTTACTGGGACTACATATAAAGGCTCATTACTGTTTTCAATATAAAATTTCGCAAACGCTGCACACAGATTTTCAAATCTCCACCCAAAATGTGGATGCGTTGGAAATAAACCGTCTGGATAACCGAAATGAATGAGGTCCCAAATAATCTGAATTCCTAGTTTTTCAGAAACTTTCATCCGGTTAAGTACTTCCGAAAAATCGAAAACTTCCGCAACCTTCTCTACGTTACTCCAGCAAATTCCTTCGCGGACCGTAAAGATTCCCATATTGACGAGCAACTGATAATCTTCTTCTACTCTAATATCATGTTCAGTTTCTTGCAAAAGATTGACTCGGTCTCCATGGCGATTAATCTGGTCGGCACATTCAAAACCGCCCATGAAGAAACTTCTGAAAAACGGGCTTAAAATCATGATACTTTTTGTTTCTCTTCTTCTAAACTTTTAAATAAATCCAATGCATTTTTAAACGCCTGATCCATATTAAAATATTTATAATTTGCTAACCGACCTACGAAATAAACATTCAGCAACTTGTCTGCTTCTTTCTTATAACTTTCGTAGATTCTTTGGTTTTGTTCGTTTGGAACCGGATAATAAGGTTCACCGTGATCAACCGTATATTCTTTTACAATACTTGTTTTTTCTGATTGCTGATTTCCAAAATGTTTGTATTCAATAATCCTGGTAAATTCCACTTCTTTACCGGGATAGTTGACGACCGAATTTTCCTGGAAGTATTCTCCGTCAACTTGTTCTGTTACAAAATTGATCGATCGGTATTCCAATTTCTCTAACAATTTATGTTCAAATTCAAAAAAGCGATCAATCGGTCCCGTGTAAAATAATTTTTCATAACCTTCAAACTGATCTTTCACGTCAAAATAATCAGTGTCTAATAAAACGGTGATATTTGGGTGATCCAACATTTTATCAAAAACCTGCGTATATCCGCCTAATGGTAAAGCTTGAAATTCATCGGAGAAGTAACGATCGTCATGATTATGTCGTACGGGAATTCTTTCCAAAACAGAAGCGTGCAATTCCTTCGGATATTTATCCCACTGTTTTTTGGTGTAATGCTTAAACATCTTTTCGTAAAGCACAGTTCCGACTCTATTAAGAACAGCCTCTTCGCCATTTTTCGCTGCGTCGAAATTAATTCTGTTTTTGTCTAACCATTCTTTCATTTGTTCTTCCGTCTCGATATTTTCTTCAAATAAAGTATTGACGGTCGTAATATTTACAGGAATCGGAACGGTTTTATCATCAACTCGCGCGATCACTTTATGCTCCCACGGATACCACTCAGAAAATCGATTAACATATTCCCAAACTTCTTTATCATTAGTATGGAAAAGATGCGCACCATATTTCGAAACTAATACTCCGTTTTCATCGTAATGGTCATAACAGTTTCCGGCAATATGATTTCGCTTTTCGATAATGACCACTTTTTTTCCAAGTGAAGCATATCGCTCAGCCAAGGTCGCACCAGAAATACCAGCACCAATAATTAAAATATCTACTTTCTTCATGCGATTGCTTTTTTTAGAATAGAACTCATTTTACTTGCGGTCACATCCCAAGATGTTTTCTCTAGAATATCTGAATATGCTTTTTCAAAACCTTGTTTTGGATTTGCAACAGCCTTTGCAAAATCCTCAGCAGTATCGATGAGCATGATGCAGTTGCTGTAATCCCGCTCCACATCTTTAATTCGAGTAGAAATGATGGGTTTGTTGGCCGACATATATTCTAAGGTTTTGGTAGGACTAATAAACTTCGTGGAATCGTTCAACGCAAACGGCATCATGGCGATATCAAATTGTTCTAAATAAATAGGAAGTTCGTCATATGATTTCATACCTAAATAATAAATATTTTCAGCGCGTGGTAAATCATGTTCTTCGATTTTACAGATTGGACCAATCATAACGAAAGAAGCATTTGGTGATTTCGCTGCCGTATCTCTCAGTAAATCTAAATCAATTCGCTCATCAATAACGCCGTAGTAACCTACGATAGGAGACGGAATATTTATAATATCTGCTGGTACTTCTGCTTTAATTTCTTTACCATTAGAGAAATGCTCGACATCGACAGAACTTGGGAAACAGAAAACGTTGTGGTGTTTTTGCTTCTTGGATTCGTACAATGATTTTCCACCCGTATAAACAAAATCGGCTGCTGCCAACAATGTATTTTCCTGTTCAATCAATCGGTTAGAAGCACCTTTAAATAAAGTCAATTCATCCATGCAGTCATAAACCACTGTTTCGAATTCTAATTTTTCCAGAACTGAAACGAACGCCGCTGAATAAAACCAACCTAAAACAAAATTGCTCTTTTTCAAATGTTTTTTAAGAAAAGGACCAATCTCCTCAATCGACGAAACTTGCGGCTGCAGAATATGAATGTTAGAATTAAATTCCCGCACGTCAAACGACGGTTTTTTCGATCCATCAAATGGAACTGGCTCTTCGACTACAAGAATCTTAAAATCTTTGGCGAGACGGCTGAGTAAATGCTGCGGTCTCTGATAGACGAAATCCCAACGTAAATGACAGAAGACAATCATGTCATACGTATGGATCGCGTCATTTGGTAACGCTTCTGAGTTCATATTATTTATTTTTTTAATGTTAGTTCCTAATTAATTACGGGTAGAACACGTATTTAATTTTTTAATTTCTAGCCAATGCATTTCGAATGGATTGAATTATAAGAACTCAATATACAAGCGAAAAGATTGACAAAAAAAGTGTAAAAAAATTCAGGTTGAATTTCAATTAGCTATAAGAATGAAAAACGACCTGATTGCATTTTTTCTTGAACAAATAATATACCAATTGCGAATAATTTAAACCATGTACGTAACATTTAATGATATATTACGTTGTAATGAATTTAAACGATTGATTAATATTCTGCTATCCTCTCTACAATTTACCTTAAATACAACTTGGTGGCACCTTAAGACTTGAACATTTATAAACGGGAAATAAAATAACTCATCTTAAATTAATGTCGTTCTCGCAGAATGCTTAATCTACTTTTCAGACGAATCTGATTTTTCAGAATTTTTCTTTTTATAAATAAAAGTAGCGATCAATAAACAAACGTTAACCAAGACTGCAAAAGCATTAGACAAAATAATGGGTAACTCATCTTTGATGAAGCCGTACCAAACCCAAAGTGATAAACCGACGATGAGCGAACAAATCATTAAAATTGATAAATCCTCTACGTCTTTTTCTTTCAACACTTTTATCAGTTGAGGCAACATGGCAACGGAAGTGATTCCACCAGCAACTAAACCTAAAATATTTTCGTTCATGCTCATCTATTAAAAAACGAATGTAAGAAAAAGATGTGAATTTCAATAGTAGCCTGCATCCCGTAATAAATTACTCTTTAAAGGTTTATTGCTTTAAAAAAAAGTTCCAGCGTGAAAAACCACGCTGGAACATAAAAATACATTAAAGAAGTTTCGCAATTTATAGTTAAAACTTTAAATCAACAATTGTCCTAAAAATAGCTGAGTTTTTAATAACTCATTTCAATAATTTTCTGGACATCATCTGGCGCTAATGATTTATGCTCTCCTAGGCCGGTCCAGCCACGATCTGTGAAACGTTTGGCAACGATACTTCCTGTATCTGAATAGTCTTTCGTGTATTCCGACAATTTAATGTCAATTCCTAAAGATTTAAAGAACTCATCGGTTTTGGTAATTCCAGCTGTTGCTTTTTCTTCTAAAGTACCGTCGGTTACATTCCAGACTCGTTCCGCATATTGTGCTAATTTTTCTTTCTTCGTTTCGAAATTATAACGGTAATGATTTCCCGCTAAAATGGCCAAAGTTCTGGCGTGATCAATTCCGTACATCGCTGTTAATTCGTGTCCCATCGAGTGAACTGCCCAATCGCCG
>JBBSRZ010000094.1:0-8367 GCA_038242555.1 Flavobacteriales bacterium | reverse complement strand
TTAGTCCATCATCAGAGACTTTTAATATTTCAATACCGTGATTTTTTAAAAATTCAATTCCTTCATTATCAGAATAATCATCTAGATAAACTAGTTTTTTTATTCCTGCTTGTAAAATAAGTTTACTGCATTCTTTACATGGCGAAAGCGTAAGGTATAAAGACGCGTCTCTTGCCGATTGTGTAGAGGTAGCCAACTTTAAAATGGCATTTGCTTCTGCGTGAAGCACAAACCATTGCGTTTTCCCGTGCTCATCTTCGCAGCAGTTATCGAAGCCAGACGGCGTCCCATTATAACCGTCGGAAATAATCATCCGCTCCTTAACAATAAGTGCGCCAACTTGCTTTCTTTTGCAATAAGAAAGTTTTGCCCATTCCTGAGCCATCTTTAAATAAGCAATGTCAAACTTAGTAACCTCCAACTCTTAATTTTGTTTTTCGTCTAAAATGAAGGTTTTCTCTTTTCTAAAAAGGCAGTTACTCCTTCTTTTTTATCATCCATTTCGAACAGTTCACCAAAAGATTTAATTTCGGTTTCAAATCCTTTTTCAGTATATGCTTGATTAACCGCAATTATTGCCTTAGAAATGGCCATCGGAGAATTGTGTGCAATGGTATTTGCTAATTCTTTTGTCTTCGTTAAAAGTTCTTCGATAGGAAAAACTTCATTAACCAAGCCCATTTCTTTAGCACGTTGTGCTGGAATCATCTTCGCCGAAAAAATAATTTCATTGGCTAAACCTTTACCCACAAGTTTTGGTAATCGTTGAGTTCCACCATATCCTGGAATTAATCCTAAAGTTACTTCTGGCAAACCTAATTTTGCATTCTCTGAAGCATATCTTATATGACAAGCCAGAGCTAATTCCAAACCTCCGCCCAAGGCAAAGCCATTAACTGCTGCAATTACAGGTTTGTTGAAGTTTTCAATTTTATTAAATAAAATATCTTGACCATTTCTGGCTAAACTTTCCGCTTCAGAAGTTCCGAAATCAGAAAATTCTTTAATATCGGCTCCAGCCACAAATGACTTTTCGCCGCTACCCGTAATAATTACAGCTCTATATTGCGCATCAGCAGAGACTACGTCTAAAGCCTCACTTAATTCCGAAATTGTTTTTGCGTTTAAAGCATTTAAACTTTGCGGACGATTAATCGTAATCACCGCTGTTTTCTGGTCGGTTTCTAAAATGATATTTTCGTAAGACATAGTTATTATGGTATGGATAATAGTTGAAAAGCGCAAATTACGGTTTTAATTACACTTAATAAGCGATTTTACTAAAATTTAATAATTAGAACAATATTTTCGTTGGAAATATTCTGTTATGCTTTCGAATGACTCATCATATTTCCGTCTATGTTGACTTGCAATCCACCGGCGATCCTCATTCCTAATTCGATATTTGCTCGAAAGAAATGACATAATTGGCGATTAATAATCTCATCTTTTTTAGGTCCAGTTATTCCTCGCATGGAGGCTACAATATTACTGACCAAATTTATTCGAGCCTGATCATCCATGGCTTTGCTGTATAATAAGCCTGGTTGTGTAAAATGATCATCGTCATTTTCGTTACGGTCGAAGTTGGCAATATGCGTACTGTCTAAATCTTCTTCAAAATTTTTATATTCTGCAACTGGCGAAATTTGATCGAAACTGTTGGGGTAATAATTTGGAGAATCTTGATACTGACTTGAATCGGCCATCGCACCATCTCGCTGATAATTATTAATTACAAAAGGACAACGATTAACTTCTAGCAAATGAGCATTAACTCCAACTCGGTAACGATGCGCATCTGGATAGGAGAAGAGTCGACCTTGTAGCATTTTATCTGGGGAGAAACTAATTCCATTAATTAAATTACTCGGTGAAAAAGTGGCTTGTTCAACATGAGCAAAATAATTAACAGGAATCTCATTTAATTCCATTTCACCAACTTCAATTAAAGGGAATTCGTCGTGAAACCAAACTTTGGTGACATCAAAAGGATTCCACCTAAATTCTTTCGCTTGCTCATTGGTCATTACCTGAATGTAAAGTGTCCATTTTGGAAATTCACCAGATTCAATAGAATTGACCAAATCTTCCTGTGCAAAATCACTATTTTCACCTTTCATTTCTTTCGCGCCCTCAAGATCGAAATTCTTAATTCCTTGTTTTGATTTGAAATGGAACTTCACCCAGACTCTTTCATTCTGCGCATTAATCATCGAAAACGTGTGAGAACCAAATCCATGCATGTGTCGATATCCCTGCGGAGTACCGCGGTCAGACATTAATATGAGCACTTGGTGGAGCGATTCTGGATTTAAACCCCAGAAATCCCACATCATCGTCGCACTTTTTAAATTTGTTTTTGGGAGTCGTTTTTGAGTGTGAATAAAGTCAGGAAATTTTTTAGCGTCTTTTATAAAAAAGACCGGCGTATTATTTCCTACTAGATCCCAGTTTCCATCTTCCGTGTAAAATTTTACGGCGAAACCACGTGGATCTCTTTCAGTATCGGCACTTCCTTTTTCGCCACCAACAGTAGAAAATCTCGTAAATAATTTACAGGAATTTCCAATGGAAGAAAAAAGTTTCGCTTTGGTATATTGAGAAATATCGTTCGTTACCGTAAATGTTCCGTAAGCACCGCTGCCATGCGCATTAACCACTCTTTCCGGAATTCGCTCGCGTGCGAAATGAGCCAAATTTTCTTGTAAAATAAAATCTTGGAGTAAGACCGGACCTCTTGGTCCCGCAGTTTGAGAATCCTCGTGGTCATAATAAGGTATTCCCGCAGAATTAGTCAGTTTGTGATTGCTCATAACAGTGTCTTTAGAAACCTCAAATTTATTCAAAAATATCTATAATCCCGCAAAATGTAACTATATTTGAATAGACAAAATAAATCAAATGAACATTCAGCAATTAGAATATCTTATCGCCGTAGACAAATATAAACACTTCGGTAATGCGGCTCAGGCCTGTTTTATTACGCAGCCAACTTTGAGCGCAATGATCCAAAAGTTTGAAGATGAGTTAGATGTGAAAATCTTTGACCGAACTACCCATCCGATTCGTACCACTGATGTTGGGATTCAAATTATTGTTGAAGCAAAAAATGTAATTGATTCCATCAATGAATTAAAGAATAAAGCAAATATTCTTAATAATGTTTTGGCTGGAAAACTAAATTTAGGAATTCTTCCGACCATCTCGGCCTATATTTTACCTACTGAAATTTTTGATTTTCTGAAAAACAATCCTAAGATAGAATTGAATCTTAAGGAAATGACGACGGACAGCATTATCAAAGCTTTAAAAAGTGGAGAACTTGATGCCGGTATTATTTCAACACCATATGCTGCTGCAAACGAATTTTATCATGACTTTTTATTTAATGAAGAATTGATGTTGTACGCCGCAGATGATAGTGATGGTGCTATGAAAGATAGTTTTGTAGTTCCTGAAGATATCGATGTGCAAAAGGTTTGGCTGCTAGAAGAAGGAAATTGCTTAAGAACACAGTTCGAAAATATCTGTGAATTAAAAGAAAATACGGTAAAACCAAAAAACCTAGAATTTGTTGCTTCTAATATTAATACGTTAGTGCAATTGGTTGATAAACTCGGTGGAATTAGTATCCTGCCAGAACTTGCAGTCGGGCAATTATCAGATCAACAAAAAGAAAAAGTGAAACGATTTAGAACTCCTTTTCCTTTCCGCGAAATTTCTGTCATTTATTATAAGCCAACGTATAAGCAAAGAATATTAGATGAATTAATTAAATTTATTGCTGCTTCATTAGAAACCAAACTAAACTATAATAAAAACCCAGAAGAATTTGTTGGTGTAAAACCACAATGATTTATAACATCTAAATAAATTTTGTGCTTTAATAAATAGTATCTAAATTTGCAGCACTAATTTACGGGAGGAAAAATTTGAACTGATTGCAACCTCATTAAAAAATGCTAAAACCGATTTTTTCTCTTTTAGTTTCCGTTGCAATCACCACATTTTACTTCTATTTTTTTAATAAAAAAAGAAAAGAAATATGTCTTATTTATTTACTTCTGAATCTGTTTCAGAAGGACATCCAGATAAAATTGCCGATCAAATTTCTGATGCCTTAGTCGATCATTTTCTAGCCCTCGATCCGAAGTCGAAAGTAGCTTGCGAGACTTTAGTAACTACTGGACAAGTTGTGCTGGCTGGTGAAGTAAAGACAACTGCTTACCTTGATGTGCAAGATATTGCGCGAAAAGTAATTAATGGAATTGGTTATACGAAAGGCGAATACATGTTTGCAGGAGATTCTTGTGGCGTAATTTCTGCCATTCATGAGCAGTCTCCAGATATTAATCAAGGCGTAGATCGCGCTTTTGAAAATGATGATTTCGATACCAGAGCAAATACTCAAGGGGCTGGCGATCAGGGAATGATGTTTGGTTACGCCACCAACGAAACCGAAAATTACATGCCGTTAGCGCTGGACTTAGCGCATACAATCTTGAAAGAATTAGCCGATTTAAGAAGAGAAAATGACGCTGTCAAATATCTTCGTCCAGATGCGAAATCGCAGGTGACGATTGAATATTCAGATGATCACAAACCCGTTCGAATTGATTCAATTGTAATTTCTACACAGCATGATGATTTCGGCAGCGACGAAGCGATGCTTGCGAAAATTCGAAAAGATATGATCGAGATTTTGATTCCGAAAGTGAAAGCGAAACAAAAAAGAGAAATTCAGGAACTTTTTAATGATCAGATTAAATTTCACGTTAATCCAACAGGGAAATTTGTAATCGGTGGTCCACACGGAGATACAGGTTTAACCGGCCGTAAAATCATCGTAGATACCTATGGTGGAAAAGGGGGTCACGGAGGTGGCGCTTTTTCTGGTAAAGATCCATCGAAAGTTGATAGGAGTGCCGCTTACGCAGTTCGTCACATGGCTAAAAATTTAGTTGCTGCAGGAGTTGCAGATGAAATCTTGGTTCAAGTATCTTACGCGATTGGTGTTGCACAACCGTGTGGATTGTATATTAATACCTTCGGAACTTCTAAACTTGATTTACAAGATGGAGAGATTTCAGCAAGAATCCAAAACATATTTGATCTTCGACCTTACGCAATTGAGCAGAATTTGAAATTGAGAAATCCAATTTATCAAGAAACTGCGTCTTATGGACATATGGGAAGAGAATCTTATATCGCCGATAAAACCTTCAAAAAAGCCAACGGAGAAGAATTTATCGTAAAAGATTTAGAATTTTTCACTTGGGAGAAACTCGATAAAGTCGAGGCTATAAAGAAAGAATTCAATCTTTAAATAACATATAACTGCTTTATCAGAAATGGTAAAGCAGTTTTTTTTTAACTTTATCGCAAATTTAAAATCTTACAATGAAGAAGAGCTTCGTTTTTTCAGTGGTATTATTCCTATTTTGTTTTGGAATGTCGAAAGCGCAATTGACTGTTCACAAAATGGTGCATGTGGGTTATGTTTATCAGAATCAAAGTTTTGCAGAACTCGGTGGTAGATTACTTTTTCTGGAAAATGATGATGTCATTTATAGATTGGGATTTGCAGGATTGGTTGGTAGTGCAAATGGCAAATTTGCCTTATTGCCGAAAATACAAGGTGATATTTTATTAAATTTTGAAAGAAATGTCGATTTGTATCATTCCATTTATTTTCTGGCAGGCGCAGAAGCAACTACTAAATATATTGCTCCCAAAGCGGGCATCACTTTATTTGGTTTGATCGATTTAACGGGTGGTTATGCATTTCCAATTGATAAAAGCGGAATAAACGGTAAAGAATTAAAAGGAGTCAATATTAATTTTACGGTAAACTTACCCTTGGTTATGTTGCATGATTTGTTAAAATAATTTATATTTATTAATTACTTAACATCGTAATCGCATTTTTATTACTTTTGCCAATCTCAATAAAACCAATCTATAGACGAAGAACTCTACTTTTTTTTAATACTGAAATTGAACTGCCGACATAAAAAAGGCGTCCAATTTCTAATGAATACAGCATAGAGTTATGATTACAAATAGTGATAGTTGGTTGATTTCCAATTTCAAAAACGGAAATGAAAAGGCGCTCGCCGTTCTTATCGAAAGGCATCAAAAAGAAATTTTTACGTATATTTTTTATAAAATAATGGATGAAACATTGGCCAATGATGTTTTCCAGGATACTTTTATGAAAATTATTGTGACTTTAAAAGAAGGACGGTATAACGAAGAAGGGAAGTTTGTTTTGTGGGCGAAAAGAATCGCACATAATCTAATTATCGATCATTATCGTTTAAAAGCAAAACACAACAAAGTTTCGGAAACGTCTTATGACAATGAAGAGTTTTCGATTTTTGATCTGATTTCTACAAAAGAAGAGAATATCGAAGAACAATTGATCAGCCAACAAATTCAGGAAGATTTGATGAAGATGCTCCAATATTTACCAGAAAACCAACAAGAAGTAATTAAACTTCGATTTTTCGATGGTTTATCTTTTAAAGAAATCGCGGATCAAACCGACTCAAGTATCAATACCACGTTAGGAAGAGTGCGATATGCGCTCATTAATCTGAGAAAGATAATGGATGAACATCAAATTGTGTTGACCAGATAATAATTCGGGCAATCTTTCGTTTTTAGTTAAACTTTTCGCGTATGAAAAATGTATACACTTTAAATGAGAGACTTTTGAAACCCAAGAAACGAACCGTTGATTTTCTGCTCGCCTTTTCCCAGAGCATTCAAGCCGTAAAATTGAACTCGAAAATTCATATTGTTTCTAAAAATTAATCTTTATTTACTTAAATTTGTGCTGTATGAAAATTCAGCACATTTTTTTTGACCTCGATAATACACTTTGGGATCACCGCGGAAACGCTTTTTCAACCTTAAAGGAGATTTTTAGAAGGCAAGATGTTCGCGAAAAATATAATTTAGATTTCGACGATTTCCATCGGGAGTATTTTACAATTAATGAAAGACTTTGGGAACAGATTCGAGATGGTGAAATTGATAAGGAATATTTAAGAGAACATAGGTTTTACGATTCTTTTCTTTTCTTCGGAATTGATGACAGAGAACTATCAGAAGCCTTTGAACTTAATTTCTTAGATGAAATTCTTAATTATAATGACTTGGTTTCGGGCGCATTTGAAGTTTTAGAATATCTTTATGATAAAGGCTATCAACTTCACATTTTGTCTAATGGATTTGAAGAAGTCACGCACAAAAAATGCGAACTGTCGGGAATTCAAAATTACTTTAAGACGATCACCAGCGCTGACGAAATTAATATTCGCAAACCAAAGCCTGAGATTTATGATTACGCCCTAAAAAAAGCCAATGCTACGCCAGAGGAATCAGTTATGATTGGTGACGATTGGATTGCAGATGTCGAAGGTGGGAAATCTTTTGGTTTAAGCGTTATTTACTTTGATGTCTTCGATGACAAGTTTGAAGCAGAAGATGTAAAAGTCATTAAGAAATTAGTAGAAATTAAAGACTTGTTATAAAAAAGGCTTTCCAATTTGGAAAGCCTTTTAGTTTTATTGATACTGAAACTAAACGCCGACACTTTTACGAACTCGAGCCAAAGTTTCTAAAGCAATTTGTCGCGTCTTTTTGGCGCCTTCTTGCAGTTTAACTTCCAGTTCTGGTAAGTTATTCATATAGTGCGTAAAAAGTTCTCGTTCGGCGGCAAATCGAGTTAAAATTAAATTCAATAATTCTGTTTTTGCATGACCATAACCAAAATTTCCGGCCAAATATTTTTGCCTCAATATTTCGGTCTGTTCAGAAGTTGCAATCAGTTCATATAAAGCAAATACTTTATCAGTGGTCGGATCTTTTGGATCTTCTAACGCTTTAGAATCGGTTTCGATTCCCATGACTTGCTTCTTCAATTCTTTTTCTGGCAAGAAAATATTAATAATATTTCCGCGAGATTTAGACATTTTTTGTCCGTCGGTGCCAGGAACATATTTAGTGTCTTCTTGTAATTTCGCCTGAGGCAAAACGAAAACTTCGCCCATTTGATGGTTAAATCTGGAACCCATATCACGCGCCATTTCTAAATGCTGCAGTTGATCTTTCCCAACCGGAACAATTTCCGCGTCATACAATAAAATGTCTGCGGCCATTAAAACAGGATAAGTGAATAATCCAGCATTAACATCATCTAAACGATCGGCTTTATCTTTAAAAGAGTGGGCGAGCGTTAATCTTTGGTAAGGAAAGAAACACGATAAATACCAAGTTAATTCGCATGTTTCTGGAATGTCACTTTGTCGGTAGAAAAATGTTTTTTCAGTATCTAATCCACAAGCCAACCAGGCA
>JBBSRZ010000093.1:0-8420 GCA_038242555.1 Flavobacteriales bacterium | reverse complement strand
TTGTCCAGATTCAATTTCTTTCACGATTTGAAGTTTTAAACTCAAAGTGTAATCTTTCTGTGTTCGCTTTACATAAAGCGTTTCTAAATGTTCTTTCATAATGATACTTTTTTGTGTATCGCTATTTCAGGACTAGACAATAAAATGAAAAACGTCACCAAAGTATATTTGATGAGGTTTTTTTTTACATCTGTCATTCTGACGAAGGAAGAATCTCAAAGTAAAAAGGACTTTATTTCAAAATTATCTCACTCGGCATAATCAGTGTTAGTTTTCACATAATAAGATTAAATCTTCTTCGGTTCGTAAAAGAAAATTAACTTTTTATCGGCTTCATGAAAATTCGACCACGAATCGCAATCGATTTCAAAACCAGCGACGCCACAAGTTGGGAACATGAACATATCCTCAGACATGCTATTGGCGAAATTCGAGATTCCGTTGTTGTGAGAAAACATAGCAACTTTATCGAGTTGATCGTCTAAACCAACCGTAATCTGCTCAAAATTAGTATCAGAAGCATTGTAAAGTTTCTGGATCGTTTCGATTTCTATTTGATATTCTTTATTAAATATTTCGCACGTTGTAAATGCACGTAAAGCCGGGCTGGAAAAGAATTTATCGATTTCAATATTATTTTCTTTTAAGAAATGAGCCATTTTTTCAGCATCATGATCACCTTTATCTGATAGAGGTCGGTCGAAATCCGTTGTGTTTTCTGGCCAATCGCTTTTGGCATGTCGAACGAGTATTAATGTTTTCATGCAGAATTTTATTTAAAACTTTAAAAATATAAATTATTTTAATACGAACTTAAATTAAAAGTAATCTGATGCAAAATGATTTCCCACAAAATTTTATTAAATTTGCAAACGATGTCACAAATTTTAGCAATTGATTACGGAAAAGTCCGCTGCGGTCTGGCCGCCACCGATGATATGCAAATTATCGCGAGTGGTTTGGATACGGTGCAAACGAAAGAAATTTTCCAGTTCTTGAAACAATATTTCACAGAGCATAAAGTAGAACAAATTGTCATCGGACTTCCGATGGATTTAAAAGGAGAACTGAATGAATTGGAAGTTCATATTTTAAAATTTATAGAACAATTTAAATCGGAATTTCCCGAGGTTGACGTCGCCCGTTTCGATGAACGATTCACCTCAAAGATTGCCTCGTTCTTTATTTCACAAAGCGGAAAGAGTAAGAAAAAAAGAGAAGAAAAAGGATTAATTGATAAAGTAAGTGCAACACTTATTTTGCAGAACTTTTTAGCACAGAAACAGAAATGATATTACCGATACGAGCATTTGGAGATGCTGTTTTAAGAAAACATTGTCACGAAATCGAAAAAGGTTATCCCGAGTTGGAAACTTTAATTGAAAATATGTTTGAAACCATGCACAGCGCAAATGGCATTGGTTTGGCAGCGCCGCAAGTTGGTCTAGATATTCGCCTTTTCATTGTAGATCTTTCTCCACTGGCAGAAGATGAAGATTATGCAGATATTGCCGATGGTTTAAAGGATTTTAAGAAAGTATTAATCAATGCTAAAATCTTAGAAGAAAGCGGTGAAGAATGGAAATTCAATGAAGGTTGTCTTTCGATTCCAGACATTCGGGAAGATGTGAAAAGAAAAGAAACAATCGTCATTGAATATTATGACGAAAATTTCGTTAAGCATACCGACACTTTTTCTGATATGCGAGCTCGTGTAATTCAACACGAATATGATCATATCGAAGGGATATTATTTACCGACCATTTAAGTTCGCTTAAGAAAAAACTAGTCAAAGGAAAGTTGGTCAAAATCTCGCAAGGAGATGTTGCCGTAACTTATAAGATGCGCTTTCCGAAATAAATCCATTTAACATGGATTATAAAATAAATTAAATTCAAACAAAAAATAAAAAAATGCAGTTAGAAAAAATAATTTCAATTTCCGGGAAACCAGGACTTTATAAATTGATTTCGCAGTTGAAAAACGGTTTTATCGTCGAAGATGTGATCACTAAGAAAAAAGCCAGTATTTCTAATTCTTCACAAGTAAGTTTACTCGACAATATCGCGATGTTTACTTTAGACGCTGAAGTTCCTTTGTTTGACGTCTTCGAAAGTCTTGCAAAGAACGAAGATTATAAAGAAACCATTTCGCACAAAGCATCAGAAGAAGATTTAAAAGCCTTGATGACGAAATCTTTGCCAAATTACGATAGCGACAGAGTTTATATTTCTGATATTAAAAAGTTAGCGCAGTGGTATAATATTTTGCACAAAGCGGGATATATTACGCCAGATAGTTTTGTGAAATCAGAACCTGAAACAGATGAAGAAGGAAAAGAGGTATTAGGCGACAAATCTGATACGAAAAATGTAATGCCGAAGGCTGATAAAATCACTGCTCCCAAAGCAAAAGCCTCAACTTCTTCAGCGAAATCAACGCCGAAAAGTACGCACCGAAAAATGGGATAATAATTGAATTAAGAGTTTTTAAATACTTTTATTATTAACCTTGTCAAAGTTTATATTTTGACAAGGTTTTTTATTTAAACTAAATTTGCATTCAACATCCAACACCGAACAATCCATGAATTCTAGACAGGAACAACTCGAAGCTTTCAACCGCTTACTCGATATTATGAATGATTTACGCGAGAAATGTCCGTGGGATCAAAAACAAACGTTACAAACACTTCGTCATTTAACTTTAGAAGAAGTTTACGAACTGTCGGATGCTTTACTGAAAGAAGATTTACCGGAAATTAAAAAAGAGTTAGGCGACGTTTTATTGCATTTGGTTTTCTACGCAAAAATTGGGTCGGAGAAAGGCAGTTTTGATATCGCCGATGTTATTAATTCTTTAAATGAAAAATTGATTTTCCGTCATCCCCATATTTATGGCGATGCTCAGGTTAAAGATGAAGAGCAAGTAAAGCAGAACTGGGAAAAGCTCAAATTAAAAGAAGGAAATAAATCGGTACTATCTGGTGTCACGAAAGGAACTCCGAGTTTAATAAAAGCCTATCGAATTCAAGATAAAGTAAAAGGAATTGGTTTTGAATTTGCGAATGCGGAAGATGCTTGGAAAAAAGTTGATGAAGAATTAGCGGAGTTTCATGCAGAAACTGACTTGGATAAAAAAGAGCAGGAACTGGGAGATGTTTTTTTCTCGCTCGTTAATTACGCTCGAATTTCTGGAATTAATCCCGATACGGCTTTAGAACGAACCAATAATAAATTCATCGGCAGGTTTCAGAAAATGGAAAACCTGGCTTTATATAAAAATCTAAATCTCGCAGATTTAAATTTAGATGAAATGGATAAACTTTGGGAAGAAGCCAAGAAAAACGAAGAAACCTCCAGAATTCTGAAGGTTTAGATTATTTATTTGGGCGGAATTTCTCTCGTCTTGGGACAAGATGCCTGCTTCCGCCGTTTTATGACGGTGAGAGTCTCCACTCAAGTCGGGCTGCAGGATCGTCCTGTATAAAATAATGTTTTAATTAAAATGTTCGTGGTATTTTTCCATCGATTCTTTTAATTCTCGCACGATTTCATTGGCTTCGTCTCTGTTATCTGCCTTGTTTAATTTTGCGATATCTTTCATGTGCGGCGTTAACCAAGCGTGTAGCGCATCATGAGGAGTTCCTGTCATGGTGCAACTTTTCACCAAATTGTCATTGGTCGCATTTAGATTGGTACCTAACATTTTATAATCACCATTTTCTGGCTGGTAAGCGTTTAACTGAGTTTCCATTTCAGAGGTCCACGGTTTCATTTCTGGATTCGTCGCCCATTTTGCGCCGTTATTTAACTCGAGTTTTGCAGATTCATCATGGTCATCATCTTTTTCATGATCATCGGTTAGATGTTCATCAGTCGCATTTTGCTCTGTCGTTACCAGTTCTGCGTTTTCCTCCTGTTTTTTCTCACAAGATACCAGAATTGCCAGTCCTAAGACTGCTGATAAAAGTACTTTTTTCATATTTTAAAAATTTTTATAGTTGTAAATAGAAATATAGCGGTAATTCCGATTCGAAACGCCATGGCCATGATGGTTTTTGTTTCGTAAAGTCCTCCAGTCGTAATGTGAGTGAACAAATTCATATAAGCGAGAATTAGGACGATTAAAGAAGCGACAAGTGGTATTCTCACCCAAGATTTCTTTTGTAAAATTCCAAATGCTGTTATTAAATAAAGGATTCCACAAATCCAGTTTGCCCAAACGATGAGCGGAATATAATTCCCTTCTTTCGCTCGGATCCCGAACCAATCAAATAAAACTGAACTGCTCATAAATAGCGTCACTAATCCGAATAGAATGAGGAAAATAAGAAGTATTGTTTTTTTCATAATAGAAGTATTTAAAGATAAGGTTTATAATGTTCGCCTTCTTATGATTTGAATCAGTTCGACAATTTGTAAAACTTCCTAATTGCATTGAAGATTTCACTCTGAGCGTATCGAAGGATTTTTTACAATTTCCTTTAATTTTAATTTCTTAATTCCTTCAAAACCTTAATGGTTAAATCTTCTAACTTCTAACTCGTCTTTTGATAGCGCAACACCGCCCAAGTTATCACGACAACTCCTAATCCGGTGATGAATCCAAAGTGCGGCAAAAGATCTTTAAAACCACTATTTTTCAACATAATTAAGCGAACTCCCTCTACACCATAAGTTACAGGATTTAAATAGGCAATATATTTTGCCCAGTTGGTCATGCTTTCTATCGGTGTAAAAAGGCCACTCATTAAAACGAAGATCATCATAAAGAAGAAAACTATGAACATCGATTGTTGCTGCGTTTCGCTGTACACGGAAACTAAAAGTCCGATTCCTAAAATCGCGATCAGATAAACCGAAATAAAGGCATAAAGAAGTAAATAACTTCCTTGCATCTCAATTTTGTAAATGAAAATAGTTACAAGCAGTCCGATTGTAAAGGCGACCATTGCTAAGATCCAAAAAGGAATCAGTTTTCCTAATATGAAATCTCTTTTTTTAATCGGCGAAACATTAATCTGTTCGATGGTGCCAATTTCCTTTTCTTCTACGATGTTTAGAGCGGTTAAATAACTTCCGATTAAGGTTACTAAAAAGGCTAAAATTCCGGGGACCAAAGAAAGTCGGTAATTATACGTTTCATTAAACCAGAATTTTGGGACGATTTCTAAACCCGAAATTTTGTGAGCACTTTCCAGTTCAGGATTGATTTCTAATTGAAGTTGCTGATTATAATTCTTTAGAATTTGTCCTAAGTAACTGGCCGAAAGTCCTGCTTTTGTGCCATTGATCGCATTGATGGCAATCAATACTTTTTCGCTGTTTTCACGAACTAAATTTTTCTCGAAGTTATTAGGAATTTCTAGAATTAAATCGATTTTGTCCTTTTCAACTTCTTGGTAAGCATTATTATAATTTTCACCATAATACATAATTCTAAAATAACCAGAAGCTGTAATTTTCCGAATCAATTCTCGTGATTGCGTTGATTTATCGTGATCAACGACGGCGATTTTAATATCTTTTATTTCATAATTTGCTGCCAAGGGAAGAATTACCAACTGAATCACAGGCATCACGAAAATCATAGCCAAAATGGCTTTGTTCCTGAATATCTGCAGGAATTCTTTTTTGATTAATATGAATAATGTTCTAAACATTTTAGTTTTTTACTTCTATTTTTAAAACTGCAAAAGCCACAAAAGTTTTTGGTTTTAACGCGAAGTACACAAAGTTTTGGTTTACAAAATACTGCTTTATTTCTGCTTTTAAGTGCGAAGGCGCTCTGCTTAGCAAAGGCGTTCTTCACGATGTCTACATTTTTATCTGACTTTTTTCTATTGTTATTTAAGGGTCTTCGACAGGCTCAGAGTACATCTCTAATACTGATTGTTCTTTTCTGGTTTGTCAGACTGAGTTTGTCGAAGTGTTTATGTTTTAATCATACTTTTTATTTAATCTAAAATCTGCAGGCCGACTTGAGCGGAGCTCTCCGCCGCGGCGGAAGCGGGAGCGGAAGGCGGAAATCGCTGCCATAATATCTATTATCTATCACCGAAGCGGTCATTAATCTCTCTTTATTCTAATCTTATTTTAAACTTTTTCACGGCAATGACGAATAAAATCAGCATCATTCCGGTGAGGACTAAAACGTGTTTCCAAATGACTTCTAGGCCGGTTCCTTCGATCATTATATTTTTGACAATTTCGTAATACCATTTCGCGGGTATTGCGTTTCCGATAATTTGTAAAGGCACGGGCATATTTTCGACGAGGAACATAAAACCGCTCAGCATCAGCGTTGGAAGCATGGTTCCGACTAGTGCGATGAGCATGGCGGTTTGTTGACTATTGGTTAAAATTGAAATTACAATTCCAATTAAAAAATTGGTAATGATGAATATAATGCTGATTCCGAAGAGTAAAAGGATGCTGCCTTTGATGGGTAAATCGAGGACGGTGACGCTTAAAGTCAGGATCGAAGTCAAGATGATCATCGACAAAATGAAGTAGGGAATTGCTTTGGCTAAAATGATAATGTATGGTTTCATGGGTGATACGAGCAGGATTTGCATAGTGCCTATTTCTTTTTCACGAACGATTGCGATCGCGGTCATCAAGACGCAAATGATCAAAAGGATTAAAGCCATGACGCCGGGAACGAAATTCGGTGCGCCTTTGAGTTGCGGATTGTAGAGCATTCTGATTTCTGGTTGTACGCCAGATTTGGGTTGCATCGTTTGTTGTGCGTAAAAATCCATGATGATATTCGACATGAAATTATAGATCTGGTTCGCCATATTAAGGTCGGTTCCGTCGGCGATGAGTTGCAGTTGGGCTTTTTTTCCACTGTTCATATTTTGAGAGAACTGAGCCGGAATTACCAAAATCATTTTTATTTTTCCATCTTTGAAAGCGTCTTCTGCTTGGTTGATTGAAGTCAAATCTTTATCGAGATCAAAATATTGGTTAGCATCAATTTTTGAAATCAATTCGATGGAGTTTTGGGATTTGTCCTGATCGATGACACCGATTTTGGTGTTCTTCACTTCGGTACTCAAAGCAAAGCCAAAGAGCAAAACTTGTACAATCGGCATTCCGAAAAGAACGAGTAAGGTTCTTTTGTCACGCAATACGTGCCAGAATTCTTTTTTAACAAAAGTGAGTAACTGTTTCATTTGTTAAGTTGATAGTGGAAAATTGATGGTTGACAGTTAGTGCCGAGCCAAATTTTCTTTTGTCGTTTTTACTATTATGATTACATCTTTAATATTTCTGTGCAGTCTACTAAAATTGATTCGTATTCCTTTTCAGTCAAATATTCACCTTTATAGAGTAGGAGTAACCAATAATCAGTTTCATTTGCTTCTTTTAAAGCAATATTTATTTTGTTTAGAAAATCTGCTTTTGATTGACCTTGTTCTGCTTCTCTAATCAATGCGCAATCGCGGTTCCACTTCTTAAAAGTTGTTTTGATAAAATAAATTCTTTTCGTCCTTGAGTCAATATTTTATAAATCTTAATCAGACGAATTGAAAATTCAATCGATTTTTCTGCTACCTATTATTTTTCATATTTTATTATTTTTCAACTTTCAACTTTCAACTTTCAACTTTCAACTTTCAACTTTCAACTTTCAACTAATCCGCTCTTTTCGCTCCTCGCGCTAATTCATAAAAAACATCGTCCATAGTTTTTGCTTTGAATTGTTTCTTTAAATTTGCGGGTGTGTCTAAAGCCGCAATTTTTCCGTCAACCATTATCGAAACGCGGTCGCAATATTCGGCTTCATCCATATAGTGCGTTGTGACAAAAATCGTAATTCCGCGATCGGAGGCGTCGTAAATCATATTCCAGAACTGACGTCTTGTGACAGGATCCACGCCGCCAGTTGGTTCATCTAGAAATACAATTTGCGGTTCGTGGAAAATAGCGACTGAGAAAGCGAGTTTCTGTTTCCAGCCCAAGGGAAGAGCGGAAACCAATTTGTTCTTCTCCTTTTCAAGTCCGAGTTCCTCGATCAGTTGATCACGTTTTATTTTTAAATCTTTTCTTGGGATTCCATAAATTCCTCCGAAGAAATCCAGATTTTCTTTGACGGTTAAATTTCCGTACAAAGAAAATTTCTGACTCATATAGCCAATGTTCTTTTTAATCTTTTCGGTTTCTTTATAAACATCAAAACCAGCCACTGTCGCCGTGCCAGAAGTTGGAATAGAAAGTCCGCTTAACATTCTCATCGCAGTCGTTTTTCCCGCACCGTTCGCACCTAGAAATCCAAAAATTTCTCCTTTTTTCACTTCGAAACTGATGTGATCCACAGCGGTAAAATCTCCAAATGTTTTGGTGATATTTTCTGCTTTGATGGCGATGTTTTGATTGTCAGAAGTCATTTTAATGTTTGTCGATATTCT
>JBBSRZ010000092.1:0-8811 GCA_038242555.1 Flavobacteriales bacterium | reverse complement strand
TGAAGGGGATTTTATGAGCATACTTTCGGGCATGCAATCCCAGAACACCAAACGTCGATGCGACCCCATTACAGCCACCTTCAAGTGCTAATTTGATAATATTTTCGGGGTCAAAATAGTCCTGATTTTTGTAGAATGAAAAGGCGGCGCTGTGCTCCACTCCCTGATCCACGGGAAGAATGCTTAAATATCCAGATCCGCCCAAATTTCCATGGTTGTATAATTGAGCGAGACTTCGCAAAACCTGTGGATTTCTGTTACTGTCGGCAAACACATTGTACAGACTGTCTTTGCTGGGGATCTGTAGTCTTTCTTTTTTAATTTTTTCACAGACGTGGTCTAAATAAAAAGAGGCTTTATCTCCTAAAATTGCAAATATATTGTTGGGTGATTTCATATTTTTAGAATTAATTTATTCCGAGGCTTTCATTTGTTTTCGCAATTGATTTTGCAGCATCAGTTTCAATTCCGGTTAATGCTCTAATAGCATCGATGGTTTCAGGGATCACAATTGCTTGGTTATCTACCACATAAGCGTAAAATAATTCATCGCCGACTACTTTCAGCATATCTTCCCAAAGTGCCACTTCATACATATCTCCCCAAGGTCTTCCCATGTCCAGATACATTTCTTTTATGGTATTGTTGGAAACTAAACCCTGATCATAGTGGATGAGTTTTATTCTCGTCGATTTTTTGAAAGCCTCAATAACTTCTTCCTTCGTAGTTGGCTTTTTTAATTTCACATTCCAATAATGCAGATGGCTTAAAGTTTCGGGGACTTTTACCGCGGCTGTAATCACATCCAATTCCGGATCTACACTTTGCGCATCGGGACCTTGATGGCTTGGAATATCTCTTTCGGGAACCATCGTATTCATGATCCCACCTAAATGACTTTCCCAGGGATCGGTTGCTCTTCGAAGCAAAGTTCCTCGGGCGTAATCCAATAATCCGGCTTTTTTTAGCGCCGTTAAAGTTCTTAAAATAGAAGTGGTATTGCAGGAAACAACTCTTGTTGCGTCTAAATTTAGAGCCGAATCGTAATTATTTTCAGCACTAAAAGAATGTCCAGTAGTTTCATGCTTTTCTCCACCCTGAACGATAAACTTGATGCCTTTCTCTTTGTAAATTTTGACGTTTTGCGCGGCAATATTCTTTGGCGTGCAATCTACGATCAGATCTACTTTATCCAGAAGTTCTTGCATATTTCCGGTCACAAAAATACCGGCATCTTTCATTGTTTTTTCTGCTTCGGGTGTTGCAGCGTAAATGGGGTGATTTTTTCTAACGGCATTTTGAATGCGCCAATCACTGATCACATCGCAAACCCCAACGAGATTCATGTCATCTTGCGCGCTGATCGCATCGGCTACTCTTTTACCGATAACGCCATACCCTATTAATCCTATATTCTTCATTTTGTAGTATTTTGAATGCTAACTGTACAATAATTTGATTTGATTAAAAAGCATATTAAGTAAACAGGAGAAGAAATTTTAACTTTCTTCAACCTGCCTACTTTATACACTTTTATATTCTTTGGCTATTGACATTAGCAACAGCAAGAACCCCCGGATTTTTTTGGTGCATTATCTCCATCCGATTTACCCGCAAGACTGTAATTTCCTGCTTCAGACAAAGCGTACTTTAAATCTTCATCACTAATGGAGTGATTTGTCTCTAAACTGGCTTGCGGTGGATTTAGTGTTACATTTACTGTTTCTACTCCATCAATTGCTTGTAGCGCTTTTTCTACACTTTTTACACAACCTCCGCAGGTCATGCCACTTATTTCTACGAATTGGTTCATAATGATATATTTAAATTGTTAAAAAAATTGTTGCAGATTAAACTGCGACCTGGTAATAAAACAATCTCTTTTCGTGGTTATCTCAAATCTGAATTCACACTCCCAGTAGTCAACATAGATTTTGCATAATAGGATATAAAAATTCCAGTTCAGCAGTCAATCACAAGGCATCTGCCATCGGACAATATTCAACAATATCGAATTACGAAATCTTAAATTTGATAATTGACCAAAGGAAACTCGCTGTATGTCACTACTTATACTTTCTGCAATTACCGCCCGTTTTTTCCAGAAAACATTTACATTACTGTTAGAAAAATTTTCAAAACCGATCACAGTCGTAGACTTCTTTTCACATTTTAATATTGTGATTGAAAGTTCTTACTAAAAAGATAAAAGGGCTGATATTTTTACATGAAACAACCCTTTTTTGTTTACGCTGCTAGATAAGTTCTACATGCTTCTTCACACTGGCGACATGCTTCGGCGCATTTCTGACAATGTTCGTGTTGATGTTTCTCACATTCGTCGGCGCATTCTTTACAAATTTTTAAGCAGGCTTCTACCAAGGTTTTTACATCGGGATAATTAGAGGCTAACAATTTTGCAGTTGTGCTGCAAATTTCTGCACATGCGATATCGGTGCGGATACAGTCCACCATCATTTTAACATTGTCCTCACCAAGACAAGCATCTGCACAGTAATTACAGTATGCGACGCAATTGTTAAGCGCTTCAATTAATTTTGCATTTTTCATAATAATAGAATTTGAAGATTAATAATTAAGTAATATTACGACGATTTTAATCTTATTTGTGTCATTATCTTGGTTTAAATCTATACAATTCGGTCTAGAGAATTTCTGTGATTGAGATGATGGGATTTATAAACCGTCAAACTCATCCCTGTTTCGCTCGCGAATTGTCTGCTCAGGTAATTCACATTATTATAATTAAGCAACTGACTGATTTCCGTAAAATTATATTCTTGGTTTTGGATCAGTTCTTTTACTTTTTCAATCTTCAATTTGATAAAATATTTTTCGATCGTTATTCCCTCAGTCGTTGAAAATAACTTGCTTATTTTGGAATATTCTGTATGAAGCAGTTCCTCAAGATAGATCGATAGATTCTGGTCTAAGTGCAAGGGCAAATCGTTTAATAGTTTTATGAGTTCTATTTTGATTTGTTCAATCATTTGCTTTTCTAGACTTTCGATGATAGAAAATCCATTTTTATTAAGAACCGTAATCAAAATTTGCTCATCTCTGAGGTTTTTAAAACAGACCTTTATTATTCCTAATTCGATATTTAGTACTTCAATACCGTGATCCTGTAACTCATCACGCAAGACTTTGATGCACCGGTCACAGACCATATTTTTTACGTAGAAATTTTTTATCATAGTTTAATTTATAATTAAGGTAGTCACAGTACTACACCGTTTGTTGACAATCGATTGTATTAATAATATATTCTTTCTTTTTATTCTGTTTGAAAATATTGTATCAGTATTTTTTTCTCCGTCTCCGAAAGTTTAGTACTGGGATGAACCAATAGATAAGAGGATAATGGCATTTTATCGTGCTCGATCTGTTTTACTATTTCTGTATATTTAGTACGAAGCCTTCGCTTTCCATACTGCTGGAGTTCATCAAAATTTAGTTTCTTTTTGCCTTTTACAATGTGGTTCTGTAAAAACCACGCACTTGGCTGTACATTACCGTACCAAGGATATATTGTTTGATTGCTGTGACAGTCGTAACAGGATTTTTGAAGAATTCGATTCACCTTATTGGGAACATTAAATTGGTTTACAAAACTTTGACCTGCAGGAATTGGCGACTCATTTCTGTGTACAGGAAAAAACTGGATGACCAGAAATACCATGATTAGTAAAATGAACATTATCGCCGCTTTTTTCATCCCTATATTTTTAAATTAATGATTGTGACCCGCCATCGGATCTGTTCCTTTTTGGAAAATATATTCGCTATTGAGCAAATAAGTTCCTGATACCACAACATCATCATCTTCTTTTACGCCCGACAAAATCTCAATTCGGTCGTCCGTTTCTAAACCTGTCTCTACCATTTTGTTGACGAAAGTGTTTTTTTTAGTTCTTACCCAAACAGTTGCCATTTTCCCATCACGAATCACTGCATCCATTGGTAATGTCAGCGTTTTACGAGACTCGTTTTCTACCAGAACATAAACAGGCATGCCGGGTTTGAGCAAATTATCTTTGTTCGGAATCGAGACCCGCACCAAATTGATCCTGCTGGCGGAATTAATTTCGGGATTGGTAAAATCGATTTTCCCTTCAATCTTCAAATTGTCCAGATCAGGAATGGAAACAATTACTTTTGTATCTCGATGAATCAGTGCCATTTGGGAAGAGTAAACTTGTGCTTCCGCCCAAAGAGTAGAAAGATCGGCGAGCGTTAATATCGTTCCTCCTTCTGACAGATACGCCCCTTCTGATATATTTAAATCAGTGATATATCCTGAACCAGTGCTATAAACCGTCGTTGTCAGCGGTGCTTTTCGGGTTCTTTCCAATTGCCCGATCTGACCTTTAGACATTCCCCACAACGAAAGTTTATTGCGGGAACTTTGGAGCAACTGATCAAAATCAATGGAAGTATTTCCTGTAAAAAGATGTTGCCGCTCCAAAGCCAAAAGATATTCCTGTTTTGCATTATTCAGTTCTTCACTGTAAATTTCAATAAGCGGCGAACCTTGCGGCACGAATTCACCAATATTTTTGTAATACAATTTTTCCACTCTGCCCATCACTCGCGAACTCACGGAATGCATTTTATATTGATTGAAATTGAGCGTTCCGGTGAGCGTTAGTTTGTCCGAAAGGTCGTCGTTCGAGAGACTAATGGTTTTAATATTGCCCAGTTTTATCTGTTCATCATTCAGGACAAGGGCATTCGGGTCTGCATTTTTTTTCTTCTCTACAGGGACTAAATCCATGTGACAAATGGGACATAGCCCCGGTTTATCTGCTTCTATTTGCGGATGCATAGAGCAAGTGTAGTATATATCGTGGTTAGCGTGCGGATCTTCTTCTTTTTTACAGGAAAAAAGAAAAAACAAAAGCGCCATTATTATGATATTATATTTCATTTTTTTCCTTTTTATTTACTTACTTACTTTTATAAGACTTTCGCTGTCCATAAGATATTGTGCCTTTTCTGCAACTTCATCGTCGGATTCTAAACCACTTACAATTTCGATTTTATCTTTTATAATGGCACCGGTGCCGACTTTATGTGCGGTGAAACCACCAGGTGCTTTTTTAAAGACAATCTTATCCATTCCTAAAGAAACCACGGCTGTTTTTGGAAGCCAGTCGGCTACTTTAGAGTGGCTTGTAATTTCGGCTTTTACTTGAGTGCCAATAGGAATTTTTGCAATGCTATTGTCAAAATAAACTCGTGCTGTAACAGTTTTGCTTTCGGGACGAAAAAAAGGTTCAATAAAATCGATGGTCCCTTTAAACTTACTTGAAGGATCGTTTTGTGGAATAACTGCAACAGATTGTCCTTTGCTAACCAGCGCAATATCTTCTGCAAAAATATTGAGGAGCGCCCAACTTCGATTGGGATTGTAAACTGTAAAAATATTTTCTCCTTTCTGGAGATACATACCTTCTTTAAGCGGCAATTCTGCAGTAACTGAACTGGCCTGCATGACCTCATCTGATGGTGATTGGGTCGCTGAACTTCCTGCTGCTTGAATATATCCGCTATAGTTGCTAAAGACAGGAACGCTCAGATCTGGTGTACCTTTCCTGCTAATGCTTTGAATTTGCGCCGCTGGCATTCCCAAAAGCAATAATTTTTGTCGGGAGGCATTAATCATCATGGTGTTGGAACGGTCATTTTTCAATAGGAATAAATGATTTTGCTGTGCCGTAAGAAGTTCCGGGCTGTAAATATCTAAAATACGCTGACCTTTGGATACTTTTTGGTATTTGTAACGAACGTACAATTTCTCAATTCTTCCTGCAATACGGGAAGAAATCGTTCCGATCTGCCGCGTATCGTAATCTACAATACCTAAAGCCTCTACGGTTGTTGGAATATTTTCTTTTTTTATTCGGATGACAGGCAACTGAGAAACTACAAAGTTATTGGTGGGCTGTAGAAGATCGTCCAGTTTGATACCTTCTTCTTTTTTTGCGGGTTCATCTTTCAGCACCAGATCCATTCCGCATTTGGGACATTGTCCTGGTTTATCCGAAATTATTTCAGGATGCATTGGGCAGGTATAAGTATGCATTTCCGCTGCTTGTGAATTGGTGTCTTCCCAAAATTTTATTTTTTCACAGGCTGATAAAGTGAGCAGCATCAGCGTGAATAGTATTAATTTTTTCATCTTCTTTCTAGTAATCGGTCTAATTCAGTTTGGGCTTGGAGCGCTTTTGTCAGAATATCAAAGTATTCTAACTGGGTGGTGTTGAGTTTTTCCCAGGCATCATAAAGCGTGAAAAGATCCTCCGTATTCTGTTCGTATCCTAACTGCATTAATTTATAATTGTTTTTCAAGGCTGGAATAATGGTATTTTCATATAATTGAATCTGTTTTTTATTCAGTTCCAATTCATTGCGCACGCCGTACGATCGACCGGTGTATTCATTCACCATTACTTTTTTCTTAGCAAGTAGTGCTTCCTCTTTGATCTGTAAACTTTCGATATTGGCATCGTACATTTTAGAAGCCCAGGGAATCAGCGGTATCTTCGCCATCACCATGAGTGTATACTGCATCGGTTGACCGCCAAATGCAAACATGTTTTCGAATTTTACGCCGAATTCTGGTCGCACATTTTGTTTTTCCAGATTTTGTTTCAATTTTGCGATATTAATTTCTTTGTCAATACCACGGAGATCGCTCCTGTTTTGATAAAAAAGTTCTGAATCGAAAAGTTCCAACTCATAATCATTTAAACTATAATCAGGCTGCACTTCCAGTTCTTCCATAGCATTTCTACCCATCAAAGCATTCAGGCGAATTCTTTTTACCTTGATATCATTATCGTACGTGAGTTGCATATTATCTGCTAGACCGAGTGCTGCTTTGGCTTTGTAGTAGGCAGATATTTTTCCAAGGCCGTTTTTATACCTGATTTCTGCATTCCGTATCATGAAGTCCAGCATGTTTTTATTATCCTTCACCACTTTTATTTTCTTATCCAGGACGATCCAGTCGTAGTAAAGTTTTTTTGCATCCTGAAAGTTTTCATTCAAAGTGCTAGATAGTTTTTCTCTTTCGACGGAAGACATCGCAAGCATTAGGTTTTCATTGGCATCGAGTTTCTTTTTATTCGGAATCATCTGTTCTACTGAAACTGCAAAAGAACCCATTCCGAGCATATCGCCATTTCTACTCCAACGTTGGGGATGGTAAGGAGTCATCAAAAGACCTGCACCCACCGTAGGCTGCATCCAACTTCTGGAACCTTTGGCGGCTGCATCCAGTGACTTCACTTCTGCATCATACATTTTTACCACCGGATTGTTTGCGGCGATACTGTCTAAAATTTCAGACAAAGGCATTTGCTGTGCTCCTATTTTTCCGGAAAAAATTGTAATTACTAGTAAAAATATTATTTTCTTCATTTTAATGATCATTAAAGTTTTAATGGGAAGCATCAAGCACATCTATTTTCCCTAGTTTATTCAGTTCCCATTCTTTCTGCATTAAAAAGATGATCGGTGTTACCAATAGAATGTGGATCGCAGAGGTGAAAACCCCACCGACCATTGGTAAAACAATTGGTTTCATCATATCACTACCTACTCCATGACTCCAGAGAATCGGGACTAATCCAAACAGGGTTACACAAACCGTCATTATTTTTGGTCTCAACCTTTTCGCAGCACCGAAAATAACGTACTCACGCAATTCTTCGTTGGTGATGGTTTCCCTAGAGTTTCCGTTTTTAGCCACCAATTGCACCATGGCATCGTTGAGATAAATAACCATCACAATTCCCGTTTCTACTGCGAGCCCGAAAAGTGCGACAAATCCAACGGCAACAGCGACAGAAAGGTTCACGCCCCAAATCGAAATCATAAAGACGCCACCAATTAGGGCAAATGGAATACTGATCAGATTGAAAAAGGCTTCGCGATAAGAATTAAAGGCAAAATACATTGAAAGAAAAATGACGATCAGAACCAGTGGCATGATCATCTTTAAGGTTTGCTCACCGCGGATGAGATTCTCGTATTGACCGCTCCATTCTACATAATATCCTTTTGGCATTTTCGCCATTTTGGTATCAATCCTTTTCTTGGCTTCTTCTACGGTACTTCCTAAATCCCGGTCGCGAACATTAAATAAAACAGCACCACGCAACATGGCATTTTCTGAATTAATCATGGGCGGACCTTCTGAGAGTTGGATATCTGCGACACTACTTAAAGGGATGGATCCAAATTTCATGGTCTGCAAAGGCAATCTGCGGAGCGACTCTATGTTATTCCGAAAGTCCTGGCCATAACGTGCATTCACGGAGAAACGCTGTCTGCCCTCAATGGTTGTGGTGAGTTTCATGCCACCCAAAGCACTTTCTACCACGGCATTTACATCATCTACACTTAAACCATACCTGCCGATTTCATCTCTTTTCACTTCAATATCGATGTATTTTCCACCAGTAATTGGTTCGACGAACATGTCTTTAATACCATCAATCCCGACTAGTTCATTTTTAATTTGTTGAGATAACGCATAAATACTATCTAAATTTTCACCGTACACTTTAACACCAACATCAGTTCTGATTCCTGTGGAAAGCATGTTGATACGATTGACAATAGGCATTGTCCAGCCGTTCGTAACTCCCGGAATCTGAAGTTTCGCATTCAATTCATTGATCAAGCCTTCTTTGGTCGTACCATCGCGCCACTCGTTTTGAGGTTTCAATAGAATAATGGTTTCGATCATCGAAATCGGAGAATTGTCGGTAGCCGTAT
>JBBSRZ010000091.1:0-8842 GCA_038242555.1 Flavobacteriales bacterium | reverse complement strand
TTTATACTGGGCAGAAAAAGCACTAGTTAAAAACTTACCAAAAATGGCTAAGAATGCAACGTCTCCACATTTAAAAACCGCGGTGAACGATCATCTAGCAGAAACTGAAAACCAAGTTACAAGATTAGAAAGCGCTTTCAAAGCATTGGGCGAAAAAGCACAAGCAGTAAAATGTGAGGCGATGAACGGGTTGATTAAGGAAGCGAAAGAAATCATGGAAGAAACCGAACCTGGTCCAGTGAGAGATGCGGGGATTATCGCCGCGGCGCAGAAGATAGAGCATTATGAAATTGCTTCCTACGGGACAATGGCAACCTACGCTAAATTATTGGGTGAAAAACAAGTTTTACAATTACTTTTAGAAACGCTTAAAGAAGAAAAAACTTGTGATAAAGATTTAACTAAACTCGCAAAAACGGAAATAAACATCAAAGCGAAATAAAAAATAGAGCGATCATCAGATCGCTTTTTTTATACTAACGATATATTACAGAATTCTCGGCAAATTATTTGTTGCTAAAGAATCTCAATTAAAAAATAAATTTATGTCTACATTAGAAAATAAAAAAGTCGCAGTTTTAGCGGCTGATGGTTATGAACAATCAGAATTAGAAAGTCCAGTACAAGCATTAAAAGATGCTGGCGCCAAAGTGACAATCGTCTCACTCAAGGACGGTGAAATTAAAGCAATGAAAGACGATCAATGGACGAATTCAGTAAAAGTTGACCAAGTGGTTAGCGAAGCAGATTGTAAAGATTTTGATGCGCTTCTTTTACCAGGCGGAGTTATTAATCCAGATGCATTAAGATCAGATGAAAATGCTGTAAAATTTGTACAAGGTTTCTTTAATGAAAACAAACCTGTCGCTTCCATTTGTCACGGTCCTCAAACTTTAATTAATGCAGAAGTCGTTTCAGGCAAAAAGATGACTTCCTACAAATCTATTTCTAAAGATTTAAAAAATGCAGGTGCAAACTGGGTTGATGAAGAAGTTGTTACGGACGGTAATTTAACGACCAGCCGCTCACCAGAAGATTTACCTGCTTTTAATAAAAGAATAATCGAAGAATTCTCGAAGTAAAGTCATATAACTTAGAATCAAAATATCATGAAAAATCATATTCCCCCACAACGTGAAGGTGCTGAAAGCATCGCCGTTTCTAATTTAGAACTTGAAAATGACAACGAAGCAAAAATTCATTTTGAATTGGTGAAAAAACGATTTAATGATATTAATTCTTGGGAATTAGTGGCAGGAAAAGAGAAAGCCGAATTTTCACTTAGGGATCAAAATGGAGAGTTAATATTGAGAAAACCGGAAGTGGGAGATTTTGTTAGTATTAAAGTTCCATTCCTACCGAACTGCGATGAGGGTGGACTGGATTGGGTTAGAGTAGAAGTTTGTGAAACGGAACTCAAAGAAAATTTTGAATCTGTTTATATAAGACTGCGGCCCACTTCTAACCCAACGACTGCAGATGATAAAATCACACATTTCTTGGATTCCAGTTCGACTTCGAATTTCTTAATTACTCGGGACAAAAATATAATCTCCGCAGAAGTATATGCTAGAAATGAAGTCCCCAATTCGAAAGATCGAACGATAATTGAGAAAGTCAGAAATAAAGCAGTAGCGCTGGGCGGAATGCTAATTGGCAGCAAACTGCAGTGGGAAGGTTTAACCAGCGGCTTGATAAAAGATGAAAAATAAGGTTTACATTGGATGCTCTGGCTTTTCAGTTGGTTATTGGAGAGGAATTTTCTATCCAGAAGATCTACCGTCTAAAGATTATCTGAATTTCTACGCTAAAAGTTTAAGTGCTGTTGAAATCAACAGCACTTTTTATAGAAGACCGAGGCCCTCGACAATTTTAAAATGGAAAGAGCAAACTGGAGATCATTTTAAATTTTTTATTAAGATCCCGAAAACCATTACGCATGTAAAAAAATTAATTGAAACGAAAGATGAAACTTTAGAATTTTGCAATTACATCTCGGAACATCTTCAGGAAAAATTGGCTGGATTTCTTTTTCAACTACCTCCTTCTTTTCATTATAGTGAAGAAAATTTAGAAAAAGTTATTGACTCCGTGAGTGAAGGATTTTTAAATGTGGTCGAATTTCGCCATCATTCTTGGTGGATTCCAGAAGTTTTTGAAATTCTGAAAAAACATAATATAGTCTTTTCAGGTGTTTCTATTCCGAAAGATATTCCTAATGATTTTATAATTAACAACGATGAGTTTGCTTATTATCGTTTACACGGAATTCCGCACATGTTTAAATCTGAATATGCTGAAGAAGAATTGAGAGTTCTGGCTGAGAAAATTAAAAGTTTTAAAGGAACTCCGTACATATTTTTCAACAATACTTTTGGTACAGCAGGTATTAAAAATGCACTCCGTTTGCAAAGTATTTTAGAAATTAAAAATTAAATTTACCTTCAAGGATTAGCCAATGTTACTGATAGAAAAGAAATTTTGGATTCAAAGTAAAAACAGAAAGATTGCAGTAAATTTGCCGCAGATTTTTTTATAGTTATGCAAATTCTAAATCCAGTACTTTCCAAAAGATTATTTACACTTGCCCTTCCGGTAATGATCACTCAAGTTGGTCAGGTTTCTGTTCAACTTTTTGATAATATTATGGTTGGAAAACTGCTGGGTGCAGATGCTCTGGCTTCTGTGTCACTTGCAAATGGGGTTTTCTTTTCTGTTTTTGTTTTAGCCCTGGGTTTCTCTCTGGCTATACCTCCCCTAGTTTCAGAAGCACATTCTCAAAATGATCACACCACCATTAATCGCGTTTTTCGCCACGGTTTTGTGGTCAATATGCTGATTGGTCTCGCGTTAGTCATAGTGATGCTTTTCGCGTTGCCATTATTATATCATCTCGGTCAGCCCGAAAAAATTCTTCCGGATACAGAAAGTTATCTTCGAATTACCATTGTCAGCATCATTCCGTTTATGGCTTTTCAAACTATGCGCGAAGTTTCTGAAGGTTTGAGTTTTACCATAGGAGTTACGAAAGCAACCATTATCGCGAATGTCATCAATATTGTGTTGAATTATATTTTCATTAAAGGAATTGGTATGGATTCTCTTGGAGTAGATGGATCTGCCTACGCCTCCTTTATCGCTAGAGTATTTATGGTGATTTTTCTGTTTTTCGTTATGAGGAAACATCCGACAACGAAAAGGTATATGGATGATTTCAGTTTGAAAACGAAACTTTTTCAGAAGAAAATGTTCAATAAATTAATTACCTTAGGATTGCCCACCGCTTTACAGATGTTTTTTGAAATAACTGCGTTTGCAGGCGCCGCTTTTATTTGTGGTTTAATTTCGGCTAACGATATTGCCTCGCACCAAATTGCGCTATCCATGGCTTCTTTTACGTTTAACTTAAGTATAGGATTTAGTGTTGCCTCAACGATTATGATCGGTCGCAGACAAGGCGAACGGGATTTTGTAGGGTTAAAACAAGTAGGAATAAACAATATGAAAATCGTGTTTATCTTTATGGTTTTCTGTGGATTGTTTTTTATCGTGGGACGAAACATCTTACCGACTTTTTTCACTCAGAAAGAAGATGTAGCCGTGATTTTACTTGCTTCGAAATTATTAATTATCGCAGCATTATTTCAATTATCTGATGGTGTACAAGTTGTTGCCCTAGGAATATTGCGTGGAATACAGGATGTTAAAATCCCATCGCTAATCACTTTTGTAGCGTACTGGATTATCACAATCCCATTAGGTTACTTTCTGTGCGTGACATTACAAATGGGCGCCTGGGGAATGTGGATTGCGCTTGGTTTAGGCCTGACGATTTCCGCAGTTCTTTTAGTCATCAGATTTTTAAAACTATCACAACGAAAGATTGATGCAGTAACTGTTTCGTAATAATTAAAATCCCTGAAGACAATTAATCTTCAGGGGTTTTTGTTTGAGGGTGGTTTGTGAATTCGGACGACAACGATATTGCAGGGTTCATTAGATATTGGAAGTATTTCAGCGTTCTTTCTATTTCTATTAAATAGGAAAATTGCACGCTTATTAATCACCTATAATTCCTTAGATAAAAGATGGACTACAGCCCGACCTGGATGGAAATCCCTTTTTTCCTCACCCTTACCCTTTCCAAAGGAGAGGGAATTAAAAGAAAAAAGATTAATTATATACTTTATATTTTTTTTATCTGAATCATCGAAATTAGTTCCTTGTTTTGGGAATGGAGGGCGGAAAAAACTGGCCAAATAAAAATTACCAAATACTTGAGTTTATATGGTTATTATACAACCGATTAAAGTCCACAAAAAAACGCTTCAGAAATTAATCTGAAGCGTTTTTATATATATGAATTGATTATTAGAATTCAACGTCATTTTCAGACTGAATGTGTTCGTAATCCTGAACCATCATTACGTCATAATCATCTTTTTCTTTTCCAGAGAATCGATCTTCCAGTTTTACCACAATGTAGTAAACAACTGGAACAATAATCAAGGTTAGGAATAGTGATGATAACAATCCACCGATGATCACAATCGCAAGACCGTTATTCATACCAGCCGCTGCACCCGAAGCCAAAGCAATCGGAAGCATACCAAAAACCATCGCAATTGTCGTCATCAAAATCGGACGAAGTCTCGCGTGATTTGCCTGGATCAAAGCGTTTTCAATTTTCTCGCCTTTTTCCATTCTGTGATTCGTAAAGTCGACCAGTAGAATCGCATTTTTAGCAACCAAACCAATCAACATAATTACTCCCAAAATGGTAAAGATATTTAAACTCTGATTCGTTAACGCCAGCGCCCAAAGTGCTCCAATAAACGATAACGGAATAGAGAACAATACAATAAATGGTTTCACAAAGTCATTATATAAAACGACCATAATCATATAAACCAACATAATCGCGGCTAATAAACCCACTCCCAAAGTTCCGAAACCTTCACTCTGGTTTTCCATGTTTCCACCCCAAAGCCAGGTTACTCCTTCAGGTTTCTTTACTTTTTCCAGTTTTTCTTCCCACTCGGCCGCAACGGCTCCAGTAGTTTTACCAACAACTTGCGAGTTAATGGTTACGGATGGTGATCTGTCATATCTTTCTAATAATGCAGGACCAGATGAATTGGTGATTTCAGCAAACTGAGAAAGTTGCACTTTCATGCCCTGTGCATTAATGAAATTAATATTTCTTACATCATCAATACTTTTTCTGTAGGCTTCATCTAAAATGATATTAATGTCATACTCATTATTTCCAGTTCTGAATTTATTGGAATCATTTCCACTAAATGCAGTACGTAAAGTTTGTCCAACCGTTGCGACATTTAATCCAAGTAAAGCCATTTTGTCCCGGTCAACACTTACCATGATTTCTGGATTTCCGTCTTTTACAGAAAGATCTACTTCTGCAGAACCGTCAATTGATTTCAGGGCTGCTTCCGCTTGTTTTGCATAAGCCATCACCTCATCTAATTCTGTCCCGACAACTGTCATTTGCAGTGGCGCTTGTTCAGCACCCATAAATCCAATTGGAACCGTCGTAATTTTAGCACCAACTAATTCTTTTTCTAGCGCACGTTTGATTCTCGCAGCATATACTTTGGCACTTGCATTCCTCTCGGATTGTTCCGTTAACTTTAAACTAATTTCAGACTGGTAATTTGTTGCCTGCGCACCACCTAATCCTGAACTTGATTGTCCAACGGTTGTAATCATACTCGTAATTGCAGGATCTTTACTCAAAAATGCTTCCGCTTTTTGCGTCATGAAGTTGGTTTCTTCAATCGAGACATCTTTAGGCATTTCTATTTGTAGTAAGAATTCTCCTTTATCCGAAGCCGGGAAGAAATCGGTTCCAATATATCCAAACGCCAGCAGTAAAATACTGGAGGCAAATAGAACGATAACAATTAAAAAGGTTTTAATTTTATGACCTAAACTCCAATTTAAAATTCCTGTAATAAATTCTGTGAATTTATCTAAACCGGCTTCAAATTTGTAAATGATCTTACCAAACAAAGATGTTTTGCTGATCAAATCTAGTTTTCCATATCTAGAATATAACCAAGGCACTACCGTAAATGAAATCAACAATGATAATAAAGTTGCGATAATTACGGTGACACAAAACTGTCGGATAATATCGGAAACCAATCCATCACTTACTGCTATTGGTAAGAATACCACGACAATAACTAAAGTAATTGCCACTACGGTAAATCCAATTTCTGAAGCGCCATCATAAGCCGCGCGAACTTTATTTTTACCCATTTCCATGTGGCGGTGAATATTCTCAATGACCACAATCGCGTCATCCACCAGAATACCTACCACGAGGGAAAGTCCTAATAAACTCATTAAATTTAAGGAATAATCCAATAAATTTAATCCTATAAAAGTTGCAATCAAAGACGTTGGAATCGCAACCATAACGATTAATGCATTCCTAAAACTGTGTAAGAAAAATAACATCACAAATGCTACCAAAGCAACTGCGATGAATAAATCTTTAATTACTGAATTGGCCGCTTCCAAAGTAAATAAGGAAGTGTCATTTGCAATATTTACTTTCAGATTCTGCGTTTTATACAGTGATTCTAAACCTTCTACTTTCTTTCTCACCAAGTCACTCACGTCAACCGCATTGGCATCAGTTTGTTTTTGAACCTGTAATAAAATGGTCGTTTGCTGATCTACCCGCGCAATTTTATCGGTTTCTTTTTGCGTATCCTGAACCTCAGCAACATCAGATAATTTAATATTCTGTCCATTAACAGAGGAAACAATTAAGTTTCTTAATTCGTCAACGGTTTTAATTTTTCCGGAAAGTCGAATTAAAGTACTGTTTTCCCGGGTTTTCAAACTTCCAGTTGGGAAATCTAAATTCGATGTGGAGATAATTTGCTGAACCTGAGGAATCGTCAAACCATATCCCTCTAACTTATACTGATCAAGATTAACTCTAATTTCTCTTTCTTGTCCACCGACAATATTCACCTGAGCAACACCCTGAATTCTGGAAAATTCCGGCTGAATTTTCTGATCAATAAGATCGTACAATTCACTTTGCGTTAAATTCGCCGTAATCCCCATACTCACGATCGGAAGATCTGAAAGCGAGAACTGCGACAAGGATGGTTCTTCAATATCATCCGGAAGTTCCGAACGGATTGCATTAATTTTACGCTGGGCTTCATTCAAAGCAAAATCCACATCAGCCTCATTATTAAACTGAATGATAACCGCTGATAAACTCTCGTAAGACTTAGACTGAATTTTTTTAATTCCTTCCAAAGAGGAAACGGCATCTTCTATTTTTCTTGAAACGGTACTTTCTACCTCCGATGGTGACGCTCCTGGATAAATGGTAGATACGGTAACTACTTTTACTTCAAACTTGGGGATCAATTCATAGTTCAATTGACTATAACTGAAAAATCCACCGATCAGAAGTAATGCAAGCATTACAATCACCAAACTTGGGCGTTTAATCGATACTTCTACTAATTTCATATTCTTTATTAATCGATTATTTTAAGATTCTAATTTTAGTTTTATCTGCAAGGTTAATTTGTCCACTCGTCACTACAATATCTCCTTCTTCTAAACCGCTGGTAACTTCTACCTTATCTCCGTAATTAATTCCACTTTGAACCTTGGTCAAATAAGCAACATTGTCCTTAACAACAAAAATTAGGTTATCGCTTACACTTCCTACGAATGCATCTCTAGGAACAACGAGAATATTATTGGCACCGGCAGTATTAAACATAGCGCTACCGTACATTCCCGCTCTTAATTTGTTAAAACTGTTTGGTACCGTAATTTCTACCGGAAATTTTAAAGCGCCAGAAGCGGAAGGTGCGATGAACGTAATTCTACCGTCAATGGTTCCTTCGATGACATCTGGTTGTACTTTAACTGAATTTCCTACAGCTAGTTGACTCACCAAAGATTGGTCAACATCAACTTTTAATTTTACCGAAGAAATATCAACGATCTCAACAATTGGAGTTCCAGGTGATAATATTGCTACAACTTCTACTAATTTCTGATTTACTATTCCTCTTATTTTTGCAATTACGTTGGTGTCTCCTGATTGCAATTGTGCAGATTGAACTTGTGAACGTGCATTTTTTACCTGAAGTCTCGCTTCATCTAATTGCAAAGCGGTAACTCCACCAGTTTTGTAAGCTGCTTCATATCTGCTTAAAGCTGATTGAGCTTGTGCCAAATTTGCTTTGGAATTGCCAACATTAACATTCAGTTTTTCTCCTGCAAGTCTGCCAATACTTTGTCCAGCTCGCACGTAACTGCCTTCTCTTACATTTAAGGATATAAGTTGACCGCTAATTTCGGCGGCAATCATACTTTGTTTATTCGGTAGAAAAGTTCCGTTAACAGTAAACTCTCCACTAATTTCTTCTCGGCCAACTACGGCAGTTCTTACAGCAACATCAGCATTTGTTTCTGCAACAATGGCAACTTCTTCTTGATTCTTCTTTTTATTATTTTGAAGGATAAAAAAAAGTCAGGATGCGACCGCTATAATTGCTATAATTGTTATTAAAGTTCTCTTTTTCATTATGTTAGTTTATTTCTTTTAAAGTATTGAGTTTTCCTTGAGATTTAAGTAATTCTATTTCCGCAAGTTTGTAGTCTAATTTTGCAGTGGTTAGATTATTTTTTGCATCCGTAAGTTCCCGTTCGGTATCTAAAATATCATTTAGCGTTGCCAAACCGTATTGATAGTTTGCACGAGTATTCGATAAAACCTCCTCGGCTAATTTTACGTTCTCTTCTTGCATATTAATGGTCGTCATATTAT
>JBBSRZ010000090.1:0-9019 GCA_038242555.1 Flavobacteriales bacterium | reverse complement strand
TTTTCAGAATTTAAAATGGCTTTAATTTTCGATTTCGCTTTAGATGTAACAACGAAATCCAACCAGTCTGGTTTTGGTTTCTGGTTTTGTGACGATAGGATATCGACTTGATCTCCGTTTAATAAAACATAAGAGATGGGAACTAATTTACCATTTACTTTGGCGCCCAGACATTTTGTTCCCAAATCTGAATGCACAGAAAAGGCGAAATCTAAAGCGGTAGAACCGATTGGTAAAATTTTAATTTCTCCTTTTGGTGTAAAGACAAAAACTTCTTTGGAGTATAAATTTAATTTTATATCATCTAAAAGTTCAGTCGTAGAAAGTGATTGTTGATTTTCTAGGACGTCTCTAATTTCAGTAACCCAGGTTTCAAATTTCTTTTCATCAGAATTTTGTCTGAATCCTTCTTTATACTTGTAATGTGCTGCAACTCCTTTTTCCGCGATATCGTCCATTCTTTCAGAACGAATTTGAACTTCGATCCATTTTTTATCGGGACCTAAAATAGTGAGATGCAAACTTTCGTAACCTGTAGATCTCGGTTGCGAGATCCAGTCGCGCATTCGTTGCGGATTGCTGTGATAAAGGTCTGTGACAATCGAATATATTTTCCAGGCTAGAAACTTCTCGTTTTTCGCATCTGATTTATAAATGATTCTAATTGCATAATTGTCAAATACTTCATCAAAAGAAACATTTTGTTTGAGCATTTTCCGATAAATCGAAGAAATTGCTTTTGCGCGACCTTTAATAGAAACGTTTAAATTTTCGTCTTCTAACTGTTCAGTAACTTCTTCTTTGAATTCTTCAATATATTTCTCGCGGCTTTCTTTAGCAACTTCTAATTTTTCAGAAATATCTAAATAAACTTCAGAATTATTAAACTTCAAAGAAAGATCTTCAAGTTCAGATTTAATGTTGTAAAGTCCAAGTCGATGGGCAAGCGGTGCATAAATATAGGCAGTTTCCGAGGCTATTTTTTTCTGTTTCTCGGGCGTCATGCTGTCAAGCGTGCGCATGTTGTGCAGTCGATCAGCGATTTTTATTAAAATAACGCGGAAATCTTCAGAAAGAGTCAGTAATAATTTTCGGTAATTTTCAGATTGAATAGAAATATTCTGATGGTTCATGACCGAAATCTTAGTCAAACCATTGACAATGTCGGCGATTTTTTTACCGAATATTTTGTTGAGATCTTCGTACGTATAATCAGAATCCTCGATAACGTCATGCAATAAAGCACAAGCAATGGAGGTCGCACCCAAACCGATTTCATTAGCAACAATTTTGGCAACTTCTATGGGATGGTAAATGTACGGTTCGCCCGTTTTTCTACGTTGATCTTTATGAGCATCCAGGGCAATATCAAAAGCCTTTCGAATGAGTTTGTTTTGTTCCTCATCCAAATTGCGGTACGTATTGGTAATTAAATCCTTATACCGAGCGAGTATTTCCTTATTTTCCTGTTCTAAATCGTAAACCATTTGCTAATACCAAATTAAGGCACGAAAATAGGAAAAAAAGGACAGATATTTAGTTAAACTTTGAAATAATAAAAACCTTTAAAACGAGGTTCAAAAGCATTTCTGTTAATTTTTTATGATTTTCCGAAGAGAACTTCGGAATTCATTCCATCTGACTGTTGACGGCGGTTAATTCTTGGTGAATCGTAAATTTCTGCTTTAGCACGCAAGGAAACAATTCTTTTTAAATTTTGCAAGGAATGCGCTTCCCGAAATTTGATGTTCTCATAAAAGTTCTGGTGAACAGAGTGGTTGTTAGAAAAGATTTCTTTCACTAAACTTGTTTGTTCTGAAGTTTTAACTTTTACGCTTACGACCAAACTTTCGTCTTCGAGTTTCGTGTTGTCCTTAAAGAAATATTGCCAAATATTGGTTTTTATTTCTTTAGTTATTTTTTCGTCATGCAGATATATGATAAAATCTGAATCTGGAAAACCTGCACTTTCTAAGTCTTCGGCAATTTCGCGAGACTGCTTTTGGCTTTTAAATAAGCCAGTGATGATTGAAGTCATTTGTTCATTATTTAAATTAAGTATATAAAGTTTATGTAATATACGTTAATAAAGCAATCATATTTGAATTATGTTGTTGATTATTAAAATGTAGGTGATTTCACTGTTAATGTTTTGCGATCTTTTAAAAATTATATTTCTTTATATTTGAAAATAAAAAATTTCAATTATGAAGAAGTTGATTCCGTTTGTTCTGCTGCTTTCCCAACTATTTCTTGCTCAAAACATTACTCAAAAATTAGATGGTGCGGTAAAGAAAATGATGGGTTCTACGCCGGCTTATGCTGCTTCGCTTTCCATGTATGTAGCAGATGAAAACGGAAATATTGTTTATGATTATAACGGAAATCAAGGTTTGTCCACCGCTTCAACACAAAAGATATTTACCGCTGCGGCTGCATTAGAAACTTTAGGAAAAGATTTTCAATATGTAACGACCGCTAATTATACAGGAACTTTAACTAATGGAACTTTATCAGGCAATCTTTTTATCACTTCTACTGGTGACCCTACGCTAGGCAGTTGGAGATATGATGGTTATAAGCCAGAAAATTTCAAAAAGAAATTAATTCAATCATTAAAGGATAAAGGAATTTCGAAGATTTCGGGAGACTTAATTTTAGACGATTCCTATTTTGACTTTTTAACAATCCCCGGAGGTTGGCCCTGGAACGATATCGGCAATTATTACGGTGCTGGAGTTTGGGGTTTAAATTGGCGGGAAAATCAGTTTGATTTGCAGGTGACTAATGGACAAATTAAAAAATTGAATATCGATTTGCCCAATGTTAATTGGGTGAATGATATCAAAACTGCGGGATCTTCTGATCAAAGCCTTATTTTTACCGCACCACATTCCGATGTTGCTTATATCAATGGAATTTTACCTTCAAGTACAATTACGGTTTCGGGATCGACACCCAATCCACCTTTGTCACTAGGACAAGAAATAAAAACGTGGTTGACCGAAGCAGGAATAGAATTTAATGGGAAAGTAATTTCAACTTCGCAACAGAAAATTGAAGGCAGTAAAATTACCATCGCGCCAAAAAACAATCTACTATTAGAATATAAGTCGCCGACTTTAGATAAAATTATATTTTGGTTCATGCGCAAAAGCGTGAATATGTATGGCGAAACTTTTGTAAAAACTTTAGGAAAAGAAAAAAAGAGTGAAGGAAGTTTCGAGGCAGGTTTGGTTTATTTAAAAGATTTTTGGAAAGCGAAGGGAATTAATCCGCTGATGATCAACTTTGCAGATGGCAGCGGACTTTCTCCGCAAAATTATGTGTCCGCTCGGGCAGAAGTTCAATCGTTAATTTACAGCAAAAAGCAAAATTGGTATAAAGAGTTTTTTGAAGGATTTCCTACGCAGGCAAATGGAATCAAAATGAAAAGCGGCACCATGAAAAACACCAAATCTTTTGCGGGATATCACACTTCCCAAGACGGAAAAAAATATGTTTTCGCTATTATCATTAATAATTACCAAGGCGGTAATGTAAGCGATGCATTGTTTCAAGTCGTAAATGTTCTCAAATAAGAAGTAGCGCAGCATGAAGAGCCGAAGTGTTTTTTCGAAAATTAATAACTGGATCATTTACATTTTCTTAACCGCGGCAGTTGCTGCGGTGGTAGTAGCTTCGGTAATTCTTATTGATTATTTACGAAAAGAAGAAATAAAAAGAATAGAACTTTTCGCCACGACCATAAAATATCAACAAAATGAAATCATCGAAGATCCAATTACGTGGGATCTGATTTTACAAATAAATAAGACTAATAACACGATCCCAATTATCATCACTGATAAAAATAAAACTCCGCTTGGTTTAGATTTTCAGCGCAATATCCCGGACAAAATTCTGAATGATCCTAAAAGAATGCAAACTTTGGTTAACAAGATGGCAAACTCTTATAATCCCATTGAATTGCAAATGCCCGATGGCAATAATCAATATGTTTATTACACCAACTCTGATTTACTAAATAATCTGCGTTACTCACCCTACATTTTAGGTTCATTGATCTTGGCTTATATTTTCTTTTCTTTTTGGTTTCTTCGAACCATCAAAAAAACAGATGAAGGTTACGTTTGGGCAGGTTTGGCGAAAGAAACTGCGCACCAAATCGGGACGCCTTTATCCTCCATGATTGGTTGGATCACAATCCTTCGTCTTGAAAATGAAAACAGCGAAGGTGTCAAAGAAATCGAGAATGACATCACTCGTTTGAAGACTATTTCAGAGCGATTCTCTAAAATAGGATCGGTTCCGGAACTCAATGATTTAAATATCAACGAAACGATTAAGCAAAATTACGATTACTTAAAATCCCGAATTTCGGGTAAAGTCAATTTCATATTGACGATCCCGAAAGAACAACTTTTAATTCCCCACAACCGAATTCTGTTAAGTTGGGTCATCGAAAATATTGCTAAAAACGCCGTAGATGCGATGAAAGGAGTTGGGAAATTAGAAATCGAACTCTATGAAAAGAATAATTATACCGTAATCGACATCAAAGATTCTGGCTCTGGGATGACACGTTCTCAGGCACGAAATGCTTTTAAACCTGGATATTCTACTAAAAAAAGAGGTTGGGGTCTTGGTTTATCTTTGGCCAAACGTGTAATTAAAGAATATCATCGAGGTGATATTAAAGTCGCGTCGACCGAAGTAGGAACTGGAACGATCTTTCGGATTTTGATGAAAAATTCTTCTTAAACTTATTTTTCAATTCTGAACTTGAATATTTAGGGTCTTTATACTGTGCGTTTTAGGCAATTGCTTTCATATAAATTGTATAATTTCGTATGACTTATAAACTAAAACCCACTGAAAATGAAAAAGTTACTGCTCTCTCTGTTCCTCACAGGGTGTGTTTTCGGCAACGCCCAAATATTTGATCTTCTAAAAGATAAAGTAAAAGATAAAGCCACTAGTTTGGTTGGTGATAAAGTAATAAACGCCATCACAACGGAAGCAATTACCACCAACTTCAAAGATTGTAATAAGATGGAAATTAAAAATTCTGACTTTGGAAAGAACGAAAAATTCACAAGTCTTTGTACTATTAAATACAATCAATCAGAAGGTTATGTTTTAAAACCTGGATTTTATACCATCGAATTGAAAAGTTTTTGCTTACATGCCGGCACTTATGCGCCAAGTAAAGGAGACGGTTATTTGTATGCGCCCCTGAAAGGTCAGAAGAAAGATTTGATTAATTCCTTGGTTAAAAATTGGTACAATAACCAAGATATTCCACAGCAGAAAGTTCAGTCCTTAGTTTGGGGAGTTATTGCGAAATCCAGTTTTAAAAATATGAGCCCCGATTTACAAATTGCGGCGACGCGGTTACTTTCAAAAGGAGAGTTGCTTCAAATGTCAAAAATGGGTTTGGATTTTGTGCCGAAAAGTGTTATGGCTAAAGCAAAAGGTAGTTTGCCGAAATCAGTACAAATGGTTTTAGAAGCAGAAAATAAGATCAGAAGTTTCTTCAGTTCTTCCTCTTCCAGTTATAATGAATTAGAACGATTGGCGTTGCTAAAGGGCGTAAATCCTTTAACGTCCGAAATTTCTTACGGAACTTGGGGTTTGCATCCGAACGGTTATTGGATTTCTTATCAACCGCACGGTTATCGTAACATGACGGTAAAAATATATGTGTCAGCGACGATGGCCTCAGTTAATTATATTCCGTCTGATGATATTGCAGTTCCCGCAAATACAGGAAGCCAAAGATTGATGGTATCAGATGTGCTGAATTGCAACGCTATTTTATAATTAAATTTATTTGATCTCGCTGTAATTAATATAATAATTCTGATCAAACTGAACAGGTTTTGTGGAATTTAAAGTAACAGTTTGCCATTGTTCTTTAGGAGTTATTTCTACAGTTTCATTGATTCGAATTGGAAGATTTAAATTCTTAACAGTATTAATATACCGATATTTAAAAGTTTTCCCCGATTGGATATATTCTAAGGTTGGGATAATTGTCGTTCTTAAATATTGATCAAAAACCTTTGAAAAATTAATGGCTGCTTTTTCAGAAATATAATTTTCGACTTGTTCGGTGGTTACTGTTTGATGATAGAATTCTCGGTTTAAGCCGCGTAATATTTTTCGGAATTTTTCATCATTATTAATGACTTGGCGAATGGTATGAATCATATTCGATCCTTTATAATACATGTCGCTCCCTCCAGATTTTCCTACACCGTACGTACCGATAATCGGCTGAGTATTCGTAATGTTTTTTCGGATTCCCGTCACATATTTTTCTGCCGAATTTTTATCAATAAAATTTTCTACAAATAAAGTCTCAGAATAACTGGTAAAACCTTCATGAATCCACATGTCTGCTTTATCTTTTGCTGTAATATTGTTGGCAAACCATTCATGTCCGCTTTCGTGCACGATGATGAAATCCCAACTTAAACCTGCGCCGCTTCCTGATAAATCACGACCCAAATAACCGTTTTCAAAATTATTTCCATATGCCACCGAACTTTGATGTTCCATTCCCAAATAGGGACTTTCTACCAGTTTATAAGAATCATCGTAAAAAGGGTAGGGCCCAAACCAATATTCAAATGCTTTCAGCATCGGCTTTGCTTGTTGAAATTGTTTTTTCGCTTTTTCAAGATTATAATCTAAAACCCAGTAATCTAAATCTAAAGGACCTTTTTCTCCCGAGTAAGTATCTTTGAAATTGACATATTTCCCAACATTCGGAGCAATTGAATAAGCATTGATCGGGTTTTTCACTTCCCAAGTGTAAGTGGTTTTATCATTTTTTGTAGTTTGGCCAATTAACCTTCCATTTCCTACGCCAACTAAATCTTTGGGCGTAACAATATGCATGATCATGCCATTATCAGGTTCATCACTCCAAATATCTTTTATCGGCAACCAGACCGAAGCACCAATTCCTTCCTGAGCGACCGACATCCACGGATTACCTTGATCATCTTTTTTGAAAATCCAACCGCCATCCCATGGCGCATTTTTGGCCACGATCGGATTCCCGAAAAATTGGATCGTAAAAGAATGAATTTCCCCTTTCTTGTACGCTTTGTTGGTTTCAAAGAAAATAAAATCTCCGTCTCGTCTTGATGAACATAATTTTTCATCAGCATCAATGATTTTATAGTTCATCGGCTGCTGCAGATCAATTTGAAAAACAGGATTTACAACATCTTTAATGATCTCGAACGTTATTTTGTTTTTGCCGGAAACCGATTGATCTGCAAATTTCGGTTCCACGGTAATTTCATATTTCTTAACATCCCAAAAATTTCTGAATACAGTGTTTGATCCTTTTAAAGAATCAACTTTGGTGAATTCTTGAGCGCTAAAAATTCCCGAAGACAATATAAGAAGGGCAATGACTTTTTTCATATAAATTAGATAACAGAAACAAATATAATTAATATTTCAGTTGAATAAATAATTACCAAAAATGATCGCCCAATATGTATTGGTAAAATTCAGTATTTTTGAAAAAAATTATTAAATGAGACTTCGAATTTTTTCTGTCCTGTTTGCTCTTGTTTTTCTTGTTTCCTGTAACAAAGACAAGGAGATTCTGAATACTTTAAATGATTATAATCTTTCGATGGAAAGCAAAGGCTACCATTTTGGCGACGCTTTAGAACTTCCGAAAGAAGTAACGGATAACGCAGAAAGTATCACGATCAGTTTTGGCGACAAGGAAACATCAAATTTAATAGTTGATCCAGCGTTTTTCACTTTAGGTGAAAATCCGGTAACTTTCAATATTAAAAAGAAAGGAGGCGAAATATTAAATCAAGATGCGACGATTAATGTTTTCGCGAAGAATCCTGAAGCCATTTTAACTTACGAAATCGTAAAAGAATATCCACATGACGTTAATAATTTCGTGCAAGGTTTTGAAATAGAAGGCAATACGATTTACGAATCTGAAGGACAAATTGGACAATCTCGAATTATGAAATATGAATTGGGAACAACTAATCCAATTGCTGAAACTGCGCAGGCTGGAGATGTTTTTTCCGAAGGTTGTACAATTGTCGGTGATAAAGTGTACCAACTGACTTGGCGTAATAAAAAAGGATTTATTTATGAAAAAAGTTCTTTAAAATTATTGAGTGAATTCCCTTATCCTAATGTCATGGGCGAAGGTTGGGGCTTAACGTACAATGGTAAAAGTCTGATCGCCTCAGATGGAACGAAGAATATCTATTTCTTAGATGTTTCTGATCCTTCGAAAATGATCCGTTATATCTCAGTTGCAGGCCATACAGAAGCGTTTGATCAACTCAATGAATTAGAGTATTACAAAGGTTTTATTTATGCAAACGTTTGGCAGAAACCGATTATTCTAAAAATTAATCCGGCGAATGGAGAAGTAGTTGGGAAGTTTGATTTTTCTGAAATCGCGAAACTTCATGTAACCGATAATGATGACGTATTAAACGGTATTGCTTTCAAAGGAGAAAATATGTTGATCACTGGAAAAAATTGGCCGAAAATTTATGAAGTTTCCATAAATAAATAGATGCTTAAAATCTGTAAAGTTTTTATTCTATTTGTATTTTGTTCAATTAGTGCGCAGAAAGCACTTCCTTTTGAACATCTAATTTTGGGTGAAGTCACCGATTTCTTCGCTGATGATTACGGCAATATTTATATTTATAAAAATAAAGATTTCAGTTTTAGAAAATATGATTCTTTAGGTAAGGAGAAGGGAAAGTTGATGTTGACTTTGCCTTTTAAAATTCAGACCGTTCAAAATCCTTTAAATATTCCATCTTTTTCAGAAAATGCACAAGAACTTAGATTCTTTGATCAAAATTTAAACGAATTGCAAACCATTAATTTTCGTCAGAAATTCGGATTTATCAAATTGGCGTTTGTTGAAGATTTGCAGGAAACCTGGCTGCTGGATGAAAGTACTAAACAATTGATTCAATATGATTTCCGGGAGGAT
>JBBSRZ010000089.1:0-9176 GCA_038242555.1 Flavobacteriales bacterium | reverse complement strand
TCCTGCGCTCCCCCAATCTATATCGATTTGGGATTGCAAAGATAAGAACTTATTTTAAATTTATAGCCTTTTTGAAAAATAAAATAAAATAATTTCTTCTTGTATATCTTACATTATAAACTAAAATTCTCCTGCGCTACTCCTTATTTGAAGTGGTGCAAAGATAGATCGGCCTATCATATCTCGCAACCTTTTTCTGCTTTATTTTAAATAGGTGTATAAATAATCACCTAACGTTTTGACTGATAGAACCGTGGCGTTAATTTAAAGTTATCCACTTTATCTGACGGCGTTATTTTTCGGTAGGGATCGACGTGGAAATCCCACAGCAAGGATTTTAGCCCAGGCGCGAGGAATTGAAACAAAGAGCCCGACCCGAGTAGTGGAAAAATTACACACTATAATGATAAGGAAGCCGGGGGAACCGCCCAAAAAAAAACATACTATTTAATAATATGCTTTAACTTAGTGTAAACGAAGTACCCGATCAGGACTCCAATAATATCGGCTACTAAATCCAGACCTTCTAAAGAGCGGCCCCAGTTCATTTCGTCCTGGAGGATTTCGGTGAGCAAGGCATAAATAAGCATCAATTGAATGAAGAACAAAAACTTCAACTTAGGATAGGCCGCCTTAAGCGAAAAACCTAAAAAAATAAAGATGCATAAATGCAAAACCTTGTCAATACCCTCAAACATAAACGGATAAGAAATATTTTCTACGCCCGGCTTGAGCAGCATAAAAGTAAGAAATGCCCAATAAATGGGCAGTATCTTACGAAATATTTTCGAAATTTTATCCAAGTGAAGCTTGGTATTCTTCTGCAGTAAGCAATTCTGACAAGTCTGCTCCTTCTGCTAATTCTAACTTAATGATCCATCCTTTTCCGTATGGATCTGTATTTAAAAGTTCTGGCTCATTTTCTAAGTCCGAATTAAATTCGGAAACAGTACCATTTAACGGCAAAAATAAGTCAGAAACAGTTTTTACGGCTTCTACACTTCCGAAGACATCACCCGCAGAAAGTTCATCATCTACAGAATCAACATCTACAAAAACAATATCACCCAATTCGCCTTGAGCAAAGTCGGTAATCCCTATCGTTGCGGTGTTCCCATCTATCATCACCCACTCGTGATCTTTGGTGTATTTTAATTCGCCAGGTAAATTCATTTTGTTTAATTTTTATTGTTCAAAAATAATTAAAATAATATGATATTCAAAAGTTTCTCTCTTATTTAATAAAGACAAGTGACATAACTCAAAGATAAAAGGTCCCGATTAAATTTTTTCGGCAAGAAAATGACAATCATTGTCGACATCAATCCTTTAATTTATCTTGTTTTCTTAAATTTGTTTGTTAAACTATAAAATAATTAAGTTGAATTTAGATTTCTTATATTTAAATCTAAGCAGCGATTTTTAAAACATACATATAATGGACATTGAAAATAAATTAAAACTAGCGGATCAAACTTTTAATGATTGGAAAACCGTTTCGTTTAAAGATAAGCAAAAACTGCTGAAGAATTTAGCAAAAGTGCTCGACAAAAATGCTGAAAAATTTGGTAAACTAATTACCAAAGAAATGAACAAACCAATTACACAGTCTATTGCTGAAGTTCAGAAATGCGCCTTGATGGTTCGATATTACGCGGACGCCGATAATATTTTAAAACCTGAAAAAATTAAAACTGAATTTAGAATTTCAGAGATTCACTATATTCCAAAAGGAGTTATTTTAGGAGTGATGCCGTGGAATTTCCCGTTCTGGCAAGCGATTCGATTTGCTGTACCAGCAATTTTAGCAGGAAATACCGTTGTACTAAAACACGCCTCTATTTGTTTTGGTAGCGGAAATGCAATTGAGAAAATATTCTTAGAAGCAGACTTTCCAAAAGGAGTTTTTCAAAATCTTGAAATTGGACATGCCGAAGTAAAAAGTGTCCTAGAAAACCCGGTGGTTAGAGGAGTAAGTTTGACTGGAAGCGAAAAAGCCGGAGCGGAAGTCGCCTCGATCGCAGGAAAAAATATTAAAAAATCATTGTTGGAACTGGGTGGAAGTGATGCTTTCATTGTTTTAGATGATGCTAATTTTGAGGCAGCCGCGGAAACTGGTGCTAAATCGAGATTGCTCAACTGTGGACAAGCGTGTAATGCCGCAAAAAGATTTATCATTCAGGAAAATGTTGAACAAGAATTTCTTCCACTTTTTGTGAAGGAATACCAGAAGTTTGTTGCGGGAGATCCTACGAAAAAGAAAACCAATATGGCAGGAATGGCGCGTCCGGACCTGGCTGATGATTTAGAAAAACAATATCATAAAGCGTTAGAAAACGGTGCAGAAATAATTTTACCGTTAGAAAGACTTTCCGAAAATGAATTCGTGCCCGGTTTAATTAAAGTAGAAGCCGGAAATCCGATTTTACAGGAAGAACTTTTTGGACCGCTCGGAATGGTCATGATCGCAGCAGATGATGAGGAAGGGGTAAAATTAGCGAACGCAGTTCCGTTTGGTTTGTCTGATTCTGTTTGGACGAAAGACAAGAAAAGACAAAAATTCTATATTAAAAATCTAGAATCCGGAACGGTAAGTATTAATAAAGGATCGAGTTCTGATCCAAGACTTCCTTTCGGAGGAGCAAAATCTTCTGGTTACGGAACGGAATTGTCGATGATCGCGCTGAAAGAATTTGTAAATGTTAGAACAGTGGTTGGGAATTAATCAAACTTTACCTCTTATATATAAGTCCGTTCACTAATTGAACGGATTTTTTTATTCAAAAATTAGTACGACATTTAACTTCGTCATTAAATAGGACTCTATTATAAAAACAATCTATGAATTCTCTAAAAATTATTTCGGCTTTTTCACTATTCATTTTGTGCTCGTGCGCAACGAAAACTGAGCACATTTATATTCAGAACGAATTTACATCTGGCTTGGATGAAATGCAATCTGCCAATAAAAACACAGTGAAAACTAGTGATTTCCTCATGTACGCGGATGCTGAAAATTTTGAATACTTATTAAAAGAAAATAGAGCGACATTCGTAGTTTTCGGAATGGTATCTAATGATTATTCAGAATTTGAAAAGAAATACGGCATCAAAGTGAAAACAGAAAACTGTGTTATACTGCCAGGCACTTCTGAATTAGCAACGATTAATAATCAACTCATTTCTAATTATTTAACTGAAAAGTTTGATAATGACTGGAAATCTGATTTAAAACTATTGCCGTTCGGACTGAATTAATTTTCAGTCACTTTAACTTTTAGTTGTGATTTATATAGCGTAGAATAATATCCTTTTCTAGCGAGAAGTTCTTCATGTTTACCTTCTTCAACTATTTTCCCTTGATCCATTACAATTATTTTATCTGCATTTACAATGGTAGAAAGTCGATGCGCAATAATAATTGAGGTCCTATTCTTGGTAATCTTTTCGGTTGCTCTTTGAATTAATTTTTCACTTTCAATGTCAATAGAAGACGTTGCTTCATCTAGAATTAAAATTTTAGGATCAGAAAGATAAGCCCTTAAAAATGAAAGCAATTGTCTTTGTCCTAACGAAATTGAAGAACCTCTCTCGCGAACTACATATTCGTAACCGCCGGGCAGACTTTCAATAAAATCATCGACTTCTATATCCTTAGACACACTTTTTATTTTATCTAAAGTCACGGTCTCATCCCCGAAGGCCAGGTTTTCAAATATACTTCCGTGGAATAAAAACACATCTTGCAAAACAACTCCGATGTGTCCACGAAGATTATACAATTCATAATCTTTTAATTCTACATCATCCAACAAGATTTTACCAGAATTAATATCATACAAGCGCGTAATCAAACTGATTATTGTAGATTTTCCGGCGCCAGTTGCACCCACAATTGCCACGGTTTCTCCCGGATTAACTTTAAAACTAATTCCTTTTAGAACTTCCTGTTTATCATCATAAGAGAAGTGAACATTTTTAAATTCTATTTTTCCTTCAAAGTGATTTTTGGCAATCGTTCCATGATTTGGCATCGCGAAATCTTCATCCATCACGCCAAGAACTCTTTCTGCACCCACGATTCCTCTTTGAATATTATTGAAACGATCGGCAATTTGTCTAAGCGGGCGAATTAACATCGATATATATTGAATGAACGCAATTACCGCTCCTGCTTTGATGGTAATAAATCCACCATACAATAAAATAAATCCTATAAATAAAGATGAAATTAATTCGACAACGGGAAAGAATAAAGAAAATATAAAAACTGTTTTCAGCAAGGCTTCTTTTAAAGTAATATTGATGTCATCGAACTTTTTAAATTCTGATTTCTGGCGGTTGAAGACTTGCACAATTGACATCCCCGAAAGTCTTTCTTGAACAAAAGAATTCTGATTCGAGGTCCAAGTTCGTTCCTCACCAAAGGCTTTCTTTAATCTTTTTTGGAAGAATCTGGTAATTAAAACCATCAGCGGTAGAATCACCAACGAGATATAACTCAGGTGAACATCAACCTGAAACATCATGATCAACACAAAAACAATTCGCAGAATATCACCGAAGACCATTAAAAAACCATCGGTATAAACCGTGGCAATCGTTTCGACATCGCCAACTGCTCGGGTTACTAATTGGCCGATTGCTGTTTTATCGAAGAAAGATGTTCGGAAATAAATGAGTTTATGATAAAGGCGTTCTCGAATATCGCGAATTACATTTTGCGAAATAAAGTTGGAGAAATAAACGAGGAAGAAATTTAAAACGGTTTCACCGAAAACCAAAGCAACCAAAATGTAAATATGCTTCATCATCGCCTCTTTATCTCGAAGTTCGATGATGTCGGTATCTACAATTTGCATTGTTAAGTACGGCCGATAGGTAGAAATAATCGATAATACAATGGAGATTATTAACGTAATAAGAAACCATGACCGGAATTTCATTCCGATTACGAATAGCCGTTTAATAATATCCCAGGTCGATTGTTTCTTCATACTTTATTTAAAAATGCTGTGCAAAAATACAGAATTTTGCAATGATGATTTATCCTTAAGATTGAGATTTGATATTGTAATGATCGATGATTAGAAATCATATCCAACATCCACTAAAAATAAACCTTGTGCTGGTGCCGAAGTTCCGGCGGAACTTCGACTTTTATCTTCGATGATTTTCCGTAGATGTTGTGGTTCTATTTTCCCGTTCCCGATTTCGACCATTGTCCCTACAATTGCGCGGACCATGTTCCGCAAAAATCGGTCCGCAGAAATCGTGAATTTCAGTTCCGATTCATTTTGTTCCCAGAACGCTTTATAAATCTTGCAATTGTTGGTTTTATTACCCGTATGAAGTTTCGAGAAACTAGTGAAATCTTCAAATTCAAAAAAAATTTTACACGCTTCATTCATTCGATTTAGATCTAAATCTCTTTTCCATATTTGCCAGGAAGAATCTTGCGTAAACGGATTTTTTTCTAAGGAAATATAATATTCGTAAGTCCGATAAGTTGCATCAAAACGGGCATGGAAATCTTCTTTTACAAGAAATATTCTTTTTACAGCGATATCTTCTGGAAGAAAACTATTGAGTTGATACGTTAAATTATCATCGATGGTTTTATCAGTTTCGAAATGAGCAAATATTTTCTTCGCGTGTACGCCAGTATCTGTTCTACCAGCGCCAGTTATTTTAATGTCTTCGCGAATAATTGTTGACAATGCTTTTTCTAGAACTTCCTGTACCGAGATTTCGGTCGGCTGAATTTGAAAACCAAAATAATTTTTACCCGAATAAGAAAACTCTATGAAATACCTCATCGGTTGCAAATTTACAGAATATTTAGGTTTCTCTAAGGACGAAATTTAGTACTTACTTTCAGTTTTTGTAAAGGTAAAGCAGAATTTAAAAATGACTATCTTTTCTGTACCGTTCTAAAACTAAATTTTTCAAACTCTAATTTTGTTCAGTCACTAAATAAAATTCTCACTTCCATATCACGGTAAAAATTATGAAAAAATCATATTACTTATTTATAATTCTTCTCTTATCCATTTTCTTATTTCAGGCGTGTTCGAAGAATACAGAAAACATCGAAAAAGAAACAGTTTCAAAAAACTCGGAAGTTTTTAAAATAAATGAAAGTGATTTTTCCCTAGAAATCGAAACCATTGACTCCATTCAATTTTACAATGCAAAAAAAGATGCGAATATAACGCCTGAAAAAATCGAAAAAATTACTGATTTTAAAGTGGTGAAAAAATTACTTAATGGACTTATTGAATTTGAAGAAAAGGAAAACGATGTAGCAATTCATAAAATCACATTTAGAAATGGAATCGTTTGGAACAGCCAAAATGAAGAAGAATTTTTCGTTGCTTATTATCCGTCTGAAGATATCATCTTACTTGAAGGCGGTCATAGCAGCGATATCAGTTTTAATCTTAAAAATGGAAAAGAAACAGAAGAAACTGGCAACCCAGATTACTTAAAACCTTCTCCCAATAAAACATTTCGCTTAAATGGATTTTATGAAGGCCAGGAATGCGTCACTTATTTTATCGAGAAGAATAATAACGGTCAATTTCAAAAAGTTATTCCGCTGAGCGAATTATTTAATAAAAATGGAAATGTTACTATCTGCAGCGCTCAAGAGGTCTTTTGGAAAAATGATTTTACTCTGTTCCTAAAGGAAAATGCTGCTTATGATAAAACTGGCAAACTAAAAACAAGATATTACAAAATCTCAATCACAGAAGCAGAATTATCATTTTCTGAAAAATCCGATCGCAAATCACGAGTAGAAGACTTTATTCCCAAAGGATGGAAGGAAATTTTACGAACAACTGGCGATCTCAATGGTGACGGTATCGTTGATGAAGTACTTGTGATTGAAGATACGAAACCTGAAAACTATAAAGTCAACGATAGTTTTGGAACTCACAAGCTTAATTTAAATCCAAGAACATTATTGGTATTATTTAAAGATAAAAAGGGCGGATATCGACTTGGTGCAAAAAATGACAGTGGATTTATAGAAATAGAGAACAGCGAAATGAATTCTTGTTTGATGGACCCACTTCTGGCTGAGGGTGGAATAACCATTGAAAAAGGATTATTGAAAATACATTTTCACTATTGGTTAAGTTGCGGTTCTTACTATGTTAACAATTCTCTTTACATCTTTCGGTTTCAAAACAATCGTTTTGAATTGATCGGTTTTGACCATAGCGATTTTCATCGTGCGTCTGGAGTTGAAAATAGTTCTAGTATTAATTTTGTAACAAAGAAAAAAAGTAGCACCACAGGTGGAAATATGTTTGACGATAATGAGAGTAAACCAATTACTACTTGGCAGAATATTTCGGTACAAGAAATATACGTCTTAGATGATCTCGATGAAAATCTAAACTTTAATTATTGATGTAAGTAAAGGAAATTTAGTAAAAGAAGTCCTTTAAATATGTTAAAAGTATATTTAGTTTGAAATAAAGTAAGAAATTTACGTCATGAAAATATTGCTCCTCTCCGACTCTCATTCTTATATTGACAACCGAATTTTAGAATACGCTGCACAAGCAGATGAAATTTGGCACTGCGGAGATTTCGGAAATTTGGAGGTGATTGAAAAATTAGAAAATGTAAACCCTTTACGTGGAGTTTATGGAAACATCGACGGGACAGAAATTAGAAAAATATTTCCCGAGGTTACGAGATTTAAATGTGAAGAAGTTGAAATATTAATGATTCACATCGGCGGTTATCCTGGAAAATATACGCCTTTAGCAAGAAAAGAGATCAAAGAGAAATCTCCTAAATTGTTTATTTCTGGTCATTCCCATATTTTAAAAGCAATGTACGATCAGAAGAATCAGTTACTACATCTTAATCCTGGTGCAATGGGAAAAGTTGGCTGGCACCAAATGCGAACCATGATGCAATTTGAAATAAATGGTGATCATATTGAAAATCTCAATGTGATCGAATTAGGTAAGAAATAAATTGCTATTTTTTCTGTAAGCCCTCGTAGATACTGTGGATCAGACCATCTGCGACAGAAATTTTTGGAACAAAGATTTTATCGATATCACTCCAAGTCATTATATTGTTGAAGACTTGCAAAGCGGGCACGATAACATCTGCACGATCTTCTCTAAAACCAAATTTACTCATCCGTTCCGCAACCGTTAAATCATTCATTTCTTTATAAGATTTTTTCAGGTAAGCGCTAGACATTGGTTTTCCGTCTTTTGTTTTACTCATGGAAAATATTTTATTGATATTTCCTCCTGATCCAATAGCGACAATAGGTTTTTTACTATTGATGTTTTTTCGAATTTCCTCTTTCATTTTCTTCCACAAATCTTCTGTCACCAAACCATTAAGTAAACGGATCGTACCGATATTAAAAGATTTCTCGTACTGCATTTCTCCATTTTCATAGAAAGTGAGTTCGCTGGAACCTCCGCCAACATCAATATAAAGATAGGCTGAATTTTTATCGAGCGCATCTGCTACATGGTTTTCGAAAACCAATCCCGCTTCCTGATCACCCGTAATAATTTCGATGTCAATTCCAGAAATTTCTTTGACTTGTTCGATAATTTCCTGACCATTTTTCGCATCGCGCATCGCACTGGTCGCACAAGCACGGAAATGTTCCACTTTGTAAATTTTCATCAAATTGCTGAAAACACTCATCGAATCAAGTACCATTTGCTTTCGTTCAGCGCCAATTTCTCCGCTCGTAAAAACATCCATTCCCAACCGAAGCGGAATCCTGAGTAGGTTGAGTTTGGTGAACTGCGGTTTTCCCTTTTTGGGTTCCGTCACTTCATTAATCAACAGCCGTGCTGCATTACTTCCGATATCGATAGCGGCAATTCTCATTCTATTTAAAAAAAGGATTTATAAAAATGACTTCTTTAATCAAGATAATGTCATTTTTTAGTTTACTTAAAGATAAGAAGCATCAAACGAAAACGGTAATAAATCCCGAATTGACTTCGTTTTATAAATCTCGTCATCAAGAGAAGCAAAATAAATTTCAATTTCCTCATTCTGTTTGGATTCATATTCCAAAATCGATTGTCGGCAAGCACCACAAGGCGGAATTGGAACTGAAGATATTGCATTTCTGGGCGCACCAATTACGAAAAGCTTTTTGATTTTTAAAT
>JBBSRZ010000088.1:0-10256 GCA_038242555.1 Flavobacteriales bacterium | reverse complement strand
AATCCGAAATAACTGCCCAATGTTGCCCCCATATCTAAATTTCCCGCAGGAACACCCAGAATATAAACGGTATATAAATAAACCAAAGAAGGAATTAAACACAAAACGCCAATCAACCAAACTGACAGAAATTTACCAAAGATGATTTCAGAAACTTTTATCGGTTGCGAAAAAAGCCATTGCAGCGTTCCTGATTGTTGTTCTTCCGCTAAAGTTTTCATGGAAATCGCAGGTACAATAAACATTAGAAGCCACGGACCTAACACAAAATAACTTTGTAAAGTTGCCGAACCGATTTCGAAAATATTAAAATCATTATCAAAGAAAAAGAGAAATAGAGACCCGACAATACTAAAAGCCGCGATAATTAACCACGCGCTCCAGTTTCCGAAATTAGTCCAAAGTTCTTTTTTAAATATTGCAAACATATGTAATGAAGAGATTAAGTATTAAATCTTAGTATCGGATTTAATTTTCTTTTTTTTATTCACTAATTTCACGGTCATCATTATTAAAAGAACCAAAATAATAAATCCAAGAATTAATTGCCACCAGAATGTGATAACCATCGATTTTAGAATTACGGTAAAGACGACTAAAAATAAAATAAACGTCGCAATCTCGTTGGCCTGACGAAGTTTTAAATTTTTAATAGGAAGAATATTCCCGTTCAGATTCTTAATTTGTAAAACTTTTTTCCAGCACCAATAATGATAAATAGAGAGTCCAACTAAGAACATTAATTTTAAATGAAACCAAGGCGTTTTCATTAGACCAAAATTAAGAAAGATCATTACTAAACCAGCAACCGACATAATTACTGCGGCCGGCACCGTTATGATATTCCACAATCTTCTGGCCATGAAAACATATTGCTCACGAAGAATTTTCTTTTTAGTTTCTTCAAATTCATCGGTGTCTTTGTAATACACAAAAAGTCGAACCAGGTAGAAAATACCGGCGAAATAACTGACCATGAAAATGATATGAACGGCTTTGGCAATGGTGTAAAGCATCTAAAAAATTTAAGTGCAAAGATAATAGAATAATCTCATCATTGTGATAATTCGGACTTCTGAAGATTCAATAAATATTAATTTATTCGATTTGTAATGAATAAATACTTATTGAAACTCAACGTAGATACTTTCGCCGACTTGCAGACCAAATAATGTTCTGGCGCCACTTTCTGCATTTCCTTTGTAAATGGTGAGTTCGAGCAATCCTGTGTCATTAAAAATGGCTGCTGCTTTGCCATGAAATTCCTGCTCCTTGGTCCAATCATACACCGATTCTGTATATTGATTGTAAATTCTCGACAGCGCTAAATTTCGAAACTTCACAATAAAACTTTCAAAACCAATACTGCTTTTTTCAAAAAATCTTTTGGTGATGTTCGAAACTAAATTTCCGAAATTGTCGATGTACATAATTTCTCCGATCATCATTTTTTCACTTTCATTAAAAACAGCGCGAGGAAATGTTAATTGTTTAGGAGTCGTAAATTTCCGACCAATAACTTCCGGTAATCCATTATTATGAAGATGTACGGCTACGGGTGCAAAAACGTCGGTAGAAGTGAAATTCACTTCATCGTCGAAGCGATTGTTAAAAGTAATTTCATAAATGGCTTCTGGTTTTAAATCTGAAAACATCAAACTCAAAAGTCCATTATCAGCGGCGATAAAATAATGATCATCTGCTTTATACAGAATGCATTTTCTTTCTTTCGTGTAGAAACTGTCTACTGAAATAATATGAACCGTTCCTTTCGGAAAATACGGATAAGCATTTTTTACAATATAAGCGGTTTGTAAAAGATTATAAGCTTGTATTTGGTGAGTAATGTCGACAATGGTTACGTCTTGTGTTAAACTTAGGATTTTACCTTTCACAGAGGCAACTCTGTGATCAACTAATCCGTAATCTGAAGTGAAAGTAATAACCGACATGTTTATTTTTAGGAATTAGCAAATTTAGTTTAAAAAAAATATTTTTACCCTCAATGTGGAAAAGTTAGCCTTATATTTAAATTATAATTGATACTTTTAAAAAAAATATACTCTCAAAATACTACTATATGTTTGAACTCAACTACGAAATTGAAGGCATTGACGCCAAATCTTTTTATGGAGTTAATAATCAATATTTTAATCTTTTAAAATCAAAGTTCCCGACGCTAAAGATTACGGGACGCGACCATTTTGTCTTTGCGCTCGGCACTCAAGAACCGCTTGATGTTCTGAAAAACAAACTAGATGATGTCGTTAATTTCATATCTAAAAACAATTCGATTTCTTTAAAAGATTTCGAGAATATACTGAATTTTAAAGACGAAGCCGAAAAGCAGTTGGTTTTTGATCAGGATATTATTGTAAAAGGAATCAACGGAAAAATAATTAAGGCGAAAACAACCAATCTGAAAAAATTGGTCAAAGTTTCAGAAACCAAAGACATGGTTTTTGCAATTGGTCCGGCAGGAACCGGGAAAACCTATACCAGCGTGGCTTTAGCGGTGAGAGCATTGCGGGATAAAGAAGTGAAGAGGATTGTTTTAACAAGACCTGCGGTAGAAGCAGGTGAAAGTCTAGGATTTCTGCCAGGCGATTTAAAAGAAAAACTTGATCCATATTTGCAACCGCTTTATGATGCGTTACGAGATATGATTCCGCATGAAAAGTTAGAAGGATTAATTGAAAAAAGAGTGATCGAAGTAGCACCGCTGGCTTTTATGCGTGGACGAACTTTAGATGAAGCCTTTGTAATTTTAGATGAAGCACAAAATACCACGCATGCTCAAATGAAAATGTTTTTGACCAGAATGGGAATGAACGCAAAATTTATTATTACTGGCGATCCCACTCAAGTTGATTTACCGATGAGACAGAAGTCGGGTTTAAAAGAATCGATGCGTATTTTACAAGATGTCGATGAAATAGGCTTTGTTTATTTAACAGAAGCAGACGTTGTAAGACATCCCGTAGTTCGTAAAATTATCGCAGCATATAGTAAGGAAGACGAAAGACAAAGGGAAGAGTAGTACGTTCAGTAATGTAATGTTCACACCAATAACTTTATTTAGGTAAATTAAATATGTTAAAATTTGTTAAATTGGAAATAAGTTCTAACTTTACTAAACAATTTAAAACTTAGATTATGAAAAAATTGATGTTAGTAGGTGCTGTTGCACTTTTTGTTTCCTCGAATGCTCAGATGTTTGGTGTGAAAGGTGGCGCGAATATTTCAGGTATTTCAAATGTTGACAACGTAAAATCTAAATTTGGTTTCTACGCCGGAGCGTTTATGAATGCTCCCATAGCAGAAAGTTTCAGCATTCAACCCGAAGTACTTTATAGTACGAAAGGGGGCAAGACAACTGGAGATGTCGAGATTGTCGGTAGTGCCGATTATATTTCAGTTCCAGTTATGTTTCAATACCATGTTACCCCGCAAATTTATTTAGAGGCTGGCCCTGAATTCAGTTTTTTATTAAGTGCGAATGCGAAAACTGGAGGAGTATCATCGGATATTAAAAATGTTTTAACCGGATTTGATTTAGGTATTGGGTTAGGTGCAGGATATTACTTTACAGAAAACATAGGTCTAACTGCCAGATATGTGGCTGGCGTTACCGATATGGTAAAAGACAATCCTAATGATGCTGTGCGAAACAGTGTTTTTCAAGTTGGGTTAGCCTACAAATTTGGCTATTAAATATTTAAAAAATCAATCTTCAAATATTGTTATAAAATTAATCCTGAGAATTCTCAGGATTTTTTTTTGCATGAACAATGCATTTTATATTTAGAGATAAAGTTTAAATTATATTTAAAATTTACTAAATGATCGTTGAATATATCTCATTAAGAAAATACTTCAGGATTAATTTAATTCGATAGTCTACTAATAGAGCAGCGGAACTTTCTTCACGACTCAATAAAATAGAACTTTTGTCAATGAATAAAAATCAATTTTCATATATCACCTAAACTATTTATGTTAATATTTAATATTGATTGGTTACAATATGATGATGGAATTGTTAAAATAATATATTTATAAGTGTGGATTTTGTTTTTAGGTATAATTTTTTATCTTTACGACATCAATTTAAAATTAATAGAATTATGAAAAAGATTTATGTTTTTAGTAGTATAATAGCGTTCAGTTTAATTCATGCTCAAGTCGGTATTAATACAGACGATCCGAAGGCAACGTTCGATGTTAACGGTAATGTGATGATTCGGACCGTAGACACTGCAACGCCGAGCTCTTCTTATGATTTCTTAGTTCGGGATAATGCAACGAACGAAGTACAGAAAGTTCCGGGTAATTTTTCGACCGGCGCAGTTAATGCGAGTTTGGTTAAAGTAGAGGATCGAAATGGAATTACTTTAATAGATGGAACTATGTTTGCGGGATGGGAAAAAATTGACTTTAGTCCGGCAAGTGTTAAAATTGACGATGGAAATAATTTTACGGTAAGCAATGATTTTTATACAGTACCGACGTCAGGAATTTATGAAATCAGTTATGAATTTCGATATGGTACTGGAGTCGTAGTTTCTGCATTAAATTTTTCAGGTACAGAAAGTATTGGAATTCTAAAACATAATGGTGGCAATTATACCGTATTAGACGAGAGAAGATTTGCTGGGGCAAGCATTCCTGTGGTAACAAGTATAATTATTAGTGATACCAGTATAAACAGTGTTTATAGATTAGCTGCTGGTGATCAACTTTCGTTTGAAGTAAATAGAGGAGGTTTAAATCTAACTTTATTAAACCGAAGTTTCGCTTCTGTCAACATTAGAAAAATAGCTGACTAAAACCGACTTATTCTTTAAATATAATCCTGAGAATATCTCAGGATTTTTTTTGCTATTATTTTTCACATTGTTAATTCTTGAAAAGTTCTCGTGTTATATTATTTAAATGGTTTGTACAATGTTAAATTATTGTTTTTTTTGGCGGTTTATCATTAAAAGTCAGAATTTTTTTCTAATGATAATTTTAAATAATTTTCATTTTAAAAACTTTGGGCGCACTTTTTGTAGTTAATTTTAACAACATCACAATTTCTGTTAAAGGGATTGACAAACATTAAAAAATTTAATTATGAAAAAATTATTGATTACAGGTGCCGTTGCACTTTTAGGCATTACTGCCCAAGCACAATTACAACAAGGTAACTGGATGGTTGGTGCAGAAGTCGCTGACGTTAGATTCACAAATGGTTTCAACATGAACTTAACTCCTAAGTTAGCATATTTTGTGCAAGACAGGTGGGCAATTGGGGCTGAAGTTGGTCTTGATATTAATAGCCCTGAAGGGGATAGTAGTACGCAGACTGATTGGAGCATTGCGCCTTTTACAAGATATTATTTTGGAGCTAACGAAATTGATAACTTATTAAGTAATGGAGTCTTTTTCGCAGAAGGTAGTGCTGGATTTGGAGGTAATAATTCTAGTGCCGGTAATTCTACCAATGGTGCATTATTAGGAATTGGTGCTGGTTATGCTTATTTTATTACTCCTAGTGTAGGCTTGGAGGGTTTATTGAAATATAAAGGATTAGTAGGTGGAGGAAATAAAAATTCTCAAGGTAATCTTTACTTAGGTATTGGTTTCCAAATTTATTTACCAAATTCTAAAGCTAAAGCAGCTCTAAGAGATCAGCAATAAATATTGCCTCATAAAGTTTAAAACTGTTTCGCAAGCGCGGAACAGTTTTTTGTTTTACGTCCAGATTTTAAATGAAAAATCCTGAGAAGTTCTCAGGATTTATATTTTAAATATGTCGATAAATTTATCTTCCAAATAAATTACCTCCAGGCATTCCGGCTCCCTTCGGTGCTCCTTTGCTCATCATTTCCATCATTTGTTTTCCTTGAGGTCCTTGCATCATCTTCATCATTTTACCCATCTGATCAAATTGTTTCATCAAGGAATTTAAATCTTCAATTTTTCGTCCGGCACCTTTTGCAATTCTGGCTTTTCTTTGCGTATTAATAATTGATGGTCTTCGTCTTTCTTCTGGCGTCATCGAATGGATCATCGCTTCAATATGTTTAAAAGCGTCATCTTGAATATCGACATCTTTCATCGCTTTTCCAACACCTGGAATCATGCCCATCAAATCTTTCATATTACCCATCTTTTTGATCTGGTTGATTTGTTTTAAGAAATCATCAAAACCAAACTCATTTTTGGCGATTTTTTTATGAAGTTTTTTGGCTTCTTCTTCATCAAATTGTTCCTGCGCTCTTTCCACTAAGGAAACTACGTCACCCATTCCTAGAATACGATCTGCCATTCTTTCCGGATAGAAAACATCCAATGCTTCCATTTTTTCACCGGTAGAAATAAACTTAATCGGTTTTTCTACAACAGAACGTATTGTTAAAGCCGCTCCACCTCGCGTATCTCCATCTAGTTTAGTAAGAACAACACCATCAAAATTTAAGGCTTCGTTAAAGGCTTTTGCCGTATTGACAGCATCTTGTCCCGTCATTGCATCAACAACGAAAAGAGTTTCTTCTGGTTTAATGAAATAATGAACCGATTTAATTTCGTTCATCATTTGTTCATCGATCGCTAAACGTCCGGCCGTATCCACGATAACGACATCATGTCCGTTTTCTTTAGCGAATTTTACGGCGTTTTCTGCAATAGAAGAAGGATTAACAGAGCCCTCTTCGGTATAAACGGGAATTCCGACTTGGGATCCTAATACTTTTAATTGTTCAATTGCCGCAGGTCGATAAACATCACAGGCTACCAATAAAGGTTTTTTGCTTCGCTTTTCTTTCAAGTAATGTGCGAGTTTCCCAGAAAAAGTAGTTTTACCAGAACCTTGTAATCCTGCAATCAATATAACGGTTGGTTTGCCTGAAAAATTAATTCCTTCATGCGTGCTTCCCATTAATTCCACTAATTCAGTATGCACGATCTTAGTCATCAACTGACCTGGAGTCAAACTTGTCAGTACGTTTTGACCGAGTGCTTTATCCTGAACTTTCTTAGTAAGATCTTTTGCTACCTTATAGTTAACGTCGGCGTCAACTAAGGCACGTCGGATTTCCTTTACGGTTTCGGCAACGTTTATTTCTGAAATCTTTCCGCGCCCCGAAATATTCTGAAGCGCTTTGTCTAATTTATCCTGTAAGCTATTGAACATAATTTATCTTTAAGAATTGCAAAAATAAGGAATTTCGTTCAATTATAATAAAGTTGTTTAGTTTTGCCAAATGAATATCATATCTGTTCTTTTTTTATTCTTTTCTGCTTCAGTAATGAGCATATTGGTTTACTATCTTTTTAAAAAATATATCATTAAAATGGAAGGGCCTGCAATGAAATTTTTAGGAATAAATATTATTAAAGATATTTTATGGGTAGCGTTTTGGATCTTTAATCTAGAAAATACCACGACGAATTTTCTGGCCGTGATTGCTGTGTTTTTGATTACCTCCATCTACCTTTACTATAAAGTAATACGGCTCTTAAATAACTCCTAAAAATTTACTGATAAAAATCAATTTTTAATATTGGTAAGTTTTAATAATTTCAATATATTTGCAAACCGATAAATTTAACATATGAACAAGAGAATTTCTTCTTTATTTTTAGTGTTTTTTCTTACGTTTTCTAGTTTTTTCGCCTATGCTCAGGAGGTAGAGGCAGAAAAGATCAGTGAGAATGTTGCGCAAATTGGCACAGAGGATAATCAAAAATTCAATGCGAAGGAGATGATTATGAGCCACATTAATGATTCAAATGAGTGGCATGTCTTAACTTTGAACGAGGGAACTCCCGAAGAAAACCATGTTTCTATTCCATTGCCAGTTATTATTAAGGATAAAAATGGTCTTCATACCTTCATGTCAAGTGCAGTTGCACATGGTCATGAGCACGATGGTTATACCATGAAAGATGGAATTGTAGTTTCTACAACTGGGTTAACTCAAGCGAAATTATTTAAGGTAATGAGTGGAAAACATTCTCTTGCAAACGCATTTTATGATTTCTCAATTACCAAAAACGTAGCAGCAATTTTCTTATCAATTATATTTATTTTATTCTTGTTTATTGGAATGGCTAGAAATTACGGTAAATCTTTGGTTCCTCGTGGCGCTGGAAAGTTCATGGAGCCAATTATTTTATTCATCAGAGATGAAGTTGCAATTCCTAATATTGGTGCTAAAAAGTATAAAAAATTCATGCCTTATTTATTAACTATATTTTTCTTTATTTGGATTAATAATATGTTTGGTTTGATTCCATTTGCGCCGTTCGGTTATAACTTAACTGGTAACATCGCAATTACAGCGGTTTTAGCGATCATCACTTTATTGATTACTGTATTCAGTGCTAACAAAGATTATTGGAAACATATCTTTATGCCACCAGTACCTTTATTATTATATCCGATCATGGTTCCGATTGAAATCATTGGAGTTTTTACAAAACCATTCGCTTTGATGATGAGGCTTTTTGCAAATATTACAGCAGGTCACATTATGGTGTTAGCAATTATGTCTTTGATCTTTATATTTAAAACTCCACTTTTAGGATTCGCATCGGTACCGCTAGGTTTATTTATTGGGCTGTTAGAAATATTAGTTGGAGCACTACAAGCTTATATATTTACCGTTCTTTCTGCTTTGTTTATTGGCATGGCCGTTCAGGAGCACGAACATGAAGGAGCGCATTAGTATTAATTTAGAAACATTTTTTAACCTTTATATATTTTTATTATGGAAGAGATTTCACAAGGAGTTGGACTTATTTACGTAGGTATCGGATTAGCAGTTTTAGGCGTAGGTCTAGGAATTGGTAAAATCGGTGGACACGCAATGGATGCAATTGCAAGACAGCCAGAGCAAGCAGGTAAAATTCAAGGTGCAATGCTTATTGCAGCTGGTCTTATCGAGGGTGCTGGTTTGATCGCGATCATCTTTGGAGCGTTCGTAAAGTAATATTCCTCAAAATTAAATTCTTAGCAGCGCGGTTGGCTCTGCTAAGAGTTTTTTATTTTCCATAAAGAAAAAAAAATTACAAAAAATTACAATTATGATAGAACCGGGAATTGGCTTATTATTTTGGATGACTTTAACCTTTGCAATCCTTGTATTTTTATTGGCAAAGTTTGCGTGGAAACCAATTTTAAGTGCTGTGAATGAAAGAGAAGTTACGATCGTAGATTCTTTAAATCAAGCAAAATTGGCAAAACAAGAAGTTGAAAATTTGAAAGCTGAAAACGAAATCATTATCCGTGAAGCGAAAATTGAGCGTGATCAAATTTTGAAAGAAGCAAGAGATATTAAAGATAGAATTGTAGGAGAAGCGAAAGGTCTTGCAAAAACAGAAGGTGATAAAATGATTGATGCAGCCAGACAAACAATTCAGGCAGAAAAATCTGCAGCAGTTGCGGACATCAAAAGCCAAATTGGTACTTTGTCTGTAAACATCGCAGAATCTATTTTGAAACAGAAATTAGATAACGATAGCGCACAAGACGCTTTAGTAGCAAATATTCTTAATTCTTCTAACTTAAACTAGTATGCGTACCAGTAAAGTTGCAAAAAGATATGCACAAGGTTTACTTAATTTCACTCAAGAATCGGGAAGCACAACTTCTATTTTGAGTGAAATGAAAGATCTCGTGAAGACGATTGAAAAATCTAAAGACTTGCAAAATTTCTTTAATTCTCCGATTATTGAGGTGAAGAAAAAAATCAGCGTTTCTGAAGAGATTTTTAAAACTTTTTCTCCACTAACCAGAAATTTAATTCAGTTAGTGATTAAGCATGGTAGAGAAGATCAACTTCGTAATATAGGACAGGAATTTGTGAACAAGGTGGAAGATATGAATGGGGTACAAAGAATTACTTTGACTTCTGCCACACCACTGTCAGAAGACAATATTCAAAATATTCTGAAATCAACTACATTTGTAAACCACGCCAACGAATTCGACGTAACTTCTGTGATTGATCCAGAAATTTTGGGCGGATATATCTTACGTGTTGGAGATCAACAAATAGACACATCGGTAAAAGCAAAATTGAGCCGATTGAAAAAAGAATTTTATTTAAATTAAGACAAAAACAACCATAAAATGGCAGAAATAAATCCGGCAGAAGTATCTGCAATTCTAAAACAGCAGTTAGCCAACTTTGATACGCAATCTAATGTAGAAGAAGTAGGAACGGTATTAACCATCGGTGATGGTATCGCTTTAGTGTACGGTT
>JBBSRZ010000087.1:0-10595 GCA_038242555.1 Flavobacteriales bacterium | reverse complement strand
TTTTGATACATAAGTTAAAGCCGAATTGCTGAAATTAATATCTTTGTTTCATGATATTGGTTTGGCAACGACTTCTCAAAAATACAAAAATTTCAGGGATCACTCTTTTCCCGTTCATCATTCTCCGACAGCCCGAATCCAGGAAAGATCCAATTTTAGTCAACCACGAAAAAATCCATTTGCGACAACAGGCAGAACTGTTGGTGATTTTCTTTTATATGTGGTATGTGATCGAGTATTATTATTTGGTCTTTAAATTTAAAGATCACTTTCTCGCTTACAAGTCCATCTCCTTCGAGCGAGAAGCCTACGCCATGGAAAATGATTTAAACTATCTTAGTTCCCGAAAATTGTGGAGTTTCTGGAAATACATTTTGTGATTTATTTTTGGGCGCCTATTTCCGCCCTCCACTCCCAATCTTTTGTTCGTTCCTCACAAAAGGATTTCCGATCAGGTCGGGGCGCAGAGTACGCATTTTTTAAATCTTGAATTTTAAATAGGAGATAAACAGTTTTGGAGATTCTTGATCTCTCTAAATTTTTATTAATAAGCCAACTTTCAAAATTACTTCGGAAAGGAAGATATTAAGAGAAATAATTTTTAATCGAGTTTACAGTTAGAACATTTGATTCTAATGAAAAACGCAGAAGAGTATCGTTTACTAGAAGTACAACTTCACGCCAATTAAGAATAGAAGCATGGCCGCTGTGAAAAAAGTTAAAAAACTGTAATCTTTCTTAAGTAAGAAAAAGTAAATTATATAACATATTGAAATAAGAACCAAACTTGGCAAAAACAGATCAAATCCAAACATTGCTCTATCATGGAAGAATATTGTAAATACAGAAATTGAAATTAAGATTCCTGATTTTAGTTCCTGGTTCTTATCAGCTAGTATCTGTGTTTCTTGATTATCAATTGAATCTGATAAAGTTTGGTTTTTCATCTTGATTTAGTTTTTTTAAAGATATAAAATTATTTCAAAATATATTTTTTTGGACAATTTGTAATCTTTTAGATATAAGTTAGATAATTAGACATAAATTATACTTTGGATAATGCTTATTGATTCAAAGTCTGCAAATAACTTTCCCCATTCATCACAGGAATCATCGCGTTTTTAAAATCCTTTTCATTTCTCGTAACAATCAAATCACAATTTGAAGCAAGTGCACTAAAATATTGCATCGCATCTTCGAAATCTTTAAAATCAGAGTTAATCGCTTTTTCAACAACTTCATCATCCATCATTGATATGGAGCAAAGAACTTTAAATTTTCTTATTTTCTCTAAGGCAATTTTGGTGTTTTCATATTTTGAAAGCAGGTAGTAAACATTTGATATCGAACTTGGAGAAGTAAGAATCTTAATTTTCTTGTGATCGGCTAAAGTCATAATCTTTGCCGCAGGTTCATAGAAACCCTCTCTCTCTCCTAAAAAGTCGATCACAATATTGGTGTCCAAAAATATCTTCTGCATTTTACTGATATTTTTTATCTAAATGATCGGTGTATTCTTCTCTTAAATTTTTCCAGTCAGCATCAGCAGGAATACTTTTACCACTCGAGATGCTTTTAACGAATGGAGAAATCTCAAAATCGTCGTTCTGTTCTTGAGTGATAGAATTGAGATAGTTTTCAATCAGCCTTGATAAACTTACTTTTTTATTTGAAGCGTATTTTTTTGCCCGTTCAATAACGCGTTCATTTAGTTTCAGGGTGAGTTTAGAATCCATAATATCATTTATACGTACAAATATAATAAATTTATACAAATCTTATATTTAGTTGTTTAACACTTTGTAATTTTAGCATTTAGTTATAGAACTTTTGAATTTTTCCCCGAACTTCGCATGAATGAAACTCCCCACCATTTCAATTCCCATCACCGAAATTCCTCTTCAGAAAAACATAAAACTTTTTCTGAAAAGAGAGGATCTCATTCATCCTCAAGTCTCTGGGAATAAATACTGGAAACTTTTTTATAATATCAATTCTTATTTGGCCCAAAATCCAGCAAACCCTTTTATTATTACTTATGGTGGAGCGTTCTCTAATCATATTGCGGCAACTGCTGCGCTGGGAAAAGAGTTTCAATTAAGAACTTTAGGACTTATTCGTGGTGAGGAACTTCAAGATAAATGGGAGCAGAATCCAACTTTAACATTAGCGCAGCAAAACGGAATGGACTTTCGATTTATAACGCGAGAAGAATATCGAGACAAAGAGACTTTAACCCAAAAACTACAACAAGAATTTCCTAACGCTTTAATTATTCCAGAAGGCGGAACCAACCAACAAGCCGTGCTAGGCATTCAGTTTATGCTCAATAATGAAACAAAAAGTTTTGATTATCTTTGCACCGCAGCTGGAACTGGCGGAACAGTAGCCGGAATTTCGAAGTTTGCGGAGGAGAATCAGCAGGTTTTAGGATTTAAAGTAGTTGACGATCATTCCTTATATAATAAGGTGTTCAAACTTTCACCGAGAGAAAATTTTAAACTGCTGGAAGCACACGACGGAAGATATGGTAAAATAATTGACGAAAATATCCGTTTTATCAATGACTTCAACCAGAAATTCGGAATTCAACTGGATCCGATTTATACGGGAAAGATGATGCGGAAAATATTTGAACTCATCGATGAAGGTTATTTTCCAGAGGGAAGTAAGATACTGGCTTTTCACACGGGTGGTTTACAAGGAATTTTCGGCGCAAATGAAATGCTGAAAAAACAAAACCGCGAATTGATACATTAATCAATAGAATTTTCATTTGAAACTTTGTTAGTTTTCAAAGTCATTAAAAATAATTTATGAAGAAAATATTTTTTGCTTTTGCTATCCTTTTTATTGCAAAATCCAACGCCCAAGGTTGGAAAACGGATGAGCAATACATTCAGAAGTTTGCAATATACGCCGTTGAAGAAATGGAAAAGTATAAAATTCCCGCTTCGATAAAATTGGCACAGGGACTTTTGGAAACTGGCGGGGGGCAAAGTCGTTTGGCGCAACAGGGAAATAACCATTTCGGCATTAAATGCAAAGAAGACTGGACCGGCAAAACGATGAAACATACCGACGATGCGCCAAATGAATGTTTCCGTGTTTACAATGATCCGCGCGAATCTTATGAAGATCATTCTAAATTTCTGGCTCATCGAAAATACTACGTGAATTTATTCAAACTCGATATGATGGATTATAAAGCGTGGGCGCACGGTTTGAAAAAAGCCGGTTACGCTACCAATCCACGTTATGCCTACATTCTTATTGATAAAATAGAAAAAAACAGACTTTACGAGTTCGATAAAACAAATTCTAAAGAAGTGCTTTATGCCGTTTTGAAAATGTATCCTGCGTTAAAGAACGACGGTATATTTATGGCACAACTGGATCAAAGTAAAGCCTCGGCAAAACCGGTAACGGTGAAAGTTCCGTACGAACAAACATCTTTCGCTAATCAACAGAGGAAAGTGGAGCGGATTGTCAATAAAGCTGAAACTTTAAATTCTATTTTAATTAAAAGCCATCCGAACGGAAATAAGAAGTTTGTGATTATTCCAGATGATGTAGCGTTGGCCGCGATTTCAAAGAAATTCCAAATTACAGAAAGCGCTTTAATGAAGTGGAACGAACTCGACGGAACACAACTGAAAAGAAACGAAATTCTTTTTCTGCAAGGAAAATCAAACTCAGGAAATACGGCAACTTATAAAAGTAAAGTGGGAGAGTCGATGCACGATATCGCTCAAAAATTCGGAGTGAAATTGAAAAAATTGTATTCTAAAAATAGAATGGATTACGGCCAGCAACCAAAAGCCGGGCAAATTATTTATCTTCAAAAGAAGAAACCAAGAAAATAGGCTTTGTACTTTGTGCAAAGTAAACTGTAAATTACTGATTACTTATCAAATATGAAATACCAAAGAAGTTCTGCTTTATTCGACGAAGCATATAAATATATTCCGGGCGGTGTGAATTCACCCGTTCGAGCTTTTAAATCCGTTGGCGGTGTCCCAGTTTTTATGAAAGCAGCGAAAGGCGCTTACATGACCGATGCAGACGACAATCAATACGTCGATTATATCAATTCTTGGGGTCCGGTAATTCTGGGACATACGCATCCAGAAGTTTTAGAAGCGATTAAAAAGCAAGCAGAAAAAGGATTTTCTTACGGAACTCCGACCGAATTAGAAACGGAGATTGCAAAATATATTGTAGAGCATGTTCCAAATATCGATCAAATCAGAATGGTTTCTTCAGGTACCGAAGCATGCATGAGTGCGATTCGTTTGGCCAGGGGTTTTACAGGCAGAGATAAATTCATCAAGTTTGAAGGTTGTTACCACGGACATTCTGATTCTTTTTTAATTAAATCGGGTAGTGGAATGGCAACTTTTGGTAATCCAAGTTCTCCTGGTGTAACTCCCGGCACAGCGAAGGATACTTTGAACGCCAGATATAATGACATTGAACACGTTGAAGATTTGTTCCGTTTAAATGAAGGGGAAATTGCCGCGATTATTATTGAACCGGTTGCGGGAAATATGGGCTGTGTTTTACCAGAAAATAATTTCTTGCAAAAATTAAGAACGCTTTGTGATAAGCATGGTGCGCTTTTAATTTTTGATGAGGTAATGACCGGATTCCGTTTGGCATTTGGTGGTGCTCAGGAATTATATGGGGTGAAAGCAGATATAGTAACATTCGGAAAAGTAATTGGTGGCGGACTTCCAGTCGGCGCTTTTGCTGGACGAAATGAAATTATGGATTGTCTTGCGCCAAAAGGTGCAGTTTATCAAGCCGGAACTTTAAGTGGAAATCCCTTGGCGATGCGGGCAGGTTTAACAACTCTGCAATTAATTAAAAATGATGAAAACTTTTATCACAATTTAAATAAAACAACAGAAACGCTAGATTTTGAAATTGGGAAAATTTTGAATTCAAAAAGTATTGAACATCGAATCAACCGAAAAGGATCGATGATGAGTGTCTTTTTCCATATCAATGCGGTTTCTAATTTCAATGAAGCAGCGCAAGCAAATCATGCGTTATTTAATAATTTCTTCCATCAATTACTGGCGAAAGGAATTTATTTACCACCAAGTGGTTATGAAACTTGGTTTATTTCTGCTGCGATCAAAGAAACAGAAATCGATCAAACTTTGGAAGTGATCCGTAAGTTTGAGTATTCTTAAAATACTTTAACCACAAAAGAAACAAAAGTTTTAAGTTTACTATTGCTGCGGGGAAAAGTTCATTTAAGCCGCTGCTACCGATGTTATTTATTACTACTTTAATTAGGTAATGTCATGCTGAGCCTGCCGAAGCACCTTTAAACTACCTATCGACTGTATAAATTTAGATCTCTTTCAATTTTTGGAAGAGATTTTTGTTTAGATTTTAAGGAAAACAATTATAAAAATTAACCATTAAGAATACGTTACGGTATTAAGCTCATTAAGATTTCCTCTGAAAATTGCCGCTCAACAACTAACGTGAAAAAAATTGTCGCTCTGTCATGCTGAGCCTGTCGAAGCATCTCATTTGTAAGAAACAAATTAATGGAACCACTGTTATGTGAACTTTTCTACCGTATTATTTTAACTTTAATAATCGTTAATATTTTGTGACTTTTGTGGTTAAAAAGTATTAAAAAAGCCAGTTCTCATTGAACTGGCTTTCTATTTTAAAATGATCTGAATTTAAATTCTCGCTCTTTCATACTGATGAGGAAAATCACATCTATCATCAGTTTCAAACGAACCTTGAATCGCGATGTAAGGATTTCTCAAGATCTCTCGTGCAACAAAAATTAAATCTGCCTCGCCTTTTTGTAATATCTCTTCCGCCAGTTCTGCAGTTTTTATTAAACCAACAGCGCCCGTTTTCATTCCGGTTTCTTTTTTTATTTGTGCTGCCAGCGGAACTTGATAACCATCAAACAAAGTTATTTTTGCGCCAGAAATATTTCCACCACTGGAAACATCCATTAAATCAACTTTTTTATTTTTCAACATTTCTGCAAGTTTTACGCTTGATTCAATATCCCAACCATTTTCAGCATATTCTGTTCCTGAAATCCTTACAAAAAGCGGATGATCGTCATCAAGCAGTTCGTTAGTCGCTTCTACTATTTCCAGAAGAAACCGAATTCGATTTTCAAAACTCCCACCATATTCGTCGGTGCGTACATTTGACAACGGTGACATAAACTGATGAATTAAATAACCATGTGCTGCGTGAATTTCAATTAAATCAAAACCAGCTTCCAAAGATCTTCTGGCTGAGTCTTTGAAATCCTGAACTAACTTTTTAATTTCGGGAATCGTCAGTTCATGCGGAGGTCTTTCTCCTTCGCCATAAGGTATTGTTGATGGCGCTACAGTTTCCCAGCCTTCTTCCAATGATAGTTGTTTGCCGTTCCACGTCGACGCTTTTCTTCCTGCGTGTCCTAATTGAATTCCGATTTTGCTTTCAGAATTTTCGTGCACAAAATCCACGATTTTTTTGAAACTTTGCGTTTGTTCATCATTCCAAAGTCCCGTGCATTTGTGCGTAATTCTACCTTCAGGTACAACTCCGGTCGCTTCTACAATGAGTAATCCTGTTCCACCTTGAGCACGACTTCCGTAATGGACAAAGTGAAAATCATTTGCAACGCCATCTTCACAAGAATACATGCACATTGGCGACATGACCCAGCGGTTTTGGACTTCCAGATTTCTAAATTTAATTGGAGAATATAAAATCATAAATTGTTTATTTTTATTAAGAATTCAAATTTACGAAAAGCCAATTTGAGACTGACTGTTTCGTGATTCATTATATCGATACAATGAAAAGAGGCTTTCAAATTGAAAGCCTCTTTAAGTAAAAGAAAAACAAATTTATGCCGGAACAACCGGGTTTTCTTCTCGCTCCCAGAATCGGTGCAACTGAATATTTTTTACAAATTCTTCTAAATTTCCATTCGTTGAAACTCCCTCTGCTGGAAGTTTAATTTCTGGGATCGATTTCTGTAAAAATTCTGCGGCATTCTGATCCGAAGCAATTGGTTTACAATGTTTGAAGGCTTCCGCGACAAAATGAAGCGCCTCAGCATTGGCTAAAAGTGTTTTCACACTATCTCCACCCGCGACATAAACCGCGTCAAACACTACTGAATCTGCGGTCAGCAAACTGTCATCAATCGGGTATTGATCTCCAGATTTTGTGGTTACAAAACCATGTCTTGGTGCAATCACTGCGACCATCGCACCCAGATCACATAATTCTTTTTTAATTTTGGTGAAGGCTTCGTCATTTACCCCATCGGCGGTAAGCAACGCAACTCTTCTGGCTTTAATGTCCGTCGGTAATTTTGTCGACATACTTAAAGAAGGTGCTTCATCAATCGGAAGATCATTTCTAAAGGAGTGATAATGTTCTAAATCTCCATCTGCCGGGATACCGTCTGTGATCGGCTGTGGAAGTCTTGAAGGAATCAATCCTAATTTATCACCCACAATTTTAGCCAGTCCTTCATTTACTTCTAACAGCATATTGACCATTCTTTGACGAATAGGGACAATTTTCACTTTTCCTAATTCAAAGGCAAATGCATCTTGAATATGTCTTTTTTCATGATCGGTCATGCTTTTGTAAAACAAATCAGCCTGACTGAAATGATCAAAGAAACTTTTGCTTCGCTCTCTGATTTTTTTTGCATCGATGCGTTCTTCAAAAGAGGAAAATCCGCCTTCAGAAATCATCGCTTGGAAAGGACAACCGCCGCCCATTGAGTTGGGGTTATATGAGACTTTTCCTTTATTGATCTGCATTCTGTGCATGCCATCCCGTTGATGGTTCGTTACTTCCGGAATAGACTTATTGATTGGAATTTCATGGAAATTCGGCCCACCTAATCTTGAAATTTGCGTATCAGTATAAGAAAATAATCTTCCTTGCAAAAGAGGGTCGTTGGTAAAATCGATTCCTGGAACTACATGTCCTGGATGGAAGGCTACCTGTTCGGTTTCCGCAAAGAAGTTATCGGGATTTCTATTTAAAGTCATCTTCCCAATCATTTCTACAGGAACCATTTCTTCTGGAATTATTTTAGTAGAATCTAATAAATCAAATGGATATTTGTGCTCATCTTCTTGTGCAACGATCTGCACGCCTAATTCCCATTCTGGAAAATGACCTTGATCAATTGCATCCCACAGATCGCGTCTGTGGAAATCGGGGTCTTTTCCTGATATTCTTTGGGCTTCATCCCAAGCCAAACCTAAAACACCTTGCAAAGGTTTCCAATGGAATTTTACAAAATGAGATTTCCCTTCATCATTAATAAATCGGAAGGTATGAATTCCGAAACCTTCCATCATTCTCAAACTTCGCGGAATAGAACGGTCACTCATCAGCCACATGATATTGTGCATCGCTTCTGGCATCAATGAAATAAAATCCCAGAATGTATCGTGTGCAGACGCAGCCTGTGGGATTTCATTGTGCGGTTCTGGTTTTACTGCGTGAACCAAATCCGGGAATTTCGTCGCATCCTGAATAAAAAAGACGGGCGTATTATTTCCAACCAAATCGTAATTACCTTCTTGCGTGTAAAATTTTACTGCAAATCCACGAATATCGCGCGGAACGTCTGTTGAACCTTTGGATCCGGCAACATTGGAAAATCGCACAAAAACCGGAGTTTTTATGGACGTATTATTTAAAAATTTCGCTTTGGTGTATTTTGCCATCGGCTTATACAATTCAAAAACTCCATGAGCGCCAGAACCTCTAGCGTGTACAACTCTTTCCGGAATTCTCTCATGGTCGAAGTGAGTTATCTTTTCTCTTAATATAAAGTCTTCGAGTAAAGTTGGTCCGCGCTCTCCAGCCTTCAAAGAGTTTTGATCGTCATTTATTTTTAATCCTTGGTCGGTCCTCAAAAATTCTCCTTGATTGTCTGTGGTGAATTTTCCTAACTGTTCCTTTTTTGGATTCGCCCCATTTTCAAACGGTTCGCTTTCGTTTATTTTCATAATGTTAATTCTTTTGTTTGATTAATGGATTTTAAACTGCGTTCAGGTCTTTTGATTGTAATTTTCCGTCAACGGCTTGCGAGTTCAAGTTCGTATCGGCGATCGTACTGAGTAAGCAATCTGATTTTTTTTCTTCGCCTAAAGTTTTCAAAAGTAATTCCAGTGCAGTTCTTTCATTCAAAGTTTTCGCAAAAGCCGCTAAAGTTCCATAAGTAGCAATTTCATAATGTTCTACTTTCTGTGCGCTGGCAATAATTCCCGCGTCACGAACTGGTCCTTCTGCGGTTTCTTGCATAATTTCTTCGCCTTCCTTAATGATTCCCTCGATGGCTAAACATTTCTTTCCTTCTGCTTTTAAGCCCATTGATTCGAAGACTTTTTCTAGGCGAACTACTTGTTCTTTGGTTTGCGCCAAATGATCTTTGATCGCTGTTTTCAATTTCTGGTCGGTAGCCTGATCAAACATTTTCGGAAGTGTTTTTACCAAAGCATTTTCTGCGTAGTAAATATCTTTCAAACTATCGATGAAAAATTCTTTAAGAGTTGTCGCTACATTTTGATCCTTTGCAGGGGCTGATTTGTCTTTGTTAGTGTCCATTTTAAAGTTTTTAATGTTAATTTGATGTTGTTTTTAATGAATATAGTTCTATATATTATTGATCTGCGTTCAGTTATGAAGTTTTATTAATGAAATTGTTAATTTGAGTAATGTATTTTCAACAAGTTTTACTGAATCAATTTTCAAACCAAATACGACGAATTTATTGTGGTAAATTATATTCTTATGTTTTATCTCTAAAAGATTTTTGAAGTGCGAGTTTCTTATTATTTGAAATGCTTACTCCTGAATTTATTTTGAAGTGGAAATGCAAAAGTAGAAAGCACTGTTTCAGCATTAACACAAGCGCATTCAAAAAAAACATATATCTTTACTTTCCTATTTTTATCAATGGAAAAACAAATAAATATAAATTTCGAAGCCATCGAAAGTTACGACCACCTCGATGCGATGGAGAAGACTCTTTTCGATAAAGCGATGAACGTGCGAGATATTGCCTACGCGCCTTATTCTAATTTCACCGTCGGTTGTGCAATCTTACTCGAGAATGGAGAAATCATCACTGGAAGTAATCAGGAAAATGCCGCGTATCCATCTGGACTATGTGCAGAAAGAACTACGATTTTTTACACTGGAGCAAACTATCCCGATGTGAAAATCAAGAAACTGTTTGTGATTGGCGCTCCTAGAAATGCGACCGATTCAGTTCCAATCCCACCGTGCGGCTCTTGTCGACAATCGATTCTTGAATATGAATCGAAACAAAATGAAGGAATCGAAATTTATTTCGCTTCACTTGGAGGTGAGATCTATAAAACGAAATCCATTCGAGACTTATTGCCTTTTTCATTTGATGCTTCTTACCTTTAGTTAAAGAAGAATTTAATAATTTCTCTGAAGGATTTGGCTAAAGGAGTCAAGTCCATAACCATTTGTCCTATTAAAATGAGAATTGCCGCTATCGACATCGGAAGTAATGCTGCCCGACTTTTAATTAATGAAGT
>JBBSRZ010000086.1:0-10608 GCA_038242555.1 Flavobacteriales bacterium | reverse complement strand
AACAACCTTTAGGGTGGTTTTAGCAGAGGGGCTCACCTGTTCCCATTCCGAACACAGAAGTTAAGCCCTCTAGCGCCGATGGTACTGCTAACGCGGGAGAGTAGGTCGCCGCCAGTCTTTTTAATCCGCCACGGCGGAGAGTAAGCCTCATACAGAATTGTATGAGGCTTTTTTGTGCTGTGAAATCAGAATATAGACGGACAGACCAAAGACGGATTGATTGATGGAAGATGTGAATATGAACCGGAAAATTGCATGGGAAACGCATCCTATTTAAGACTTGCTATTCAATTCAAATTAAAGTAAATTTGATGATTACAATAAGAAATATTCAAATATAAAATAATGAAAAAAAGTATCTTAACTCTATTATTAATTGGAGCAGTTGCAATTGCTAATGCTCAAGTAAAGGCACCACAACCAAGTCCATCTGCTATTGTAGTACAAGTGATCGGACTTTCTGAAGTGTCTGTTGAGTACTCTCGACCTTCTGCGAACAATCGGAAAGTTTTTGGCAACTTAGTACCAATGAATCAAGTTTGGAGAACAGGTGCAAACGGTTCTACAGATATTACGTTCTCCGGCGATCTAAGTTTTAATGGGATCATGGTTCCAGCCGGTAAATATGCTTTATATACTATTCCCTCAAACAATGACTGGGAAGTTATTCTTTACAAAGATACTGAACAGTGGGGCGCACCCAAGGAATTGAAAAATGATCAGATTGCGGCCAGAACAAAAGTGAAAGCGATGACTAGCCAGATGTCGCAGGAAACATTTACGATTGGTTTTAGTGATCTTAAAACTGACAAAGCCGATCTAACGATTAGTTGGGAAAATACCATTGTAAAAGTTCCGATAGTTATGGATTCAAAGAAACAAGTTTTGGAATCTATTAAGACCACTTTAGGTTCTGAAAATGCGAAAGGTTCGGATTACAACCAGGCTGCTAGTTATTACTTTCAGGAAGGTATGGATCTGAAAAAAGCGCTTGAATATAGTGAGAAAGCTAATGCTATGCTTCCAGATACTTTTTACATGCTAAAATTACAAGCAGAAATCGAAGCAGCCAACGGTATGCATAAAAAAGCAATTGCTACGGCTAATAGATCTATGGAATTGGCGAAAAAAGAAGGCAACGGCGATTATGTCAAAATGAATGCAGATAATATCGCTAAGTGGAGTAAAAAGTAGTTTTCACTTCCTAAATCATAAGACTCCAAAAATTTGGGGTCTTTTTTTGTTCATATGATTTAGATTTAGGGGGCATTTTCTGATTTTTGCTGCTATTCTCTTGGCTATCTGTAACGTGACATTATTTCAAAAAAACTTTATTAATACCTTTTAAATAACTTCTTTTTAGAGTTTAAGGTAAATAACTACTAAGTATTTTTTGAATTTATTGTTGGAAGAAAAAAAACTATATTATAAGCTTGCAATAATATAAGTTCAAAGCATAAAATCTTTTATAGAAAAATTTCATCTATTTAAAATTGCCCATTTAAAATTTGTCCGTAAATTTGTCCGTGTCTGTAAAAATATACTCAAGATGATAAACGTCAAATTTTATTTAGATAAGGCTGATAAGTCAAACCACTTTCCAATCCATTTAGTTCTAAGACAAAAAGATGTCCAAGTTAAGGTTTCAACTGGTGAAAAAGTTTTGAAAAAAGATTGGGATGCAAAAAATCAAAATGTTAAAGAAACTGAATATACCCATAAGAGTATTAATAAATTTTTGAATTTTTTAAAGCAGGAGGTCGAAAAGCATTTTGCTTCAGCACCACATAGTCAGTTTACTAATTTGAAAGTTAAAGAAAAGATTTCTTCTCTTGTTAATAGTCGCAAACAGAATACAGATGTATCAATAGTTTGTGAGGATGCAGAACAATACAAAGCAATGCAGAAAATTAAATTTTTGGATTTATTCGCTGGTGCAGGTGGTTTTAGTGAAGGTTTTTTACAAGCAGAATATGGAAATAAGTTTTATGATTTTCGTTTAGGAAGTGATATAAACGAGAATTGCGAACTTACACATTTAGCTCGTTATAATTATCAATTGGGAATGGATGCGGAATTTTTACGTCAAGATATTACAGAGCCGGATTTTATTGATAATCTTTTAAAAAAAGTTAAAGGACATACAATTGATGTTGTGTGTGGGGGACCACCTTGCCAAAGTTTTAGTTTGGCAGGAAAACGAAAGAAATTTGATAAAAAGGATGATTTGTTTGCGCATTATTTAAACGTTATAAAAATTCTTCGACCTAAATATTTTGTGATGGAAAATGTGAAAGGTATTTTGACCAAAGAATCTGGTAAAATTAAAGAAATGATTTTACAAGAAATTCGTTCAATTATTGATTTAAAAGAATTTTATCAGTTAATTAATTTTGTAACTAATCTTAAAAAATCGCACGCTGAAAATCAATTTATTATAGATTGCTATTTACAACGATTGAATTTTGAAAAATTAATTGACAAAGAATTAGAAACTTCTAGAGAACGTTACATTCAAAATATTGAAAATAAATTTCGAGTTCTTGCTCCTAAAATTGCTGATTACAAAACGAGTAAAACAGATATTAATTTTTCCACTATACGCCACGGATTTAATATGCTTAAAAGAACTAAGGAATTGGCTTACATTAGAAAAAAAGTAATTCAAGAAAAAAATCACAACGATTTGGATAACGATTATTTTGCACCGAGGTTTGACGATTTTTTAGTTTCAATTGAATCCAATAATATAATCGAAGAAATACACAATTCATTTAAAAAATTAAATCCTTCAGATTTATTCAGAAATGAAATTGCTGATATAATTTTGGCCTTAGAAATTTACAATTATTCGTTTGATGAATCCGTCCAAGGTTTAACAGAAATTGCAGGCAATCAAAAATCCATTGTTGAATTAAACGAAATTCTTTCTCAAATCCGTTTGTATAATATCGATCAACCTTTCGTGGCTTTGGCGTCAGATTATGGCGTTCCACAAAACCGAGAAAGAGTTTTATTTATTGGTTGTCGCAAAGATCAAAAATTGATTAAAACGGTTCCTGCCACGGTTGCGCCTAATGAAAAAGTTACCGTATTCGAAGCTTTGTATGATTTAGATTTCATTGGAAATGATGATGAAAAATTTAATTATGAAACCATTGATTTAAAATCAAAATATAACGGAACAATTGCTCAAATGAGCGCTTTACTAAAGAAACGTTCTATTGATGGGAAACCTAATGAAAAAAGTGGTTTAACGTATTCCGATTGGTCAAAACATGGAAGATTGAACGGACGTTTTTCAAATGCAAAAAATCCATTCTACGTGCGTAATTCTGAAGAATTGGAAAATATTTTGACACACATTGTCGCACCGCTACAAAACCATAAAACGAGTAAACAAAACGATGATGTTGTGAAACGTTTAGACGTAATTCTTAAAACTGGAAATTATAACGAAGCAAAGGAAGAATTGAAGAAAATAGGACTTAGTTCTGAAAAAAGAAATTACAATGTTTTAAAAGCAGAAGGTCAGTCATCTACAATTATGACTATTGCTGATGATTATATTCACTACGCACGTCCGCGAGCTTTAACTGTAAGAGAGATGGCTCGTTTACAATCGTTTGATGATAGTTTTGTATTTCAAGGAAAACGTTCTACCGGAGGAAATAAAAGGAAATTTGAGGTCCCGCAATTTACTTTGGTTGGCAATGCCGTTCCGCCTTTGATGGCGAGAGCAGTCGCATTAGAAATTTTAAAAAATATTGATTAAAAGATGAGGCAATTAAGCAACTTAGAAATTGAACGGATTAAACTTTTAACGGAAAAATCAGTTGAAGTTACGCTGATAGAACCAACAGGAACAGGACTTGAAAAATCCATTATGGATGCAACTGGTTCTGTTCGTTCGTATTTGAAAGATAAAAGTATTCACGATTATGAAGTGCAAAATCAAGGTCAACAAAGCAAAATTCAAGTCAGTGCATATTTAATTGGCCCCACAACTTTAATAAATTCAGTAGCGTCACTTTACCGACCAAATACTAAAAAAGGTGATCCAAGAATTTGGTTTAAAGGTTTAGGATCTTATTCACAAGCAAATGATATTTTAGGAATTATCTCTTTTAACAATGAGTTGTATGTTGTTAATATTACGCAACTTGATTTTGAAAGCTTGATTAATGGAATTGCAAATAATCCTTTAAAAGAATTGGTCAATGAAATTAATGCTTTGTCGAGTACGATTTCAGATGAGTTGTTAATATTGCTGAGGAGAATAGGTTTGCAAGGAGCAATTCCTGCAATTTTACAAGCAGATACAGCAGTTGGTAGAACATTGGAAACATTACTGGGAATTGATATTAATTCTTCAAAACAGCCGGATTATAAAGGTATTGAGTTAAAGTCATTCCGAGATAAAAAAGGAAATAGAAAGAACCTCTTTGCACAAGTTCCAGATTGGTCAGTTAGTAAATTCAAAAGTTCTGCAGAAATTTTAAATGAATTTGGATATAAACGTGGAGATGATTTTAAACTGTATTGTACAGTTTCGGCAATTGTTCGAAATTCTCAAGGTTTAAAGTTGAAATTAGATTCCGATGTAAGACAATTAATTGAAAATTCTGATAAAGCAAACGTTGGTGATTTTGTAAGTTGGGGATTAGAAACCTTACATAAACGTTTACTTGAAAAACACAATGAAACATTTTGGGTTGCAACGGATACTTTGATAATAGACAATAAAGAGCATTTTATTTACAAATCGGTCGAACATACAAAAAAGCCGATTGTTTCACAATTTGATATTTTACTTGAACAAGGGATTATTACGCTTGATCATTTAATAAAGAGAAATTCAATTGGAAAAGTGGCTGAAAAAGGTCCGTTATTTAAAATTAAACCTGATGCTTTGAGTTTACTGTTTCCTCCTAGTCAAAATTATTCCTTAATTTAATCCTAGACGGATATTAAATTTATTTAAATGATTTAATTTTTTTCGCTTGCTAGCTTTCCTGCATTTTTACTTTCTTCATTATCCCCTCCAAAATTCCCGCAACCCCAATCATCAACAAACACCCAATCGGATTTAGCCACAAAAACTCCAACTGAATAATATCTTTTACATCTAAAAAGTACAGTAAAATGATGACCGGTTCTACGATCAAGATGCTCCACATCGTCGCTCGACCGCCAATTCTGGGAAAGAGAAAGGCAATAGCGAAGACGCCGAGAATAACGCCATAGAACAAGGAACCGATAATGTTAACGGCCTGAATTAAATTTTCAAACAAACTCGCATTTACCGCAAAGAAGATAGCAATCATTCCCCACATCAAAGTAAAAAGTCTTGAAGCGTTTAAATACTTTTTCTCCGAAATGTCGGGTGCGAAATTTCGTTTGTAAATATCTACCACGGTCGTTGTCGCCAAAGCATTGAGTTCTGAAGAAGTAGAACTCATCGCCGCAGATAGAATAACCGCGATCAATAATCCGACAATTCCGGTCGGGAGATAATTTAAAATATAATAGATGAAGACATAATCCTTGTCATTCGATTCAATATCGGGCGCTTCTTTGTTAATTAAATTTTTAACATCTTGCCTGATGACGACTTCTTTTGCTTGAAGCTCTTTCAATTCCGACATTACTGTTTCTGAATGATCGGTTTTCCAAACTGCAATTTTTTGTTTTTTCTCTTCATGCAATTGATCAAATTCAGAATTCAAGGCTTGATATTCTGTATTATTCTGAAGTGATTGAGAAAGCGGATTAAAGTTTAAGGGCGTCTTTTCAAACTGAAAGAAGACGAAAACCATCACTCCAATGAATAGAATAAAGAATTGCATCGGGATTTTGAATAGTCCATTAAAGAGCAAACCTAGTCGTGCTTCTTTCAAACTTTTTCCGGTTAGATATCTTTGAACCTGACTTTGATCCGTTCCAAAATAACTCAAAAACAAAAAAGTTCCGCCCAAAAAGGCAGACCAAATATTATAGCGACTGTTAATATCAAATTCAAAACTCACTGGATTTATTTTTCCCATGGAGCCAGAATAGAGCAGCGCATCATTTAAATCTAAAGGTAAGTTTTGCACGATTAGGAAAAAGGCTAAGAACATTCCGATAAAAATGACGATCATCTGCTGTTTCTGCGTCTGACTCACCGCTTCGGTACCCCCAACTATCGTATAAAAAGTCACCAAAGTTCCGATAACGATATTGGTTAAGATCAGATTCCAACCCAGAATGGTTGATAGAATGATGGCCGGAGCAAAAATCGTAATCCCGGCAGCCAAGCCTCTTTGAATTAAAAATAGAATCGCGGTTAGAATCCTGGTCGAAAGCCCAAATCGCTTTTCCAAATATTCGTACGCCGTTAAAACGTTCATTTTGAAAAATTTCGGAAGTACCCAAACACAGAGAATTACCATCGCAATCGGTAAACCAAAATAGAATTGCACAAAGCCCAAACCATCGTGATAGGCTTGTCCCGGCGTTGATAAAAATGTAATGGCACTCGCTTGGGTCGCCATAATGCTCAATCCGACCATCCACCACGGATTGGTTTTTCCACCCAAAAAGGATTCAGATGTTTTTACTTTTTTGGATTTATAAATCCCGTAGATCACGATAAATAGCAAGACGAATATTAAGACTGCCCAATCTAAATTCTTCATTTATAGTAATTTTGAAAGATGAGCATGGCAACAATCATCAAAACCGTAATGACCAATAGCGATATATAAAGCGATTTCCAATTTGTATCTTTTTCCTGATTCATTTTTTGTTTTTTATTTGGGCGCCTTAATCCTCCTAAGTCTACCCTGAGTTAGTCGAAGGGCTCCCGCTTTTTTAATTCGTGGCTTAGTTTCGACAGGCTCAACTACCACGACTTAAAAAGAGATCCGCTCAAGTCGGGGCGCATATTTTGCTCTTTTCAAATGCTCTTTGATGTACTTCTAAATATCATTTTCAGAAATAGACTTTTGTGACTTTGTGGTTTAAAATTTTTAGTTTATTTATTATTTTCTAACGCCAAAATATTCATAAATAATTTATACGCTCCGGGAACGCCGGCCGGTAATTCTCTAAAGAATGATAAGCCCGTATAAACGTAAGTTCCTTTTCCATATTTTCCAGCCAATAAGATTCCTTTTTGCGGAGCTTCTCCCGTATCATTTCCTTCTAAAAGTGGAATTAAATTTTGATCCCAATCGTCGGCAAAATATAATCCTCTCTCCTGAACCCAATTATCCAAATCATTTTGTGTAATGTTATTGGGAACATTAAAAACCGGATGATTTGGAACTAGGAATTTTAGGTTTGCATCTTCTTCAGAAATTCGGTTTGCTCCCAGTTTTAAGTTGAAAGGTGCAATTTCATTGGTTAATAAACCTCGATTGGTATTATATTGATTGATGACCAAACCTCCGTTTTCTACAAATTTCCAAATGTCTTTATTGACCAAAGTCATTTCGGGCTGCGTGTTGAAAAGCCTAATTCCTAAAATAAGAACATCGTATTTTTTCAAGTCAGAAGGATTCCATTTTTTAAGATCCAACTCATCAACGTGCAAACCAATTGCTCGAAGAGAAGATGGGATTTCGTCGCCTGAACCTTTCAGATAAGCAATCTTGACAGCCTGAATTTTCAAGTTTAAATTTTGAATTTTTGCTTGCGCGTTTTTAATCCAAATTTGTCGGTCGATATGAGGATAATCGACCACATTTAAAGATTTATTATACGTTTTTCCATTTGATTCTACGATCGCTTCCAAAGTAGAATTGGTATTGTTAGAAACTGGTTCTACCGTAAATAGAACTTTTTTCTTTTCACCAATTTCTTTAAAATCAATTGTTTGTGGTTTGGATATTTTCCAGTCTTTATTTGCTTTCAACGAAATCTTCGCGGAAGAATTGGCGACAAAACTTTCTACTTCAACCGTTATCTGTTTTGGTTGGTTGCTAAAAATGAAATTTTCCTGATCGAGATTGGCCACAAAAGAAGGAACGATATAAAACGGTTCATAAAGTTCACCGATTGATTGATCTACTTTTTTTTGTTGTAAAGGAATATCAAAATTAATTTTCGCAGAACCGAAATTGATTGAGATAGATTTTTTTACAGGATTTAAAATTTCTGGTTGTCCGATGTCTTCCGGGTTATTAACCACATATAAATTGTTTTTCGGAGTTTCCTGAAGCCAATAAGGATTAGAGTGTTTCTCATCAGCCAACTTCAATTTCTCTGTTGCTGTATAGGAGTCGTTGCCTAAAATTTCTTTACTGGCACTTCCCGAAATCGAAAAGTTGATTTTTTTATTACTTCTATTGGTGATCTCTAAATTAGTTTTAATTTCTTGGTTTAAAGTTCCGAAACCACTTGCTGTCGTCCATTCGAAATAAATTCCTTGGGTTTTTAAAATTAAATCTTTGACCTGTTGTAATTTTAAATCATCTGCCTTATTTTTATTCATTAAATCATAAACTTGAAGTAGATTGTTTAAAGAAAGTTGTGGATTATTAAAATCATATTCGGATATCAATTTGTCCACTTTCTTTTTAATGATGGCGTTTTCGCCTGATAGTTTTATACCCTGAAAAATATCGTTGGATTTTGGTTTATCTCCTTTTAGAAATCTTAAATATTCTAGATCTGATCCTCTTTCCAAAGCCATCCCAAAACCTTGACAAGCATGTTTGCTTCTGCTTTTCGCAGAAATTTCGTTGTTAGAAATTCCTAAGGTTGGATAATACGTTCCAACATCGATCGAAAATAAACCAGTTTTATCTGATTTTTCAAAGTTTTTTTTGCTGCCAAAAAACCACCAACTCGTATTGTAGAACATTCTTTTAGGTTGCCAAACATTTACAAATTTCAGTTGTTCCGGAAAAGCAGTTGGATCTCCTGCCAAATCAAAGGCTTCCATCGCTAAAATTGCAGATGCCGTGTGATGTCCATGAGTTTCTCCATTCGAATTAGGGTCGAAACGGGTGATAATAATTTCTGGTTTGTTTTTACGAATAGCCCAAACTACATCAGCTAAAATTTCCTGTTGATCCCAAAATTTTAAAGTTTCTGTAGCATTTTTAGAATAGCCAAAATCCAAGGCCCTCGTAAACCATTGTCTTCCTTTGTCTATTTTCCGTGCTTCTAAAAGTTCCTGCGTACGAAGCAAGCCCAGCAATTCTCCTTGTTCGGTTCCGATTAAATTTTGACCGCCATCGCCACGCGTTAAAGACAGATATACGGCATCGACATGTTTTTCGTGAGTCAGCCAGGAAATAAGTTTGGTATTCTCATCATCGGGATGGGCGGCCAAATACATGACGGTGGTATTATTTTGCAACCGAAGCAAATCATCGTAAATTTCTGAAGAACTGTGTGAAACGGACTGAGCTGAAAATAAATGAGACATCAAAAGGCTGATTCCAACTAAAAATTTAATCATGCGCTAAAGATAAAAAGTTCTTCTAACTTAACGGTATAAATTAGGAATGGTACCGCCAAACTTTTAATATTTCTCATGAAATATAAATATCGTTGAATTACTTTTAAAAAGAAGGAAATTAAATTCTAGCCCGATAAAAACATAATGCAATTTTATCGTCAAGAAAGCAGACATTAAAATTATTAGTGAACTTTGCTTATGATTACTAGATGAAATCAATGATATTGCTTTAAAGCGTTCATCTATTATAATTGGGAATGATTTGATCGTTTTAAAATTTTATGTATTTATTCTAATATTTGTATATTTACTTCTAACAATTAAAAATTAAACAATGAAAAAATTATTTGTATCCGCTGCGGCAGCATGTTTAATGTTTGCAGTTTCTTGTAGTAAAGAAGTTAAAGAAGAGGCCGTTGCAACAGATGTAGTTAATGTAGAAGGTCAAAACGTAGCCGACGCACAAATGGATCTTAACGAAGATGTTATTGATGCGCAAGAGGCTGTGAATGCGGCTCAAAGAGAATTGAACGAGGCTACTGCAAAAGGTGATCAGGTTCTGACTGATGCTGCGCAAACTAAACTTAACGAACTGCAGGCTAAACTGGACATGATTAAGAAAAATGCTGGCGAAGCCATTCGCGCTACAGATGGGCGAAGTGACGGATCAGATGCAAGACTTGACAATATTGAAGACGCCGCTGGAGCGAGATTAGATAATGTGGAAGATGCAGCAGACAACATAAAGGATAAAGTAAAATAATATTTATTTGATCGATATCTTTTACCGCTGTTTAGCATAATAAGAAAGCGAGCCAGCCTTAAAAAGGTTGGTTTTTTTTTGTGTTAAATTTTAGCATCTTTTAAAGTTAATTGGTTATTTTCTAATTATTAGTCTACGATTGACGCGAACATTAGGAGATCTGCGATTCGAAAAAGATTTAAGGTTAATGATAAAATGACACTGGTGTTTTTGAATCTTCGTAAGAAAAAACTCATTTAATTCTAGCCCGGATGTTCTATGTTAACTTGCAAATTATTTAGGTTAAAATTTTTAAGTTTTTTTGATAATCTTGTTGATATGCAATTTTGTTTTTTACGACACCAAAACAAATTCTTAAGAGTTTATTACAAACTGCAATCAATGCTACTTT
>JBBSRZ010000085.1:0-10648 GCA_038242555.1 Flavobacteriales bacterium | reverse complement strand
TCTTGTCCAGATTCAATTTCTTTCACGATTTGAAGTTTTAAACTCAAAGTGTAATCTTTCTGTGTTCGCTTTACATAAAGCGTTTCTAAATGTTCTTTCATAATGATACTTTTTTGTGTATCGCTATTTCAGGACTAGACACTTTTAAAACATAAAAAATCCTCTCATAAATTATGAGAGGATTTTTCTTTCTTAAGATGCTATATTATCTGTTGTAATTGTTAGCATCGTCAGTATACCATTTGTCATAGGTAGAACGTGCGTGATCTTCTTGTTTAGGTTTGAAACCCATGTAGATCCCACCATCTTTAATATCATCTTTGTATCTAGTTGCTTCTTCTTCTGGAACTCCCATTCCTGTTAAAGCTCCGATTAATCCTCCTGTTGCAGCACCTGCACCCGCTCCAGCTAAACCTGCAGCTAGTGGTCCCGCAACGATTAATCCAAGACCTGGTAAAAGAACGTTACTTCCAATTGCAGCAATTGCTCCAACTACAGCACCAACACCACCACCGATTAAAGATCCTGTTCCTGCATTATCAGCAACTTTATCACCTAAAGCAGAATCGTTATCATTATGATCTTTAAAATAAGTATTTCTAGTATCATCTGACATCATTACATTCACATCATCTTGCGAATATCCTTGAGTTTGCAAATCATTATAAGCATTGTCAGCTTCGTCTCTAGTTCTAAAAACTTTTGAAACATAATCCTTTCTGTACTCTGGTTTGTAATTCGACTGGTTTTCCATAATAATTTAAATTTTAGTTAATAATGTATTTGTTATGCTAATAGACATTCAAACTAAATGCCATCGCACGACTTCGCAACAAAGTTTAACATACTTTAAGATTTAGCATTGTGTATAGACTTTTTTTGAATTATTAAATATAATAAGAGTTATAAAGTGAATTCATACGAAGTTCAGTTTTTGTGTTTTTGAAAACTTAGAATATCATATCTTACAATAGTATCCTTAAGTAGTAAGTTTTACTTAATTACAATTGTAGAATTTTTGTCCCTAAAAGAGTCGCCTCTTCTTTTGAATGCGTAACCATTACAAAAGTGGTTTTTAATTTTTCATGAATGTTTTTTACTAAAATTTGCAATTTATCTCGGGTTTCACTGTCTAAAGCAGAGAAAGGCTCATCCATCAAGACGATTTTCGGATCGTGGGCGATCGCACGAATAATCCCAACACGTTGTTTCTGACCGCCACTTATTTGATCAGGAAATTTTTGTACCAGATCTTCCTTTAATCCAACTAAGGGTAATAGTTCTTTTACCTTTTTCTGGCAAAACGAATCTGACTTTTTCAATAATTTTAAGCAATAAATCATATTCTGGTAAACGGTCAAGTGTGGAAATAACGAATTTCCTTGAAGCACATAACCCATTTCTAATCTTTTTTGAAATAAATTATTCTTTCCTAAAACCTCATCATCTATCTTAACTAATCCTTCTTGATGTACAATTAAACCGTTGAGAATCCTGAGCAAAGTTGACTTACCACTTCCGCTTTGGCCCAAAATACATGTAAAACTTCCCCTCTCAAATTGGGTAGAAAAATCTTTAAATATAATTTGCTCGCCGTATTTAAAGTTAATATGCTCGACCGAAATAATACTATTCTCTTTCATTTTTATTTTTTAAACTTTGAATAAAAGATTGTGCAACCTCTGCAGGACTTTTCTGCTCGATTTCCACTTGATAATTAAGTTCCTGCATTTTTTCGGTGGAGATTTTCCCTTGTAATCGAGTTAGAAGTTTTTCAATATTCGGATACTTCTTTGTGATTTCAGAACGAATGACGATCCCCGCTTCGTAATTAGGAAAATAGTTTTTATCGTCTTTTAGGACTTTTAGATTTAAATTTTTAATTTGAGCATCAGTCGTAAAAACGTCGACCGCGTCAATCTTTCCCTGTTCAAAAGCCTGATATCGAAGATTGATATCCATTTCTTCTAGATTCTTGAATTGAAAAGGATATGTTTTTTTCAAACCCGGAAATGCATCACTTCTTTCAAAAAAGTCAAATTCTGCTCCGAAGGTAAAATCATTGCTTTTCAGAGCGAGATCAGAATAACTGACGATGTTCTGATTGCTCGCGTTCTCCTTTGAAATCGCTATTCCATACGTATTATTAAATCCGAGTAGTCCGAGCCATTTCAATTGAAACTCGTTTTCATACAACTCACTTAATTCCTCAAAATTAATAAGATTTTTTTCGGGTAAGTCTTTCTTTAGAACATTTAGCCAAGCCGTTCCCGTGTACTCTACGTAAACATCTAAATCTCCAGAAATCAAAGCCGGATGAATATTTGTAGTTCCACCTCCGATACCAAATTTTCGTATAACCCGTAAGTCGGTTTTATTTTCAATTTCCTGCGCAATAATTTCACCTAATATAAACTGCTCACTCGTAGGTTTTGAGGCCACGACGATCGTGTCTGAATTATTTGAATTTAATGGATTCAAATAAATTAAGGCTGCGCCCGCAAAAATTATTACCAAAATAGTCGGTACAATAATCCTTTTCTTTTGACGCCTAGATGCGTTTTTTGAAATGAGTCGCAATAAACTTTCATCTTTTTCAAACTGGCCGATCCACTGATCTCCTAGAATAGCAAAGAGTGAAATTCCGAGAGATCCAGTTACAATTAAACCGGTATTCATGGTATTTAATCCCCGAAAAATAGCTTGCCCTAATCCGCCGGCACCAATCAAGGCAGCCAAACCAGTTAAGGCCACGATCATGACCACCGTGATTCTTAAACCTGATAAAATAGAAGGTAGCGCTAATGGAAAGTAAATATTTTTGAACACTTGCAAAGGTGTTGAACCTAAACCTTGCGCCGCTTCCACTAGTTGGGAAGGAACTTCTTTTAAACCGCTGTACGTACTTCTCACAATAGGAAGTAATCCATAAATGATTAAAACAATTAAAGCATTTTTCAGTCCAATTCCTACGAGTGGAATCAGCAGTCCAAACATGGCAATTGAAGGAATTGTATAGAGAAAATTGATGAGTGGAAGGATGACTTTCCGGCTTTTGGAAGAGTAGAAAACAAAGATTCCAATCAGAATTCCCAGAATGGTAACCGCCAAAAGTGCCCCTAAAGAAAGCAGCAGATGTTCCGCAAGAAGTTGAAGGTAATAAATGCGGCGTTCCCAGAGATCCATTCAAATAATTTGATACAAGATAAAACTTATAATTTTTTTGGACAACAGATTTTACATTTTGTCTGACTTAAAAGAATTAATCTAATTAAACTTTGATTTTCTACTATTAAGAAAATTTTTTCTAAATATTTTTAGTTTTAATATCTTAGTACGATTAAAATTACGTTAAACAAAAAGTTGCGAATTGAATTGATCATCAATATTTCTGTGCAGTTGTTCGAATCAACGAAAATTTAAATAAACAACACCATCATGAAAAGTACGAAACTGATTTTGTTTTTAGTGATTACTTTAATTACCTTGACATTAATTAGTTGTAATAAGGAGAAAGAAACTTCAATTACTATTGATACAGCGCGAGATAGTAGTAAAGTAAAAAATACTGAGGAAATAGTAAATCAGAAATCTGCCGAAATGAATATTCATGGTGTTGATTTGTATGATAGAAATGATCTGACCGATGCTTTTATTTCGGTTTCAGACATTTATACGGATTCACTTTCTATTCCAGGTGATATTATGAAAAACCAGAAGCAGATGTCTTTCGAGAAACTAAACTATTTAGAATTAGATGGTCCTTATCGCAAAAAAATGTTAACTGCTCTTCATCTAAAAGAAAACGACACGCTTTATCTTTTCAACTACGAATCAGCCGCAGTACAAAAAACTCCAATAAACAAGGTGAAATCTGTCGCTTATCTATCTTATTACGTTAGCGAAGGAGAAGATGTTGATGAAAGTTCTTACATGCTCGGATTTCAAGTTGAGTCTCAGGACAAAAATAAGGAAGAATTTTATAAAAAGTATGATAACTCGATCGCTTACTTTGGAAGTGAAAATCCGTTTGTAGAAAACCAATTGGTTCGTGCAGAATGGAAGAAAATTAAATCTACTAATTATACGAACGAACTATATAAAAAATCAACTCTGAAGAAGGGAAATCTCTACGAGTTTAAAAATGGAAATCTCACCTATTATCTTCAGGAATTCAACTCTGAAAAGTATACAACCTTGCACCAATTAATTGTGGTTGACGATCGTGGCAAAACCTTCTTCGAAAATTCTTACCATATTAATGATGAGGGATCATCATTTAACTCTTTGAGTGGCACTGAAACAGAAGGAATAAACTCTCAATGGACTGGCAAACTTTTTAAAAATAAACCTCCTGTTATTTTTGGATTTATTTACGAGTCATTTGGCTGTTCTTCAATTACATTTATGGATAAAACTACTTCGGAAATCACGATCAATTGTGATAATCGACATTAATTTATAAACGAAATGCAAAAAGGTTTTCCGTTCTGGAAAACCTTTTTATATATAAGATTTAAAAACAATCTACATCTGCTCCATTTTAAAACTCATACTTTCAATGACTTTCAAAATCGCTTCCACGGTATCCATCGACGTTAAACAGGGAACTCCATTTTCTACGGAAGTTCTGCGGATTTGGAATCCATCTCTTTCAGATTGTTTTCCTTTGGTCATGGTATTTACGATGTATTGAACTTTCCCCGTTTGGATTAAATCAATTAAATTAATCTCAGGGTTTTCTTCAATTTTATAACCAATTTTGGTTGGAACGCCATGTTCTTCAAAATAATTTGCAGTTCCTTCCGTTGCCCAAATTCTAAATCCAATTTCCTGAAATCTTCTGGCTAATTCACACGCTTCTGGTTTATGTTTATCAGCAACGGTGAATAGAATTGCTCCATGTAAAGGAACTTTTCTACCCGAACCAATTAAACCTTTGTACAAGGCCTTTTCTAAAGTGGTGTCCTTCCCCATTACTTCTCCCGTGGATTTCATTTCTGGTCCGAGTGAAATATCAACTCTGGTCAATTTTGAAAAAGAGAAAACCGGAACTTTCACGTAAACGCCATCTTTAACTGGAGCCAATCCGTTTTTGTAACCTAAATCTTTCAATTTCTGTCCAAGGATTACTTTCGTCGCTAAATTCGCCATCGGAATTTCGGTAATTTTAGAAAGAAAAGGAACTGTTCTACTCGATCTTGGATTTACTTCAATCACATAAACTTCTCCTTCATACAAAACGTATTGAATATTCATCAAACCAATGACATTCAATCCTTTTGCTAATCTTTCGGTATAATCAACTAAAGTCGCAATTTGTTCGTCGGTAATATTTTGGGGTGGATAAACCGCAATCGAATCACCTGAATGCACTCCCGCTCTTTCAATATGTTCCATAATTCCTGGAATCACTACAGTTTCACCATCGCAAATTGCATCGACCTCAACTTCTTTTCCGGTCAAATATCGATCGATTAAAATTGGATGTTCTGAATTTTCTTTCACCGCGTTCGTCATATAATGCGCGAGTTCGTGCTCATCGTAAACGATTTCCATGGCTCTTCCACCCAAAACATAACTTGGACGAACCAAAACAGGAAAACCAATATCATTCGCAATAACTAGCGCTTCTTCTTTCGTGAAACAGGTTTTCCCCAAAGGTTGCGGAATCCCCATTTCCTGAAGGGCGGCTTCAAATTTATTTCTGTTTTCTGCGCGGTCTAAATCTTCGAGAGAAGTTCCCAAAATCTGAACGCCGTGCGCTGCTAGTTTATCTGCTAAATTAATAGCGGTTTGTCCACCAAACTGTACGACTACACCTTTCGGCTTTTCCAGTTCAATGATGTTCATCACATCTTCTTCGGTAATCGGTTCGAAGTATAATTTGTCGGAAATGGAGAAATCAGTTGAAACGGTCTCTGGATTATTATTAATGATTATTGATTCATAACCCATTTCTTTGATAGCCCAAACCGAATGAACAGTAGCGTAATCGAATTCTACTCCTTGCCCAATTCGAATAGGACCAGAACCTAAAACAATGATTTTTTCTTTGTCAGAAGGAACACTTTCGTTTTCTTCTTCGTAAGTTCCGTAGAAATAAGGAGTTTCGCTTTCGAACTCTCCGGCACAAGTGTCAACCATTTTATAAACTGGCATCACTCCGTTATTTTTTCGATAATCAAATACTTCTCTCTGACTACAATCCCATAATGTCGCAATACTCAAATCAGAAAAGCCTAATTTCTTCGCTTCTAATAAAGTTTCTTTATCGAATTTATGATCTGCAATTACTTTTTCGAAGTCGATCAGTTTTTTAATTTTCCAGATGAAAAATTTATCAATCTGACTCCACTCTACAATTTTTTCCCAATCGTAACCTCTGCGCAGAGCGTCGCCGATAATGAACAAACGTTCGTCATCACAAACTTTGATTCTTCTTTCGATTTCTTCGTCAGTTAATGCAGCGGCATCTTTTGATTTAAGGCCGATGTGTCTTAAACCAGTTTCCAGCGAACGAATGGCTTTTTGTAAAGATTCCTCGAAATTTCGTCCGATGGCCATAGCTTCACCTGTTGCTTTCATTTGAGTAGACAATCGTCGATCTGCCGTTTCAAATTTATCAAAAGGGAAGCGCGGAAATTTAGTAACCACATAATCTAAAGCAGGTTCGAAACATGCGTATGTTTTTCCCGTGACAGGATTCATGATTTCATCTAAAGTCAACCCTACGGCGATTTTAGCCGCAATTTTTGCAATTGGATAACCAGTGGCTTTACTTGCCAAAGCCGAAGAACGTGAAACTCTCGGATTAACTTCGATGATATAATAGTCGAAAGAATGTGGATCCAAAGCCAGTTGAACATTACAACCGCCTTCAATTCCTAAAGCACGAATAATTTTTAATGATGAATTTCGCAACATTTGATATTCCCGATCTGAAAGTGTTTGCGAAGGTGCCACCACAATTGAATCTCCAGTATGAATTCCCACCGGATCAATATTTTCCATATTACAAACGACAATCGCATTATCGTTTTTGTCTCGCATTACTTCGTACTCGATTTCCTTGTAGCCGGCAATGGATCTTTCCACCAAACACTGCCGAACAGGACTGTACTTCAAACCAAAACTGGTAATATCTTTTAATTCTTCGATTGTATGAGCGATACCACCACCAGTTCCGCCCATTGTAAAGGCAGGACGAACAATTAATGGAAAGCCTATTTTCTCCGCGAATTCCAAAGCACCTTCTACATCGTTTACAATTTCAGAATCTGGAACTGGTTCATTTAATTCGTGCATTAAATTCCTGAAAAGATCGCGATCTTCTGCTTGGTTGATGGCTGAAAGTTTCGTTCCTAAAACCTCCACTTCACATTCTTCTAAGATTCCGGAATTCTGTAATTCCACGGCCATATTCAAACCGGTTTGTCCGCCTAGAGTGGGCAAAAGCGCATCTGGTCTTTCTTTTCGGATAATATGACTTACGAATTCCAGCGAAATTGGTTCGATATATACTTTGTCTGCAATTTCAACATCCGTCATAATTGTAGCCGGATTAGAATTGATGAGAATAACTTTGTAACCTTCTTCTCTTAAAGATAAACAAGCCTGAGTTCCTGCGTAATCAAATTCAGCGGCTTGACCAATAATGATGGGACCTGATCCGATGACGAGAATTGTTTTGATGTCTGTACGTTTCATATGATTAATGTAACAATTTATCAATTTAACAGTGTAACACACTGCTATTGTGTTTTAAATATTATTCGGATTATCCTTAGATAAACTCGTGCTTAAAATTTTATAAATAATCTTTCCAATTTCTGTGATTTGGGATTCCAGTTTTTCATCGAAAGGATAAGATTTAGAATGCTTACATAGAAAGAGCCAGTATTTAGTTTCTTCAACTTCTTTTGCTGCAATCTTGATTTTATGAACGAAATCTTTTTTGCTGTAAGGATTTTGGGCTTCGAAGGAGTTTGCTCCAATACTGGTCGCCGACCTTAGCAATTGTCTAGCAATGATGTACTTCTTATTTTCCTCTAAAAGTTCACAATATTCAATGATGTCCAACGAAAACTGCACTGTTTTTTGAAGCAATGGATTATTCTCAAAATTGATCATATCGCGAATTTAGAATTGTTAAACTGGTACATTTTTAAATTGATACATTAAGACGATGAATTCATCAAAAAGATAATTTGCATCTTCAGGACCTGGACTTGCTTCTGGGTGATATTGCACAGAGAAACAAGGATGAAATTTATGTTTTAATCCTTCATTAGTTCTATCATTTAAAGCAACGTGTGTTTCTTCTAAATCAGTATTCAATAAAGATTCCTGATCAACAGCGTAACCGTGATTTTGAGCAGTGATCGCTACTTTATTAGTTTTTAAATCTAAAACCGGATGGTTGCCACCACGATGGCCAAATTTTAATTTAAAGGTTTTTGCTCCGCACGAAATAGCGATTAATTGATGTCCCAAACAAATTCCAAAAATTGGAACTTTTCCTAAGAGTTTTTGGATCATTTCTGTTGCACCTTTTTCATCTGCGGGATCGCCAGGACCGTTCGATAACATAATTCCATCTGGATCGATGAGCATTATTTCCTCGGCAGTAATATCGTGCGGAACAACGGTAACGTCGCAGTCACGCTGTGTTAATTCACGCAGAATTCCGAGTTTCGCACCGAAGTCTACCACTACCACTTTCAATCCTCGACCCGGACTTGCGTAAGCAGTTTTCGTTGAAACTTGACAAACCTGATCAGTACGGCAACTTGTTTTTCCTAAATTTGCGATGACCGCATTTTCATCTGCATCGTCGTTAACAATTTTGCCTCTTACACTTCCCGACTTGCGTAAAACTCTCGTTAACCTTCTTGTGTCTATTCCCGAAATTCCGGAGAGTTTTCTTTTTTGAAAAAATTCATCCAAAGACATCTGGCTTCTGAAGTTCGAAGGAAAATCACAAACTTCTTTCACGATCAATCCTTTGATGGCTGGTTCAAGACTTTCGTAATCATCGCGATTAATTCCGTAATTCCCGATCAGAGGATAAGTCATGCAAACAATCTGTCCACAGTTTGAAGGATCTGTGATCAGTTCTTGATAACCAGTCATGCTTGTGTTAAACACCACTTCCCCTTCAATATCCTGTTCTGCGCCAAAACCTTGACCGTGGAACACCTCGCCAGATTCTAAAATTAATTTCTTTTTCATTTTGTTCTTTTTTGTAAAATGTCAGATGTAAATGTATTGTACAACGTAAGTACTGAATACTGTTTACTTCTTATTCAAACTCAAAACCTTTTACTTCCAACGCAGTTTTCAAAATCGCCATTCTAGCAAAAACACCGTTTTCCATCTGTTTGAAAATTCTGGAACGTTCGCATTCTACCAAATCGCTATCGATTTCTACTCCTCTGTTAATCGGAGCAGGATGCATAATGATCGCACCTTTTTTCATTGATTTTTCACGCTCGTTGGTTAAACCAAACTGTCGGTGATATTTTTCAGCAGATCCTTTTAATTTTTCATCACTTTCGTGTCTTTCGTGTTGAATTCTCAATAACATTAAAACATCTACTTCTTTAATTAAATCATCGATATTTAAATAAGTTCCGTTGATAAGCGTTCCCTCATCAAACCATTGTTCTGGCCCGGAGAAATAAACTTTCGTTCCCAATTTTCGTAAAACTTCTGCATTAGAATTTGCTACCCGGCTGTGCTTTACATCTCCCACGATTCCAACTTTTAAACCTTCAAATTTTCCAAATTCCTGTTTGATGGTCATTAAATCCAGTAGATTTTGAGACGGATGATTTCCAGTTCCATCACCACCATTAATTACAGCAATGTCAATATCTTTAAACTCGTCATAAAATTTTTCTTTTTGATGACGAATTACGCAGAGATCAATTCCAATACTTTTCAAGGTTTTTACGGTGTCATATAAAGACTCTCCCTTATTAACTGAACTTGCAGTGATGTCGAAAGGAACTACGTTTAATCCTAATTTTCTTTCAGCGACGTCGAAACTGGTTTTGGTTCTCGTACTATCTTCAAAAAAGAGATTAGAAACATAGATTTCACTTTTCGCTTTCAAGACTTTACCTTTTGAAAACTCGTCGGCTTCTTGAAGCAGTTTATTAATTTTGTCTACGGATAAATCGGCTGTTCTGAGCATAATTTTAGTTTTTAAATCAAAAAAAAACGAAGCCAATAAGGCTTCGTTTTGTTAATAAATATCGTGATTATCGGCATTACTGCCTTTATGTAAATTGTCTAATGGAAATATTCTTTTCATTAGGTGCAAAGATAGATTTTTTTTAGGAAAAACAAAGTTTTTAACAGCAATTCTAACGTCTAAAACCTTAATTAAATTTTACCGTATTGTTTTTTTTATCTACTTGCTCACCATCTTTTCTTAATTAATATCCGTAAATTTCCGATACGTGAATCTTCGTTTTCGACATAAGTTCTTACTAGCCCTGATGTTCTATGTTAACTTGCAAATTATTTAGGTTAAAATTTTTAAGTTTTTTTGATAATCTTGTTGATATGCAATTTTGTTTTTTACGACACCAAAACAAATTCTTAAGAGTTTATTACAAACTGCAATCAATGCTACTTT